>NZ_JBIAFO010000019.1:71040-143898 GCF_042869355.1 Streptomyces sp. NPDC007088
CCGCCGCCCGCCGCCCGCCGCCCGCCGCCCGCCGCCCGCCGCCCGCCGCCCGCCGCCCGCCGCCCGCCGCCCGCCGCCCGCCGCCCGCCGCCCGCGTGGCGTTCAGAGGCACTGAGTGCACCTGACGGCCCGCCACTGCCCCGCGGGGTGGTCACGGGGCCCGGCTCGCACACTCGTCTGCCGCACGACTTCGTCCGTGGCGGCCCGGTGGGGCGCGAAGCCGTAAAGCTCACGAGGTCCGCTTCCGCTTATCCGGGGCTGGCCGAGGACTCGACGGTGTCCGATGGGCCGGCCGCTGGGTGCGCGGCCCCGTCACCGTCGTCCGCTCCGCAGGAGGACTTCAAGGACTGGCGCGCGGCCATCAGCGCGAAGCCGAGCAGGTTGGGGCCTCGCCACTCTTCGGGTTCCTGGGCGCGCGGGTCGTCGGCGGCCAGGCCGATGCCCCATACGCGGTCCAGCGGGCTGGCCTCCACGAGGACGCGATCGCCTGTGCCGAGGAGGAAGGCGAGCAGGCCGGGGTGGGAGGAGAACTTGTGGACGCTTCCCTCGACCACGATGCGGAAGCGCTCCCGGTGCCACGTCCGCTCGTCGAAGTCCCGCACCAGTCGTCCTGCGATCTTCGCCTGCGCCGGTGTCGGTGCCGCGAGAGCGGCCCGCTCACTCGCCAGGTCACCGAAGAGTCTCGCCTTCTCGGCCATCATCCAGTGCTCGGCTGTGGCGTACTCACGCTCACCCACCCGGAAGGGAGTGGGCCACCACTGGCTCAAACAGCTCTTGTCGAGCCGGCCGTCCACTCGCTGCCGGTGCCCCCAGAAGAAGAGGTATTTCGGTGGCCTTCGCGCACTGGCGTCGTCCGCGCCGTCGCCGCCCCGTTCGTGGGCGCGGAGCGCTTCCCACGTATCGATCCCGACCATGCGCGTGAGTGTGTCAGCCGCTACGGACAACCCGTCGTGATTTTTTGGGAGGGCTCGACAACTGGTCGACAGATTCCGTCGAGTAACCAAAAGGAAACAACGGAATCACTTGTTGAAGGAACGCTGCTCTGCCAGGATCGGCACTCACATTGAGCCAGGGCTACGGCGCCCGCAGCCGAGGCTCAGGTGCCGGAGGAGAGCGACATGAGCAACCGCTTCCAGCCACGGGACAGGTTCGCGGCAGGCGCGCAGTACATCGGCGGCCGGTTTCGCGTCGGGACGTCAGGACGCCGGCAGTCGGTGGTCGACCCCGCAACCGGCGACGAGGTGTTCACGTACGAACTGGCTGGGACCCGGGATGTGGACGAGGCGGTGGCCGCCGCCCGCGCGGCGTTTCCCGGCTGGGCCGCGACGACCCCCGCAGAGAGGTCCGCACTGCTTCAACACCTCTCCGCCGTCCTCGCGGAGCGAGCCGAGGAGTTCGCCCAGGCGGAGTCGCTCCAGTGCGGGAAGCCGATCAAGTTGAGCCGCGAGTTCGACGTGCCGGGCACCGTGGACAACGCCGCGTTCTTCGCGGGCGCGGCGCGCCATCTCGAAGGGCGGGCCGCAGCCGAGTACAGCGCCGACCACACGTCGTACGTACGTCGCGAACCCATCGGCGTCGTGGGGTCGATCGCGCCGTGGAACTATCCACTCCAGATGGCTGCCTGGAAGATCCTTCCGGCCGTCGCCGCCGGAAACACCATCGTCCTGAAACCGGCGGAGCTGACGCCGTTCACCTCTCTGCTCCTCGCCGAGGCGGCAAAGGAAGCGGGCTTCCCCGACGGCGTCGTCAACATCGTCAACGGCGCGGGGAAGGACGCGGGGGAACGGCTCGTCGCGCACCCGGACGTCGTGATGACGTCCTTCACGGGATCGACGGCGGTAGGGAGACGGGTCTCGGAGATCGCCACGACCACCATTACCCGGCTCCACCTGGAACTGGGCGGGAAAGCCCCCTTCGTGGTGTTCGACGACGCGGACCTCGACGCCGCCGTGCACGGCGCCGTGGCCGGCAGCCTCATCAACACGGGGCAGGACTGTACCGCCGCCACGCGCGCGTACGTCCAGCGTCCTTTGTACGAGGCCTTCGTGCGCGAGGCCGCCGCGCTGATGGAGACGGTGCGGCTCGGAGACCCCTTCGCCCCGGCGACGGACCTGGGCCCCCTCGTCAGCCACGCCCAGCGCGACCGGGTCTCCGGGTTCGTCGACCGGGCACGCTCGCACGCCACCGTCGTCACCGGCGGAACGGTGCCCGGCGGCGTCCTGAAGGACGGCGCGTACTACGCGCCGACGCTCATCGCGGATGCCGCGCAGGACAGCGAGATCGTCCAGGCCGAGATATTCGGCCCCGTGCTGGTCGTGCTGCCGTTCGACACGGACGACGAGGGACTGCGACTCGCGAACGACACACCGTACGGGCTCGCCGCCTCCGCCTGGACACGGGACACCTACCGGGCCCATCGCGCCACGCGCGAGATCAGGGCCGGCTGCGTCTGGGTCAACGACCACATCCCGATCATCAGTGAGATGCCGCACGGCGGCTACAAGGCGTCCGGTTACGGCAAGGACATGTCGGCCTACTCCTTCGAGGAGTACACGCAGGTCAAACACGTGATGTTCGACAACACCGCGGTGGCCAGGAAGGACTGGCACCGCACGGTCTTCGGAGACAGATAACCCCCGGCGGCCGGACCACCGCCGCCGCACTCGCCAAATACGTTCACCCGAAAGGGCACAGCGCATGGAAGAGTTCGATCCGGACCGGATGTCAGCCGCGCAGCGGTCGTCGATGCTGCGAGCGCTACGCGGTGACTGGACGGGGCGCAGGAACGCCGCTCGTGCACGGCCGGAACGTCGCACCGTGCTGCGCGCGGCGGGCGGCGGAGTGCTCGCGGCGGGTGGACTCGCCGCACTCTCCGCCTGTGGCATACCCCCCGCGGCCAGGACCGATGACGAGGCGGCCGCGTCCGAGGACCACTCGGTGAAGGAGAAACAGGTCACCTTCTCCAACTGGACCGAGTACATCGACGTCAGTGAGGACGAACGACACCGCCCGTCGCTCGACGCCTTCACCAAGCGCACCGGGATCAAGGTCAAGTACACCGAGGACATCAACGACAACGTCGAGTTCTTCGGGAAGATCAAGCCGCAGCTCGCCGCCGGACAGGACACGGGGCGCGACCTCATCTGCGTTACCGACTGGCTGGCCGCCCGGCTCATCCGGCTCGGGTGGGTGCAGAAACTCGACCCGGCCAACCTCCCGCACGCCTTCACCAACCTGTCCCCGCAGTTCCGCAACCCGGACTGGGACCCCGGGCACGCCCACTCGTACCCCTGGGCCGGTATCTCCACCGTCATCGCCTACAACCTGAAGGCCACGGGAGGGAAGGAGGTGACCTCGCTCTCCCAGCTCCTGGAGAACCCGGAACTCAAGGGGAGGGTGGGACTCCTGTCCGAGATGCGGGACACGGTCGGCATGACCCTCCTCGACATGGGCAAGGACCCCGCCACCGTCACCGGCGACGACTTCGACGCCGCTGTCGCCAGGATCCAGAAGAGCGTCGACAGGAAACAGGTGCGGCGCTTCACCGGCAACGACTACATCGCGGACCTCAGCAAGGGGGATCTCGCCGCCTGCCTCGCCTGGGCCGGCGACGTCGTGCAGCTCCAGGCCGACAACCCCGACATCCGGTTCCACATCCCGGACAGCGGCTACATGACCTCGACGGACAGCCTCCTTGTGCCGAACAAGGCCAGGCACAAGGAGAACGCCGAGCGTCTCATCGACTACTACTACGAGCTTCCGGTCGCGGCGCGGCTTGCGGCGTGGATCAACTACGTCTGCCCCGTCGACGGTGTCCGGCCCGAACTGGCGAAGCTCGACAAGGACGCCGCAGAAGATCCGTTGATCGTTCCCGACAAGGCGACGGCCGCGAGATCGCACGCCTTCCGCTCGCTGGGAGCGAAGGAGGAGGCGGCGTACGAGAAGAAGTTCGCCGCCCTGACCGACGGATGACCTCTCCGGGGCTCCCGGCACGGGCGAACCGTGCCGGGAGCCCAGGGGACGGGGCACGGTGCGGCGGCATGAAGCGCAGGGAGAATCGTCGCGCACGGGCGTGGGTTCCCGGCTCCGTGGCAGTGCCCCGACCAGCGCCGGTCGGTGTCCTTCGTCGGTGCGGGAAGAGGTGGGCGGAGAGCGGGCGGGGACAACTGCGCGAACACGTCGCCCGAGTTGCAGAAGCGGCTCCTGATCTCCGAGCCGTGCTCCAGCCTTCTCCGGCCCGTTACCCGCCGCCTGCCCCGCTCAGCCCGCTCCCGCCTCTCGTCCACCGTGATCTCCCAAGTCTTTCCTTCCACTGTTCGGCTCCTGACGCCGGCCACGACCCGTGTCGGCGCCCCTCGTCCCGCCCCGTCTCCTCACATCCCCGGGATTCAGCTCATGACGACCACGACGCCCCCCGCCGCACCGTCAGCCTCGACCGAACGGGGCGGCGCCGTCCGCCTCACCGGCATAGGAAAGAAGTACGGTCAGTTCACCGCGGTGCACCCGTTGGACCTCACGGTGCCCCAAGGGTCCTTCTTCGCTCTGCTCGGAGCGTCCGGCTGCGGCAAGACCACCACCCTGCGCATGATCGCCGGCCTTGAGGTGCCGAGTTCGGGCACCGTCCACCTCGGCGACGAGGACGTCACCGGACTGCCCCCGTACAAGCGGCCGGTGAACACCGTCTTCCAGAGTTACGCGCTCTTCCCTCATCTCGACATACAGGAGAACGTCGCCTTCGGGCTGCGCCGACGGGGCGTCAAGTCCGTCAGGAAGCAGGTCGACGAAATGCTGGATCTGGTGCAGCTCGGTGACTTCGCCCGCCGCAGGCCGCATCAGCTCTCCGGGGGCCAGCAGCAACGCGTAGCCGTGGCCCGAGCGCTCATCAACCGGCCGAGGGTCCTGCTTCTGGACGAGCCGCTCGGGGCGCTCGACCTCAAACTGCGGCGTCAGATGCAGCTTGAGCTCAAGCGCATCCAGACCGAGGTCGGCATCACCTTCGTCCACGTCACCCACGACCAGGAGGAGGCCATGACGATGGCCGACACGGTCGCCGTCATGAACGCGGGCCGGGTCGAGCAACTCGGCTCTCCGGCGGACCTCTACGAGAACCCGCGGACCACGTTCGTGGCCAACTTCCTGGGGACGTCCAATCTTCTGGCGGGGCACGTCGCGGACGTGTCCGGGGAGGACGTCGCGGTGACGGTGCGGGGTACGACGCTGTCGCTCCGCGGCGACCGCTGCGCGACGTCCCCTGCTCCGGGTGGCGACATCCTCCTTGGCGTGCGCCCGGAGAAGGTGTCCCTCGTCCCCGCCGAGGACGCCGCGGGCATCCCCGCCGGGCGAAACCGGGTGACGGGGCGGATCGCCACGTCGAGCTTCATCGGTGTCTCCACGCAGTACGTGATCGACACCCCGGTGTGCGGAGAATTCGAGGTGTACGTCCAGAACATCGAGCGCGACGCCCGCCTCGTTCCCGGCGCCGAGGTCGTCGCCCACTGGAGTGCCGCGCACAGCTTCGGCCTGGGCGCGGACCAGGACATCGACGCAGGCGTACGGACCGCCGACACCGGGGAGGAAGCCGCGTGAACCTCACCGACGCGCCCTCCGCACCGCCGTCGGCGACATCGGGGCCCCCGGGGGAACCGCGACAGCACCCGAAGGGGCGGCCGTCACGCGCGAGGGGCCGGTTCATCCCGTACTGGCTGCTTCTCCCGGGGCTCCTGTGGCTCCTCGCCTTCTTCGCACTGCCCATGGTGTACCAGGCGTCCACCTCGGTGCAGACGGGCTCACTGGAGGAGGGCTTCAAGGTCACGTGGCACTTCGCCACGTACTGGGACGTGTTCAGCGAGTACTGGCCACAGTTCCTGCGCTCCCTCGCCTACGCCGCGGTGGCGACGGCGCTGTGCCTGCTGCTCGGCTATCCGCTCGCCTACCTCATCGCCTTCCGGGCGGGGCGCTGGCGCAACGTCGTCCTCGTCCTCGTCATCGCCCCGTTCTTCACGAGCTTCCTCATCCGTACGCTCGCGTGGAAGACGATCCTCGCCGACGGCGGCCTCGTGGTGAACGCACTCAGCGCGCTGCACCTGCTCGACGTGACGAGCGCCCTGGGGATCACGGACGGCGACCGGGTCCTCGCGACGCCGCTCGCCGTGGTGTGCGGCCTCACGTACAACTTCCTGCCGTTCATGATCCTGCCGCTGTACACGTCGCTGGAACGGATCGACGGCCGTCTGCACGAGGCGGCGAGGGACCTGTACGCCGCTCCGTTCACGACCTTCCGCAAGGTGACGTTCCCGCTGTCCATGCCGGGCGTCGTGTCCGGAACCCTGCTCACCTTCATCCCGGCGTCCGGCGACTACGTCAACGCCGACCTGCTCGGCTCGACGGACACCCGGATGATCGGGAACGTCATCCAGACGCTCTTCCTGCGGGTGCTCGACTACCCGGCCGCAGCGGCTCTGTCGTTCATCCTCATGGCCGCGATCCTCGCGGCGGTCACCGTCTACCTGCGCAAGACCGGGACGGAGGATCTCATCTGATGACCGCACAACCTCAGCCCACTCCGGAGCCCACTACGGTGCCGGCCGCGCGTGAGCGGACGGCTGCCCCGACGTCGCCGCCCCGGTCGGGCCACGCGCACTCCGCTGACTCCGGCCCGAACAGCGAGGAGGCGCGTACGGCGCGAGCGACGCGTGGTCCGTCGGGGCGGCGTGGCGGCCCTCTCGGGACACTGCGCGGGAACCTCGTCGTCATCGCTGGGCTCTGCACCCTCGCCTACATGATCCTGCCGAACATCGTCGTCATGGTGTTCTCGTTCAACAAGCCCAACGGACGCTTCAACTACGAGTGGCAGCGCTTCTCCACGGACGCCTGGACGGACCCCTGCGGCGTGGCAGACCTGTGCGGCTCCCTCTCGCTCAGCCTGCGGATAGCGGGCTGGGCCACTCTGGGCTCCACCGTCCTGGGCACCATGATCGCTTTCGCCCTGGTGCGCTACCGGTTCCGGGCGCGCGGTGTCGTGAACTCACTGATCTTCCTGCCCATGGCCATGCCGGAAGTGGTGATGGCGGCATCGCTCCTGACGCTGTTCCTCAACATGGGCGTGCAGTTCGGGTTCTGGACGATCCTCATCGCACACGTCATGTTCTGCCTGAGCTTCGTCGTCACCGCTGTCAAGGCGCGCGTCCTGTCCATGGACCCGGCTCTGGAGCAGGCGGCCCAGGACCTGTACGCCGGGCCGGTCCAGACGTTCCTCCGCGTCACCCTGCCCATCGCGGCTCCCGGTATCGCCGCCGGAGCGCTGCTCGCCTTCGCGCTGTCCTTCGACGACTTCATCATCACCAACTTCAACGCCGGGTCCACCGTGACCTTCCCGATGTACGTGTGGGGGTCGGCGCAGCGTGGCACCCCCGTGCAGATCAACGTGATCGGGACGGCGATGTTCGTCATCGCCGTACTCGTCGTCCTCCTGTCGACGGTCTTCGGTCACCGCCGCAAACGCACATGAGGGACGGGTGGGTGGATGGGGCGGGGCACCCAGCAACGTGACGTCGCGCACCGGCCACGGTATGCCGGCCCCGTCGCCCCGTCGCCCCGTCGCCCCGTCGCCCCGTCGCCCCGTCGCCCCGTCGCCCCGTCGCCCCGTCGCCCCGTCGCCCCGTCGCCCCGTCGCGAACGGACCATCCGTAATCACCGCATCATCCGCCCAACCGTGCCCCGAGGCACGTCTGTAGGGAGTTGACATCATGGCCCCGAGCGCCATGAGCAGCCGTTGGAACGACTCGCTGGCCGAGGCCAGGCCCATCGCCTACTGGCTGGACGATCCCGGCAGGCCCGCTCCGCGACCCGCGCTGACCAGCGACGTGCGCTGCGATCTCCTGGTCGTGGGAGGCGGCTACAGCGGCCTGTGGACCGCATTGCGCGCCAAGGAACGTGATCCGGGGCGGGAGGTCGTGCTCGTCGAGGCCAAGGAGGTCGGCTGGGCGGCGTCCGGCCGTAACGGGGGCTTCTGCGCGGCGTCGCTCACACACGGTCTGCCCAATGGCCTGGAGCGCTGGCCCGGGGAGATCGAGACGCTGGAGGCGCTGGGAGCGAGCAACCTGGACGGCATCGAGACGTCGCTCACCCGCTACGGCATCGAGTGCGACTTCGAGCGCACCGGGGAGATCGACGTGGCCACCCAGCCGCATCAGGTGGCGGAACTGCGCGAGTTGCACGAGACCGCCGAACGCCGCGGCGTCGGTGGGCTGGAGTTCCTCGACCGCGACGCCCTGCGCGCGCAGATCGACTCGCCGACCTTCCTCGCCGGGCTCTACGACCGGCGCGGCGTCGCGCTCCTGAACCCGGCCCGACTCGTCTGGGGACTCAGAAGCGCCTGCCTCGCGCTGGGGGTCCGCATCCACGAGCGCACTCCCGCCCTCGACCTCGCGAAGGCCGGCCCGGGGATGGCCGTACGGACCCCCTACGGGAGGGTGCTGGCCCGGCAGGTCGCTCTGGGGACCAACGTCTTCCCCTCCCTGGTGCGGCGGCTGCGTCCCTACACCGTCCCCGTGTACGACTACGCGCTCATGACGGAGCCGCTCTCCGACAAGCAGAGGGACGCGATCGGCTGGAAGAACAGGCAGGGGCTCGGCGACAGCGCCAACCAGTTCCACTACTTCCGGCTGTCCGCCGACAACCGGATCCTGTGGGGCGGGTACGACGCCGTCTATCCGTACGGCGGAAGGGTGCGCGCCGAACACGACCAGCGGCCCGCCACCTTTCGGAAACTCGCCGGCCAGTTCTTCCACTGCTTCCCCCAGTTGGAGGGGCTGCGGTTCACGCACGCCTGGGGCGGGGCGATCGACACGTGTACACGGTTCTCGGCGTTCTTCGGGACGGCGCACGGTGGCCGGGTCGCCTACGCGGCCGGCTACACGGGGCTGGGCGTCGCCGCGACGCGGTTCGGGGCCGACGTCATGCTCGATCTGCTGGGGGGCGAGGACACGGAGCGCACGCGGCTGGAGATGGTGCGGACCAAGCCCCTGCCGTTCCCGCCCGAGCCCTTCGCCTGGGCCGGCATCGAGCTGACGAAACAGTCGCTGGCCCACGCGGACCGGAACGGGGGACGCCGCAATCTGTGGCTGCGCGCCATGGACAGGTTCGGCCTCGGGTTCGACAGCTGACGTCCGCCCCGTCCGCCGCCCCGTGTGACGGTCCTCACCCCTACGGGGCAACGGAAGTCGCGTAATGCCGGGGCGGTGGAGCCCTCTCCTTCGTGACAGGCGCGACGTCGCGAGGAACGCCGCGCGGGATCACGGCAGGAGGCTCCCACCATGACGGCCACGACCGGCGCCGGGGACGACAGGACCGCAACCGAATGGCTGGCATCGGCCGCACTCGACCCCGAGGCATGTCTGCGTGCCTGGGAGAGCGACCCGCTCGGCGTCGTGCTGCTGCCCGCCGGACGGGTATGGGACGTGCTCGTCCTGGGGGGCGAACTGGGCCGGCTCACCCTTGAGGTCCTCTACGGCGTTCTCGACCGGCCCGGCCCCGTCCTCGCCGACGCCGACGAGTCCAGGATCGGCTTTCTCGTTCCCCCGGGCACCGCGGCTCACTGGATCGGTACCGGCGTACGGGGCGCGGGAAACGGGACGTGGATCGTCGTGCCGCGTCCGGATGTCACCTCGGGCTCCGTCCACTGGCTCGTCCCGCCGGACAGCTCGGGAACCCTGAGCGACCCCGTCCTCCTGGAACTGGCCATGCACGAGGCGGCGGTCCGGCTGTCCGCGAGGAGCAGGGAGCGGGATGCCGCGCCCCCTGCCGAAGCCACAGGCGGTATGACGGAACGGGGCGCCGGAGAGACGGAACGGGGCGGCGTCGAGGAAGGATGACGGTGGTTGTTCTCCGGGCCACGAGGCGCCCGGCACTGGGACGCGGTGGGGCAGCGCTGCTCCTGGACACGCTTCCCGGCCCTCGTGTCCTGGTCCGTCTCGCGTCCCCCGGCGGCGACAGCACACTCGCCGCGGCGCGACGTGCCCGACACCCGAACGGGGCCCCGTGCCTGGGCTTGTTCGCGCCGTCAGGACCGCCGACGGGGCCTGTCCGGTACGCCGTCAGCGCCCTCGGGCGGTACGGCGGGAAAAGCCGCCGCGGGCCCTCCGCGCGCGACGTGTCCGCGAGCGACGGCGAGAAACAGGCACTGGAGGAGCGCGCCGGCGAGGGACCAACTGGCGACGACGTCCGAAGGCCAGTGGTAGCCCTGGCGCACCAGCCCGTACCCGACGCAGAGGCTCACGAGCGCCCAGGCGGCGACGAGCCCCCGGCGCAGCGCTCTGCCGTGGCCGCCCCGTAGATGCGGAAGGAGGAGCAGGACACAGGCTCCGTAGGCCACCGTGGCCGTGGCTGTATGACCCGACGGGTAGTAACCCAGTCCTTCCGCCGTGGGCTGGCCCGGACGGTCGAACAACTCCTTCAGCGGAACGATCAGGAGGGGGACGGCCGCCATGGCCAACGCGGCGGCGGCCCCGGGTCCCCACCAGCGCGACGTCGACCGGCGCCGTGCCCACCAGGAAGTACCCACGACGACGAGGGCCAGCACGGGGAGCGCCACACCGCTGTTGCCCAGGTCCGAGAAGAGTTCGGCGAGCCCACGGGGAAGCAGCCCGTGGTCGTGGACACCGACGCCCAGGCGCTCGTCCAGACGGCGCACTGGACCACCCACGCCGATCTGCCAGCTGATCACTGCGAAGACGAGCAGGCAGGCCGCCAGAACGGCAGCCGGACGCCCCGGAACAGGGGGGGTGGTTCCGGGGCGTCCGCCGGGACCGGGGTGCCGCGCGCCCCGGGGGGTGTGGGGCGGGCGGCCATCCGATCGGTGAGGATTTCCGGAGCCGTCGGCTCCGGTGGTGTGCGCGAAGGCACAGCCAGGACGAAACCGGGGAAGCCTCGTCCGGGCGCCGCCCGCAGTCGCCTGCGAGCGGGGTGTTTCTCTCATCTGCCCCGAACCTACGACAGGCAGCGAGCCGTCCGACAGGTGCACGGTCATCCCCCCATCGCCCCCCCACACCTTCTTCACAGTGTCCGCTGGTTACCGCAAGTCACACGGGGCGCGGTGTCAGAGCGCGGCCAGGGCCTCCTCCACCACGTCGAGCGCCTCGTTGAGGAGTGCCTCACCGATGACCAGCGGCGGAAGGAAGCGTACGACGTTGCCGTAGGTCCCGCAGGTGAGCACCAGGACCCCCTCGGCGTGGCACGCCTTCGCGAGGGCCGCCGTCGCCTCCGGGTTCGGGTCCTTCGTGCCGGCCCTGACGAGCTCGATGGCGATCATGGCGCCGCGTCCGCGGACGTCGCCGATGATCTCGTGCTTCTCCTGCAGGGCACCGAGGCGCTTCTTCATGAGCTCCTCGATACGCCGGGCCTTGGCGTTGAGGTCCAGCTCCTTCATCGTCTCGATCGCGCCGAGCGCCGCGGCGCAGGCCACCGGATTGCCCCCGTAGGTGCCACCGAGGCCGCCGGAGTGCGCGGCGTCCATGATCTCGGCGCGCCCCGTCACCGCGGACAACGGCAGGCCCCCGGCGATACCCTTCGCCGTCGTGATGAGGTCCGGGACGATGCCCTCGTCCTCGCAGGCGAACCACTGGCCGGTGCGGCAGAAGCCCGACTGGATCTCGTCGGCGACGAAGACGATGCCCTTGTCGCTCGCGAACTGCCGCAGCGCCGGGAGGAAGCCCTTGGCCGGCTCGATGAAGCCGCCCTCGCCGAGCACCGGCTCGATGATGATGGCCGCGACGTTGTCGGCCCCGATCTGCTTCGTGATCTGGTCGATGGCCTGGGCCGCCGCCTCGGGGCCGCAGTTCTCCGGCCCCGTCGGCCAGCGGTAGCCGTACGCGACGGGCACTCGGTAGACCTCGGGGGCGAACGGGCCGAACCCGTTCTTGTACGGCATGTTCTTCGCGGTCAGAGCCATTGTCAGGTTCGTGCGACCGTGATAGCCGTGATCGAACACGACGACTGCCTGGCGCTTCGTGTAGGCGCGTGCGATCTTGACGGCGTTCTCGACGGCCTCGGCACCGGAGTTGAAGAGCGCCGACTTCTTCTCGTGGTCGCCCGGCGTCAGCTCCGCGAGCTGCTCGGCGACGGCGACGTAGGCCTCGTAGGGCGTGACCATGAAACACGTGTGGGTGAAGTCCGCCAGCTGCGCGGTCGCCCGACGGACGACGGCCTCCGCGCTCGCGCCGACGGTGGTGACGGCGATCCCGGAGCCGAGGTCGATGAAACGGTTCCCGTCGACGTCCTCGAGAATGCCACCGTCGGCGCGGGCCGCGAAGACCGGCAGCGTGGAACCCACGCCCGCGGCCACCGTGGCGGCACGGCGGGACTGAAGCTCCTGGGACTTCGGCCCGGGGATGGCAGTGACGACGCGGCGCTCCTGCGGAATGGCGCTCATGAGGGCTCCTGTGATCATTGGGATTCCATGATCCGGGTGCACGGACCCGGGATCCGGACCGCCGCGCGACGTTCGCCGTCGGCATCGGGGCCCGGGGGTGCGGGGCTCCGTCGTCTCACGGCGCGTCCGCTGTTCCAGCTCTTTGATCGCAGGCTAGAGGGGCCGGGCAGCGTCTGGGATGTGCCGTTCGGGAGCAGTGGGTCCGCTCCGTTGTCCGTGATGGACACTACGGAGCCTGTCCGCCGCAGACGGCCGGCGTCGCGCTGAGCGCTATGTCCGTTCCTCACGCTGGGTGCAGCACTTAGGGGCAGTCCCGTTGCGCCGCCTCGCCTACGTCGCGCCGTCACATTCCTTGCTTACGTCGCGCCGTCACGCCGCCCACGCCGCCCACATCGCGCCACGTCGTCGCTACGCCGCGTCGTCATGTCGCCCACGTCGCGCCGCGGGCGTATCGGATGTCGGCTCACGAGGCGAGCGGCCACGCATTGCCGGAGCGGTCCGGGCGTGAGGCGCCGGAGCTGTCCGGCCACGCCGATGCGCTCCGTTCCCGGTTCGCGAGGGGTGTGTCCCGGGATGAGGGGGGGCCGAAAATCTTCCTTTCAGGCGTGCATCGGCCTCTCACGGCTGCGGGGACACTAGATTGAGCCGCGATCGACCCGTGCCGAGCGGCACGTCACGGTGGACCGGCAGGTCAGGGGGCAAGGCCATGGAAGCGGACGGCAGGTACGAGGCGCACGGACCGGATGCGGACGCTACGCCCCGCACGGCCGGCGGGCCCGTCGCCGGGCAGCCGGACCCCTACGCCACGTGGGTGACGGAGGAAGAGCAGCCTGGACCGTTCGACGGCGCCCGCCCGGCGCGCATCGGCGAGGGTCACCAGCGCGACGTGGCGCGGACGGGGCTCAGCGCGGACGGGGCGCGGACGGGGCCCACCTCCGAAGACGCGCGGACGGCGGCCAACGACTTCGCCACCGCCTCCGCCGAGAACACCGCAGACGGGTTTCCGGCGCAGGGCCCTGTGCGTGATGCCGTCTCCGAGTCCGTCGGCGGCCCGGACGAAGCCCATCGGTTCCTCCCCGAGCAGGAGGCGCCGTACACGTCGCGCCGGGACATGGCTTTGCCGGTGGACCTGGGCGCGGCACAGGACAGGTTTGGTGAGCGATCAGACACGTCCGTCCCACCACCCCCGCGCCGTGCGCCGCAGCCCGCACGCCCCGTACCGGCTCCGCCGAGCCGGCCGCCCGGTCAGCCGCCCCGGCCGCAGTGGAGTCCCGGTCATCCCGGGGCAGGGGTGGAAGCGCGGCCGGCCCCCGGCGCGATGTTCCTGGCGTGGCTCCGGACGCCCCGACCCCCGGCAGCCCCCGGCATCTGGCGGTTCGGGCACGTCCCCCGCCCCGTCGACGAGCCGGAGCCGCTCCCGACGCGGCAACTCCTGAGCGGGGCCGCGCTGGCTCTCCTGGTGGGCTGGCTCGTGTGGTCGCTGTTGTTCAACGGCTATCTCGGCGGCACGTGGTGGCTTGCCCCGATGTGGGCCATGGTCCCCGACGCGGCGGCGCGGGGGCACTCACTGGGCGCAGTGGTCGTCGCCTACCTGTACTACGCCGTCGTCACGCTGATCATCGCGATCGCCGTGGGAAGACTGGGGCGCTGGGCGGAGGTATGGCGCCGTTACGGCCCCCGGGCCTGGTGTCCCGCCGCCCCGACGCAGCCCCCGTCACCGTCACCCGAGGAAGACCCCGCCCAGTGGCCGGAGCTGCGGGCCGCGGGAGCCCACGCGGCGGCCGACCGCCTCGCGGCCGAGGCGAGCGGCGGACGGATGCGCGATGTGGACCATGCCCGTCTCGTCCGCGCCTGGCAGACGGTGCGGGCGGGCTGGCAGTCACCGAGCGTCTTCGAGGCCGAGGTGATGCGTGACGGGGCGGCGGCCTGCCCGCACCCCTCCGGGCAGCGCGATCTGGCGGGCCGGGCCGCTCGGCACGATCTGTTCACGGGGCAGGTGCGCATCGGCACCACTGCCGACGATCCCCACAACCCGTACTCGTACCGGGAGACCGGTCTCGCTCTCGGCGCGGAGATTCTGGGTACCTCGCTCGTCGCGGTGGGGCCCGCGGGTGCGGGTAAGACCGCGCAACTGGTGCGCCCCCTGGCGGAGGCGCTCTGTCTGCAGGCCCTCGCGGGGCGCACCTCGGTCGTCGTGGTCGGAGCGGCTGGTGCCGGTCTCGGACGCGACGAGGACTACGACGTCGTTATCAAGATCAGCCGTCCGGAGTCCGTGTACGACCTCGACCTCTACGGTGGCGCCGTCGACGCCGACGAAGCCGCGGCGGTCCTCGCGGAAGCCCTCGTGGGCGATCTGGCCGCACAGCACCGGGTGGGCGACACCCGTCGGCCGGCGACGGTGCTCGCCCAGCTCATCGGCCCCTTCCACGCGGTGCACGGACGCTTCCCGTCGGTGCCGGAACTGCGGGAACTGCTCGACGGGGCGCCGGGGCCCCTCCAGGCACTGCTCGACGCCCTGTCCAAGGCGGGGCGCGCGGCGATGGTGCGTGACCTGGAGTCGCGGCAACGCCAGTCGGGCCACGCCGGTGACCCGGCGGCTCAACTGGCCGACCGCATCGCCCTGCTCGACAGGCCGGCCTTCGCCGACTTCTTCGACACGTCCGGACGCAGCAGGCCGTTCTCGCTGCGGGCTCTCGATCACCCCGTGCGGGTACGGATCGATCTTCCGGCACGCGGACACACCGAGGCTTCCGCCATCATCGCCCGGCTCGTCCTCGCCCAGTTCACGGCGAGTGTCAGCGTCCGGGAGGACAGGTCGCTGTTCGCCTGCCTCGTCCTGGACGACGCCGCGGGTGCCGTCACGCCGGAGACGGTGCGCGCGATCCAGGCGATGCGCTCGGCCTACGCCGGTGTCGTGCTGACCCTCCGCACGCTGGACGACATCCCTCGCGCCCTGCGCGGCCCCCTCCTCGGAGCCGCCGGGTGCCGCATGGCCTTCTCCGGCGTCACGCCGTGGGACGGCCAGGACTTCGCCGAGACCTGGGGCAAGGAGTGGCGCGAGATCCGCGACGTCACCGACCGGCAGATCGTCGCGGATGAACCGCTCGCCAAGGTCACTCACTTCCTGCGCAGGGCGATCACGGGGAAGGCGCCCACGGCGCAGTCCGTCACGGTGCGGCAGGTGGAGCGGGAACGCTGGTCCGCCTCCGAACTCGCCCACGCCGTCCCGCCCGGCCACGCCGTCCTTTCCCTCACCACGGTGCGTGGGGAGCACGCGCCGCCGCTCCTCGTCGACCTTCGCCACTGAGTCGTCCGGCCGGTGTCCGACGCCGCCTCCGGGCACCCCGAGGCGGCGTCGGATCGCCGCTGCCGGTGCCGCTGCCGCTACGGTCAAGGGAACGGAATCCGGGACGGTGAGGGGCACAGGTGGACGCGCTTCCGGACGGAGCGCCGCACCGCGCCCGGGGACAGCGTGAGACGACACGCCCCTTCTGTCTCTGTCCGTACTGAAACCTCTCCGCCATGCCTTTTGTCTTCTTCACGCCCAGCGGACCGGGCGCTGTGCCGGCGCAGGACGGTCGTTCCATACAGTGAGGCACAATCGACGGTGTTCGTTCATACACGTCGGCCATAGCTGGAGATACCCGCAGGCCATGGGGAGCATCCGCTCGGTACCCGCCCCGTATGCCCCGTCCTAAGGTCGGAAGGTTCCATGCCGCCCACACTCGCCTCGCTCGTCCAGCACTCCGCCCTCAAGCTCACGGTGCGCGCTGGGCAGGACAAACTGGACACCCCCGTGCGGTGGGCGCACGTCAGCGAGCTGGCCGATCCCGTTCCCTACATGAACGGGGGCGAACTGCTGCTCATCACCGCGCTCAAGCTGGATGCCGAGGATCCCGACGCGATGCGTGGATACGTGCGGCGGCTTGTCGAGGCGGGCGTGGCCGGGCTGGGGTTCGCGGTAGGCGTCAACTACGAGGACGTACCGGACGCTTTGATCGCCGCCGCCGAGGCGGAGTCCCTCCCCCTGCTCGAAGTGCCGCGCAGGACCCCGTTCCTCGCCATCAGCAAGGCCGTGTCCGCCGCCATCGCCGCCGAGCAGTACCGCGCCGTCACGGCCGGATTCGCCGCCCAGCGGGAACTCACGAAGCAGGCGCTGGGGCCGGGACCCGAGGGCCTGCTCGCCGCACTCGCGGCACAGCTCGACGGCTGGGCGGCGCTGTACGACGCTTCCGGCGCCGTCGTGGCCGCGGCACCGCAGTGGGCGGCCCGCCGCGCGGGACGCCTCACCGCCGACGTGCAGCGGCTGCGCGACCGCCCGGCGCCGGCCAGTGCTGTCGTCGCCGCCGCCGAGGACCGCGTGGAGTTGCATTCCCTCGGGACGGGGCGCCGCCCACGCGCCGCCCTGGCCGTGGGTACCGAGAGCACACTCGGTACGGCTGAGCGGTACGCCCTGCACGCGGCGATCGCGCTCCTGACTCTCACGACCGAGCGTTCGCGCGCCTTCCAGGCGGCGGAGCAGCGCATCGGAGCCGCCGTGCTCGGCATGCTGCTCGCCGGCGAGTCCGATCACGCCCGCGCGGCGGCGGGGGATCTGTACGGCCCTCTCCTCGACGCGCCGTTCCGTCTGATCATCGCCGACGCCGCGGCGGCCCCCGCAGCACGGGGCCATGGTGCGGCGACGGGGCGGGGAGCAGGCCGCTCATCGATCCCGGGGGCGCCCGCGAGGCGCACTGGTACAGGCGCCGACGTCCCTACGGAGGCGGCCTTCGGCCCGCTCGTGGAGGTCGTCGAGAGCGCCGCCGCCCGCGCCGCGGAGCCCGTCCTCGTCGTACAGGACGGCGCACGCCTGATCCTTCTCGCGGTCAATCGCGGCGCCGTCGCAGCCGCCTGCTCGCAGTACGCCGCGACGCACGACGCCGCGCGACACTCCCGCGACGCCTCGTCCTCCGCCGGGGACGAGGACCTCGTCATCGGACTGTCCGCCCCCGCCGGCCCCATCGCGGCAGCCGCGGCGTACAAGCAGGCGGAGCAGGCGCTCTCCGTGGCACGCCGCAGAGGCCGCGTGCTCGTCGAGCACGAGGAACTCGCCACCGGCTCGGTCTTGCCCCTCCTCGCGGACGACGCGGTGCGCGCCTTCGCGGACGGCATGCTGCGGGCCCTGCACGACCACGACGCGACCGGACGCGGCGACCTCGTCGCCTCCCTGCGTGCCTGGCTCGCCCATCACGGCCAGTGGGACGCCGCAGCCGCCGAACTGGGGGTGCACCGGCACACGCTGCGGTACCGCATGCGCCGGGTCGAGGAGATCCTGGGACGCTCCCTGGACGACCCCGACGTCCGGATGGAGCTGTGGCTCGCCCTGAAGGCGACCACGTTCCCCGGCGGGACGGCCTGAAGCCCAGCGCGGGAGTCACACCACGTCGCCGCGCCGCCCGCGCCTCGTCCCGGCGGTGTGCGGGGCGAGCGCGTGACGAGTTCCTGCCGCCGGATCGGCGCGGCAGGACCACGTAGGTGCGATGTGTGCGCGACGTACGAGATGAGAGCGCCCGGTGCGCCGGTACGCCATTACGGCGCATCGTCCCGCCCGGCCGCTCCGTAGCGGACAAACGACGGGCCCCGGGACAGCCCTTACGGTGAGCCCGGAGGCACTGGTCTCCGGGCGACGCTGCACGAGGCAGCGCCGCACCACCCACACCCACTGCGGAAGGGCCGGGACTCGCGATGACTTCCCACCACGCCTTCTGGCTCGCCGGCCGAGAGGCCACGGGCGAGACCACCTTCGACGTCACCTCGCCCTGGGACGGACGCCTCGTCGGTACGGTCGCCGTGCCCACGGAGGATCAGGTCGAAGAGGCCGTCGCGGCCGCCTACGCGGTCCGGGACGAGTTCGCCGCCACCCCTGCCCACGTACGCGCCGCGGCCCTGGAGCACGTCGCACGACGCCTCGTGGAGCGCACCGAGGAGATCGCCCAGCTGATCTCGGCGGAGAACGGAAAGCCGATCAAGTGGGCACGCGGCGAGGTGGGCCGCGCCGTCTCGGTCTTCCGCTTCGCGACGGAAGAGGCGCGGCGCTTCAACGGGGGAGAGGCCCAGCGCCTCGACACCGACGGCGGCGGCGAGGGCCGCATCGGCCTGACCCGGCGCTTCCCGCGCGGCGTCGTGCTCGGCATCGCCCCGTTCAACTTCCCGCTCAACCTGTGTGCCCACAAGGTCGCTCCCGCACTCGCGGTGGGCGCCCCGATCATCCTCAAGCCGGCCCCCGCCACGCCGCTCTCCGCGCTCGTCCTCGGGGAACTCCTCGCCGAGACGGAACTGCCGGCCGGAAGCTGGTCGGTCCTGCCGGTCGGCAACGAGCGGATGCCGCGGCTCGTTCAGGACGAGCGCCTGCCCGTCATCTCCTTCACGGGCTCCGAGAAGGTCGGTTACGCGATCATGGACTCGGTTCCGCGCAAGCACTGCACCCTCGAACTGGGCGGCAACGGCGCCGCCGTCGTCCTCGCGGACTACTCCTCGGACGAGGACCTCGACTGGGCGGCCGGCCGGATCGCCACGTTCTCCAACTACCAGGGCGGACAGTCCTGCATCTCCGTACAGCGGGTGATCGCCGAGGCCGCCGTGTACGACCGTCTGCTGCCGCGCATCGTCAAGGCGGTCGAGGCCCAGAGCACCGGAGACCCCTCCGACCCGGCGACCGAGGTCGGTCCGCTCGTCAGCGAGGACGCCGCGAAGCGGGTCGAGTCCTGGGTCGACGAGGCGGTACGCGCGGGAGCGAACCTGCTGACCGGCGGCCGACGCGACGGGGCGGCGTACGCGCCCACCGTCCTGACCGACCTGCCCGCGGACACGACCCTCGCGTCCGAGGAGGTCTTCGGCCCCGTCCTGTCCGTGGTCCGGGTCGACGGCGAGGAAGAGGCGTACGCCGCGGTCAACGACTCCAAGTACGGGCTCCAGGCCGGCGTCTTCACGCACAACGTGCAGTCGGCCTTCCGCGCGCACCGTGCCCTGGAGGTGGGCGGGGTCATCATCGGCGACGCCCCGTCCTACCGTGCCGACCAGATGCCGTACGGCGGCGCGAAGCTTTCCGGCGTGGGTCGTGAAGGCGTGCGGTTCGCCATGGAGGACTACACCTATGAACGGATCATGGTCTTCACCGGTGTACAGCTTTAAGGACGGCCTACCGCAGTAAGTACAGCCAACCGCAGTAAGGACGGCCTACCGCAGTAAGTACGGCTGTAGGTACCGACGCCATACCGCCGTAGGCGTGGGAGACGGTCGCGTCGGCCGGTGACGGGCGGACGGTGCGGGGACGGGTTGGACGGTGCGGGGACGGGGCGCTCTGCCGGGCCCCGTCCCCGCCCCCGTCGTACAAGCGGCTCGGCGGCGTCAACGAGACGAACGCGGCGGCCCGGGGTGACTTCCACCACCCAATGACAGGCGAGGTGCGCCGGTAGTCTCCGGGCACCTCGGCGACAGGGCGCTCCCGTAAGCCGGGGCCGGCCCCCGTCCTGCGTTGCCTCGGTGTCCGGGCCCTCATGACGACTGCTCCGTACAGATGGACGCCGCCCGCCGGGTGACTTACCGGACTCCCTGTCCTTCCGCACAGTTCTTATGGCGAGAATGGGGGGATGACCGACAGTCCTGCTCCACTCGCCGATCCGCATCTCCGCTACGACGCGTCCGAAGGTATCCGGGACATCGTCGTCCTCGGCTCCACCGGCTCCATCGGCACCCAGGCCGTGGATCTGGTGCTCCGCAACCCCGACCGCTTCCGTGTGACGGCGCTGTCCGCCGCGGGGGGCCGGGTGGGGCTCCTGGCCGAGCAGGCGTATCTCCTCAAGGTCGGCACCGTCGCGGTGGCGCGGGAGGACGTCGTACCGCAGCTGCGTGAGGCGCTCACGGCGCAGTACGGGGCGGAGCCGCTGCCCGAGATCCTCGCCGGCCCGGACGCCGCCACGGAGCTGGCGGCGTCCGCCTGTCACACGGTGCTCAACGGCATCACCGGCTCCATCGGCCTCGCGCCGACCCTCGCGGCCCTGGGCGCCGGGCGCACGCTCGCGCTCGCGAACAAGGAGTCGCTGATCGTCGGTGGCCCGCTGGTGAAGGCGCTCGCCAAGCCGGGGCAGATCATTCCCGTCGACTCCGAGCACGCCGCGTTGTTCCAGGCGTTGGCGGCAGGCTCCCGCAGCGAGGTGCGCAAGCTCGTGGTGACCGCCTCGGGCGGGCCCTTCCGAGGGCGTACGAAGGCGGAACTGGCCCGGGTGACGCCCGAGGACGCGCTGGCCCATCCGACCTGGGCCATGGGCCCCGTGATCACCGTGAACTCGGCGACGCTCGTCAACAAGGGGCTCGAAGTCATCGAGGCACACCTGCTCTACGACATCCCTTTCGAGCGGATCGAGGTGGTGGTGCACCCGCAGTCCTACGTGCACTCCATGGTCGAGTTCGTCGACGGTTCGACCCTCGCGCAGGCCACCCCGCCCGACATGCGTGGACCGATCGCGATCGGCCTCGGCTGGCCGGAGAGGGTGCCGGACGCAGCTTCAGGGTTCGACTGGACCAAGGCGTCGTCCTGGGAGTTCTTCCCTCTCGACAACGAGGCGTTTCCCGCCGTGGGACTCGCCCGGCACGTGGGGCAGCTCGCGGGGACGGCTCCGGCGGTGTTCAATGCCGCCAACGAGGAGTGTGTGGGCGCCTTCCTGAAGGGCGGCCTGCCGTTCAACGCGATCATGGAGACCGTCACGGCGGTGGTCGCCGAGCACGGCAGCCCCGCGCGGGGAACTTCTCTGACCCTCGGGAACGTCCTGGAAGCGGAGACATGGGCCCGGATCCGGTCCCGTGAACTGGTGGCGAAGGCGACAGCGGAGGCACGTGCATGACCGCACTGATGACGATTCTCGGCATAGTCGTCTTCGTAATCGGACTCCTCTTCTCGATCGCGTGGCACGAGTTGGGGCATCTCTCCACCGCGAAGCTGTTCGGGATCCGGGTGCCCCAGTACATGGTCGGCTTCGGGCCGACCCTGTTCTCCCGCAAGAAGGGCGACACCGAGTACGGGATCAAGGCCGTGCCGCTCGGCGGCTACATCCGCATGATCGGGATGTTCCCGCCCGGGCCCGACGGCCGCATAGAGGCCCGGTCCACGTCGCCCTGGCGCGGCATGATCGAGGACGCCCGCTCCGCCGCGTTCGAGGAGCTGGAGCCGGGTGACGAGAAGCGGCTGTTCTACACGCGCAAGCCGTGGAAACGCGTCATCGTCATGTTCGCCGGGCCGTTCATGAATCTGGTGCTGGCCGTGGCGATCTTCTTCGGCGTCCTGATGACCTTCGGGCTCAATACCCAGACCACCACGGTCAGCGCCGTCTCGGACTGCGTCATCGAGCAGAACGAGAACCGCGACAAGTGCGCGGCGGGCGACACACCGGCCCCGGCCAAAGCGGCGGGCCTGAAGCCCGGGGACAAGATCGTCGCGTACAACGGCCGGTCCGTCGACGACTACGGGGTCCTCCAGTCCCGCATCCGCGCCTCCCGCGGTGAGGCCACCATCACGGTCGAGCGGGACGGTACGCGGCGCACGCTGCACGCGGACGTCATAGAGAATCTGGTCGCGAAGACCGACGGGCACGGCGGCGTCGAGGAGGGCGAGTACGTCACCGCGGGCTTCCTCGGTTTCACGCCTGCCTCCGGCATCGTGCAGCAGTCCTTCGGCCAGTCCGTGGACCAGATGGGCACCATGATGCGCAACGGTGTCGAGTCCATGGTCGCTCTGCCTTCCAAGATCCCGGATCTGTGGAACGCGGCGTTCGACGGCGGCGAGCGCAAGCAGGACTCGCCCATGGGCGTCCTCGGCGCGGCGCGGGTCGGTGGTGAGGTGTTCACACTGGACATCCCGCCGGAGAACCAGATCGCGATGATGCTGTTCCTCGTCGCGGGGTTCAACCTGTCGTTGTTCCTGTTCAACATGCTGCCGCTCCTGCCGCTTGACGGCGGCCACATCGCGGGCGCGCTGTGGGAGGCGCTGCGACGTCATACGGCGCGGCTGCTGAAGCGGCCCGACCCCGGGCCCTTCGACGTCGCCAAACTCATGCCGGTCGCCTATGTCGTCGCGGGGATCTTCGTCTGCTTCACGCTGCTGGTCTTCGTCGCCGACCTCGTGAACCCCGTCAAGATCACCTGAGCCGGAGAGAGCCGGCGGGGAGCAGCCGATCCAGCCACTCCGCTCGTGCTTGTCGCGCCCCGTACCCGCGGCATCCGTGGGTACGGGGCGCTTTCCGACGCGGCCGCACGGGGGCCGGCCGCTGCTGTATACGGGGGAAACGCCGTATACAGCTGCCTACGGCCGCACGGGGCGCGTGAGCTCCCCCCGCGCGGACGTAGCGGTAGCGGCCGGGCCCCGGTGCGCAGGCACACGGTGCGCGGGTGGGTGAGCAGGTGCTGCGAAGATCGCCGCGACGGAAGACCGCCGCGACGTGCGCCGGAGACGGAGTGTTCCGCGGGCGAACTGTTGTCCGCGCCGGGGCCGGAGCCGCACCGTCAGGTATCAGACGGCTGACGATCCGGTGGACGCGAACCGGGTCTGTGTCCCACCGATCCGGTAGTGACGTAATCTCGGAGGTCGGAGCCCGCCGAACCGGGACCTATATCCATACGTTGGGGTTGCACTGCAGATGACTGCGATTTCACTGGGAATGCCGTCCGTTCCGACCCAGCTCGCCGAGCGCAGGAAGAGCCGGCAGATCCAGGTCGGGAACGTCGCCGTGGGTGGTGGCGCTCCCGTGTCGGTCCAGTCGATGACGACGACGCGCACCTCCGACATCGGAGCCACGCTGCAGCAGATCGCCGAACTCACGGCGTCCGGCTGCCAGATCGTCCGCGTCGCCTGCCCGACTCAGGACGACGCCGACGCACTGCCGGTGATCGCGCGCAAGTCGCAGATCCCGGTGATCGCCGACATCCACTTTCAGCCGAAGTACGTGTTCGCCGCGATCGACGCCGGCTGTGCGGCCGTCCGCGTGAACCCCGGCAACATCAAGCAGTTCGACGACAAGGTGCGAGAGATCGCGAAGGCCGCCGGCGCCGCCGGTGTGCCGATCCGCATCGGGGTGAACGCGGGGTCGCTCGACCGGCGTCTGCTCGAGAAGTACGGCAAGGCCACGCCCGAAGCCCTGGTCGAGTCGGCGCTCTGGGAGGCGTCCCTCTTCGAGGAGCACGGCTTCCGCGACATCAAGATCTCCGTCAAGCACAACGACCCCGTGGTGATGGTCAACGCCTACCGCCAGCTGGCCCAGGCGTGCGACTACCCCCTGCACCTCGGTGTGACCGAGGCGGGTCCGGCCTTCCAGGGCACGATCAAGTCGGCCGTCGCGTTCGGCGCGCTGCTGGCGGAGGGCATCGGCGACACGATCCGGGTGTCCCTGTCGGCTCCGCCCGCCGAGGAGGTCAAGGTCGGCCTTCAGATCCTGGAGTCCCTCAACCTCAAGCCCCGGCGCCTGGAGATCGTGTCCTGCCCGTCCTGCGGCCGGGCTCAGGTCGACGTCTACAAGCTCGCGGATCAGGTGACGGCCGGACTCGAGGGCATGGAGGTGCCGCTGCGAGTGGCCGTCATGGGCTGCGTCGTCAACGGCCCCGGTGAGGCCCGCGAGGCGGACCTCGGTGTCGCTTCCGGCAACGGCAAGGGGCAGATCTTCGTCAAGGGCGAGGTCGTCAAGACCGTTCCGGAGTCGAAGATCGTCGAGACGCTCATCGAGGAAGCGCAGAAGATCGCCGAGCAGATGGAGAAGGACGGCATCGCCTCCGGCGAGCCGCAGGTCTCGATCAGCTGAGCAGTCTCAGGACGGCAGCCGTCACTCTCCACCTGTACGGCCTGTACGGCCTGGTTTGCGGGCGTGCGGCGTGCGGGCGTACAAGGCGGAGTGCTGCGTGCGGCGGGACGGGGCATGTCTTGGGATGGCGATCGCGATAGAGCGGTAGAGGATCGGGAGAGAAATTTCCCGTGCCGGTCCTGTGCCCCGTGGCACATGCCACGGGGCACAGGACCGCTGGAGAAGACACGGTTGACCGCTGCTTCTGGCGGGGGTGGTTCGGCTGCCCCGTCGCATATGCCACGGGCAGCCCCCCTTGATATGCCCTGGGCTAGACGGAATGCTCCGTGCCCGCCTCGCGCACCGTCGCATATGCCACGGGGGAGCGAGGCTGGCACGCGGAGCCACCGTCGGAAGCCCCAGCCCCAGCCCCCCCAGCCCGAGCGGGTGGCCCCCCGCCCGTGCTCCCCGTGCCCGCGATGTACCTCCCTGCCACGGCCAAAGGGACCGCACCGGGCCTTTTGCCGCCCCAGAGGACCCTTAGCCGCTACCCCTCACGCGTACGACCGGGTATGCCGACGGCGCGCGGGTATCCCACTCCGCCCAACGCCAGTCGGCGCCCCCAACCGGCCCCGGCCGCGCTCCCGGGCCCCACGCGCCCGCATGGCCGTGCGCCCCTCCCCCTCTCCCCGAGGTAGGCCCCAAGCCCTCCTGGACCGCTTCTGGGGCGGTGTCCCAAGCTCCCGGGTACAGTGCGGAAATCAGTAGTCCGTACGGTGAGGCCCTTCGAACGTGTTGACACAGACCACCACCAGGGTCCTCGACCCCGACGACCTCGACGCGGCGCTGGCGATCCTGCTGCGCGAGCCAGTGGCGAACGCCTTCGTCACGTCCCGGGTGCAAGTGGCCGGACTGGATCCATGGCGCCTCGGTGGCGAGATGTGGGGCTGGTACAGCGACGGGGTGCTGACCTCGATGTGTTACGCGGGCGCCAATCTGGTACCGATCTGCGCCGGGCCGGAAGCGGCACGGGCGTTCGCTGATCGGGCGCGCAGAGCGGGGCGTCGGTGCTCTTCCGTCGTGGGTCCGGTCGAGCCGACCAGGGAGCTGTGGCGTCTGCTGGAGCCGCACTGGGGGCCCGCGCGGGAAGTCCGGGCCAATCAGCCGCTCATGATCACCGACCGCCGTTCGGACGCGGTGCACCCCGATCCCGGGGTGCGGCGCGTCAAGAAGGACGAGATGGACGTGCTCATGCCGGCCTGTGTCGCGATGTTCACGGAGGAAGTCGGGATCTCGCCCCTCGTCGGTGATGGCGGGCTCCTGTACCAGGCACGGGTCGCTGAACTCGTCGGTAGCGGACGCTCCTTCGCGCGCATCGAGAACGGCGAAGTGATCTTCAAGGCGGAGATCGGGGCCGCGACGGCCGAGGTCTGCCAGATCCAGGGTGTCTGGGTCAACCCGGCCTACCGGGGCAGGGGGCTCGCGGCGCCCGGTATGGCCGCGGTCCTGCGGTACGCCCTCGCGGACGTCGCTCCGGTCGTGAGCCTGTACGTGAACGACTTCAACACGGCCGCACGCGCGACGTACCGGCGCGTGGGGTTCCAGGAGTCCGGTGCGTTCATGAGCGTCCTGTTCTGATGCACGGATCAGCCCACTCGTAGCTGCTTGAACGTTTCGGCCGGAGAGCGGCCCTGAGCGGGACCACACGGACGGGACTGCGCTGACAGGACTGCACGGACACGACTGAGCAGACGGCGCTGAAGAGGGGCCACAGAAGTGAAAGCCGTCTCACCCCTTGTACATGCATTTGACATTAGATCGGCTTATCGCAGATAAAGGAATCCCTTTGGGGTGAGATTCACGCGGTGTGCACCCCTCCCGAGTGATTGAGTGCGACATGGCTGAAGCTGCCCCGTTCCCCCCGCAGGACGACGACGGCGCGGTCGCGGCGGAACGGTCCTGGCAGAAGTGGCGCGAGGGCCGTCGGCGCGCGCTCACCGCGCCCACCGGCAATCTGGCCCTCGTCGAGACCAGCTGGCTGCCGCTGGGAGAGAGGCCGGACGTCGAGGCCGCCCGCGCGGGACAGCCCGCAGGTGTGACAGTGACCACGGTGGAACGTACCGAGCCTGTCAGCGGGCAGGCCGAGTACGGACTGCGTCGCTGGGACGCGCACGCTCCGGCGCTCCAGAACTTCGACGGCGTCGACGTCTTCCCGTACCGCCAAGACTGGGTGCTGGAGGCCGACTACGCTCCCGTCGAGGGCGCACGCAAGGTCCCCTTCGAGCACATCAGGGACAACGGCGGCACCCGAGAGCTGGCCGTACCGGGTGACATCACCCTCGTCCTGGACGGCGCCGAGTACACCCTGAGCGCCTTCGACGACGACGGGACGCTCCTGCTGGTCTTCGGTGACCCCACCAATGGCGACAGCACCTACGGGGCGGGGCGTTTTCTCTTCGTGCACCGTGCGGACGAAGCCGCCGGGCCCCAGAAGGTCGTACTGGACTTCAATCGTTCCTTCGTGCCGCCGTGCGGATTCTCGGACCAGTACAACTGTCCGATGCCGCCGCGGCAGAACCGCTTCCACCTGCCCGTCGAGGCCGGCGAGAAGCTCCCCGTCTTCCGCGACGGCTACCAGGCGCACTGACCCCAACTCCTGCGGCGTGTTCGCGCCGTTGAGCACGAAAGTACGTACTCCCTGATGAACACGAAGAAGTCCTCGCTCTACGCCGGTGCGTCCGTTTCCGTCCTCGCTCTGGCGCTGACCGCGTGCGGGGGCGGAGACTCCTCCGGCAACTCCCACGGAGCCACGCAGGCGTACGACAAGAACGCGACGGTCAACGTCGGCTCGCTCTACGAACCGCAGAACCTCGACAACACCGGTGGCGGTGGCCAGGGCGTCACCGAGGCGCTCAACGGCAACGTGTACGAGGGGCTGTTCAAGCTCTCCGACAAGGGCAAGGTCGACAAGCTCCTCGCCGAGGACTACAAGGTGAGCGACGACGGTCTCACCTACACCTTCACCCTGCGCGACGGCGTGACCTTCCACTCCGGCAAGAAACTCACGAGCAAAGACGTGAAGTACAGCCTGGAGAAGGTCGTCGCGCCGGACTCGCAGTCCGCGCGCAAGAGCAACCTCGAGGTCATGAAGACGATCGCGACGCCCGACGACCGCACCGTGCGCGTCACGCTCAAGAAGAAGTCGATCTCGTTCGTCTACAACCTGTCCTACGTCTGGATCATCAACTCCGAGGCGAAGAACCTCAAGACCAGCGAGGACGGGACCGGACCGTACCGGCTCGGCAAGTGGACCCGCGGCTCGGCCCTCAGCCTCAAGCGCTCCCCGAAGTACTGGGGCGGGGCCGCGAAGAACCAGCAGGTCGTCTTCCACTACTACAAGGACGCCAGCGCCCTCAACAACGCGCTGCTGACCAACGCGCTGGACGTCGTCACGAGCGAGCAGAGCCCCGACGCGCTGGATCAGTTCAAGAACAACCAGAACTACACCGTCAGTGACGGGAACTCGACCACCAAGCTGCTGCTCGCCTTCAACGACAAGGCCAAGCCGTTCACGGACGTCAAGGTCCGGCAGGCCGTCTCCGCCGCGATCGACGACAAGAAGCTGCTGGAGTCCGTGTGGGGCGGCTACGGCAAGCTCATCGGCTCCATGGTGCCGCCCAGCGACCCCTGGTACGAGGACCTGACCAAGGTCAACGGGTACGACGTCGCCAAGGCCAGGAAACTGCTCGGCGAGGCCGGGTACAAGAAGGGCTTCAGCTTCACCCTGGACACCCCGAACTACGACCCGCATCCCACCGCCGCGACGTTCATCAAGTCGCAGCTCGCCAAGGTCGGCATCACCGTCAAGATCAACACGATCACACCCGACGAGTGGTACACGAAGGTCTACAAGAACCACGACTTCAGCGCGACGCTCCAGGAGCACGTCAACGACCGGGACCTCGTCTGGTACGGCAATCCGGACTTCTACTGGGGCTACGCCAACAAGCAGGTCTCCCAGTGGGTGGACCAGGCCGAACAGGCCGACTCCACAGCGCAGCAGACCGCGCTCCTGAAGAAGGTGAACCGCAAGGTCGCGCAGGACGCCGCGAGCGACTGGCTCTACCTGTACCCGCAGATCGTCGTCGCCGGCAACAAGCTCAGCGGCTACCCGGTGAACGGGCTGAACTCCCAGTTCTACGCCTACGACATCAAGAAGAGCTGACTCGCTCGTGCTCTCCTACCTGCTGCGCCGCCTCGCCTTCCTCGTGGTGTCGCTCGCGCTCGCCAGCGTGGTGCTGTTCCTGCTGCTGCGCCTGCTGCCCGGCGACCCCGCGAACGCGCTCACGTCGGTCGGCGCGAGCCCCGAACAGATCGAGGCGGCGCGGCACTCCATCGGTACGGACAAGTCGCTGCCCGAACAGTTCGTGCACTGGATCGGCCAGCTCGCCACCGGCGACCTCGGTACCTCCTTCGTCAGTTCGCTGCCGGTGCGCCCGGAGGTCGTCGGCCGGCTCGACGTGACCGTGCCGCTGACGCTCGCCGCGTTCGTCCTGGCCGTCGTCGTCGCGGTCCCGGCGGGCTACGTCGCCGCGCGCCGCTCCCGTAGCTGGTACGGCGCGATCCTCAACGCCGTGTCCCAACTCGGACTAGCGGTGCCCGTGTTCTGGCTCGGCATGATCCTCGTGGCCGTGTTCGCGCTCAACCTCGGGGTGTTGCCGTCCGGTGGATTCCCGCAGGAGGGATGGTCCGATCCGGGGGCGGCGATCGAGTCGCTCGTCCTCCCGGTCGTCACCGTCGCACTCGTCATGTCGGCCTCGCTCACCCGCTACGTGCGCTCGGCGACGCTCGACGTACTCGGAAGCGACTACCTGCGTACCGCCCGTGCCCTCGGCTCGTCCTTCGCCGGCGCCATGTGGCGGCACGGCCTGCGCAACGCCTCCGTGCCCGTCATCTCCGTCCTCGGTATCGAACTGGCCTCCACGCTGCTCGGCGCGGTGGTCGTCGAATCCGTCTTCGCCCTGCCCGGACTCGGGTCCATGCTCGCCACCGGCATCGCCCAGCACGACTACCCCGTCATCCAAGGCGTCCTGTTCGTCTCCACGCTCGCCGTCCTGCTCATCGGCTTCCTCGCGGACCTCGTGCAGCGGATCATCGACCCGCGCCTGCGCGGCAGGCTTTCCGGAGGCACCCGATGACCGCCCCCGTTCCCACCATCACTTCGCCCGACCCCGCGTCGGCGCCCGTTCTCCGGCGTCGCGGACGGCGCCGCTCCGTCACCCTCGTTGCCGGGTGCGTCCTGGCCGGGTTCGTCGTCCTCATGGCCCTCGTGTCGCTGTTCTGGCTTCCCTACGATCCACAGGACACCACCGGCGACCGCCTCACGGGGCCCGCCGGAAGCCACATCCTCGGCACGGACAAGCTCGGCCGGGACCTCTTCACCCAGGCCATGACCGGCGCGCGCATAGCCCTTGAGGCCGGTCTCGGTGCCGTGGCCATCGCCGCCGTGCTCGGCGTCGTGCTCGGCGTCCTCGCCGCGTACGCCCAGGGCTGGGTGGACGACACCCTCTCGGCGCTCCTCGACATCCTCATCGCCTTTCCTACGCTGCTGCTCGCCATGCTGATCGTCTCCGCACGAGCCGCGTCGCTCGGCTCCGCGGTCCTGGCGATCGGCCTCGCCCAGAGCGCCGTCGTCGCGCGCCTGACCCGCATCCTGGTCAAACGGGTACTGGCGCAGGACTACGTCACCGCGGCTCGCACCTCCGGGACGGGGCGGCTGCGTACCGTCCTGGGCCACGTCCTCCCCAACATCTGGCCGACTCTCGTCGTGAACCTCGCCCTGCAGTTCGGTCTCGCCGTCCTCGCGGAAGCGGGACTGTCGTACCTGGGGCTCGGCGCTCCGCCGCCCAACGCCTCGTGGGGACGCATGCTGCAGGAGGCCCAGGCCACGTTCACCACGGCGCCGGCCGGTGCCATCGCCCCCGGTGTCCTGTTGGTGATCCTCGTGATCGGGGTCAACCTCGTCGCCGACGGACTGCGGGACACCCTTGATCCTTCACGCCGGAGGAGCGCATGAGCCAGAAGCAGCCCGCATCCCATGAGCCGTACGACCAGCCCCGTAGGCGCCGTTCCGCGGGCACCGTCGCGTCGGGACGGGGCGCGGGGGACGGGGCTGCTCCGGACGGCCCCGTGGCGGGGGACGGGGCGGCTCCGGACGGCCCCGTCCTCGCGGTGCGGGGCCTGACGGTGCGCACGTCCGAGGGACGTGACCTCGTGAGCGACCTGAGCTTCGACATCGCGCCGGGCGAGCGGCTGGGCCTCATCGGCGAGTCCGGCTCCGGGAAGTCCCTCACCACGCTCGCCACGCTCGGCCTCCTTCCGGAGGGCATGACGGCGCGGGGTTCGGTCAGCCTTCTGGGCTCCCAGATGATCGGCGCGCCGGAAAGATCGCTCACCGCGATACGGGGCAGGGGCGCCGCCGCCGTTTTCCAGGAACCCCTGACCGCGCTCGACCCGCTGATGCGCGTCGGCAAACAGATCGCCGGACCGCTGCGGCGTCGTACCGGGCTCGGCGGAGGCGCGCTGCGTCGCGCCGTGACCGAATGCCTGGAGCAGGTGAGGCTGCCGGAACCCGAACGGGTCGCCCGCGCCTTTCCCCACGAGGTGTCCGGCGGGCAACGCCAGCGCGTCGCCCTGGCCATGGCGCTCGCGTGCGCACCCGCGCTGCTCATCGCGGACGAGCCCACCACGGCCCTCGACGTCACGGTGCAGTCCGAGATGCTGGGCCTGCTGGACCGCCTCGTACAGGAACGCGGCATGGCGCTCCTCTTCGTCAGCCACGACCTGGCCGTCGTCTCGCGCATCACAGACCGCGTCCTGGTGCTCAAGAACGGTCGCGGCGTCGAGCAGGGCGACGTCCGCGCCCTCGTGCACGCCGCCGAGGACCCGTACACCCGCGCCCTGGTGGAGAGCGCACGCCGCCTCGAATCGGCTCTCGACCTCGGAGGTACCCGATGAGCGCGCGGACCGTCGCGCCCGTACCCACGTCGCCCGCCCTCGAACTGCGCGACGTCTCCTACACCTACCGTGGTGCCGTCCGTCCGGTCGTCGAGCACATCTCCCTCCGCGTGGAGACGGGGCACAGCCTCGCCCTGGTCGGCGAGTCCGGCGCCGGCAAGACCACACTGCTGCGCATGCTGCTGGGTCTCAGCCGTCCCGGCTCCGGGGAGGTGCGCTTCGACGGCCAATCGCTTCAGCTGCGCGACCGGGCGCAGATGAAACGGTTCCGCGCCGCCGTGCAGTGCGTCTTCCAGGACCCGTACTCCTCCCTCGACCCACGGCGTCGTATCGGCGCCATCGTCGCCGAGCCGCTTCGCTCCCTTGGACTCGCGAGTGCCGACGAGGCGCGCACCAAAGTCGCGGCGGCCCTCGAAGCGGTCGGACTGACCGCCGATGTCGTACGCCGCTACCCGCACGAGTTCTCGGGCGGGCAGCGCCAGCGGATCGCCATCGCTCGGGCCACCGTCTGCGAACCCCGCGTGCTCCTGGCGGACGAACCGGTCAGCGCCCTCGACGTCACCACGAGAGTCAAGGTCGTCGATCTCCTCGCGGAACTCAAGGAACAGCGTGGCCTCACCATCGTCATGGTCTCCCACGACCTGTCCGTCGTGGCGACGCTCTGTGAACGCACCGCTGTCCTCGAACAGGGACGCCTCGTCGAACAGGGCGAGACCCGCGACGTACTGGGTGCCCCGTCCCATCCCTACACCCGCAAGTTGCTGAGCAGTGTGCCTCGCCTGCCTGCTGCGTAGCGGGGAGCGGCGTACGCGAGGACGGGGCCGGGGTGCGGCGTACGCGAGGACGGGCCGGGGTGCGGCGTACGCGAGGACGGGCCGGGGTGCGGCGTACGCGAGGACGGGTCCGGGGAGCGGTGCGGCGCAGACGAGTGCGCGGCGAGTGCGTGTACGTGTGCCGGGGTGGTGCAGCGTGACGGCCCTGTGCCCCGTCGCATATGCCACGGGGCACGCCCGTTCCCCACGACGGGCCGACAACCCTCGGCGCACCGTCGAATATGCCGTGAGCCGTGAGCCGTGAGCCGTGAGCCGTGAGCCGTGAGCCGTGAGCCGTGAGCCGTGAGCCGTGAGCCGTGAGCCGGCGACGCACGAGGCCGCTTTGCGGCGCCCCGCCCCCGGCTGCCCCGTGGCATATGCCACGGGGCAGCCGGGGGCGGGGCAACCGACCGCTGCCACCGCACCGCCCACAGCAACCGGCTGATACACGTTGGTACACGCTGATACAAGCGTGATCCACGCCGATACATGGCCAGGGTCACCAGATACAGGAAGTCCCTGCCCGGCACCCTCCGCCACCCCCCGGGTAGTCTCCGGGCATGCCGAGTTACCCCGGGCGCGCTCCCCGGATCCCGGATCAGGTCACGGTCGGCCCTCTCGACCTGGCCGCGCACGTCGACGAGGCGTTGGCCGTTCAGGCCCACGCCTTCGGGCTGACGGACGACGAGATCGACGTGCGCCGGCAGATCGTGTTGCGGCACGTCGCCGTACCGGGCGCGCGGGCACTGGGGGCCACGACCCCCGAGGGACGGCTCGTCGGCTTCGTCTACGGAATGCCGAACGACCGCGCGCACTGGTGGTCGACCGTCGTCCAGCCCTACCTGATGCGCATGCACAACGACAGCTGGCTCGACGACTCGTTCGTGATCACGGAGTTGCATGTCCGTCCCGGGTACCAGAACCGGGGCATCGGCAGGACCCTGATCACGACGATCACGGATGCCGTACAGGCGCCCCGGTCCATTCTCTCGGCGATCGACAAGGAAAGCCCCGCGCGTGGGCTGTACCGTTCCCTCGGCTACATCGACCTCGCGCGGCAGGTGCTGTTCCCGAGCGCGCCGACGCCGTACGCGGTGATGGGCGCATCGCTGCCACTGCGTGGTTCGCGCCCGGACGGGGCATAACCGATTTCCGCCACGGCCGGGGCCCCGGCTAACCTCCTGGACATCACCCTTTCGCAGCAGGAGTTCACCATGGCCCAGGTCCAGCGCATGTCCCGATTGATGGTCAAGACACTGCGTGACGACCCGGCGGACGCCGAGACGCTCAGCCACAAGCTGCTGGTCCGTGCCGGGTACGTGCGGCGCACCGCCGCCGGCATCTGGTCGTGGCTCCCGCTCGGCAAGAAGGTGCTCGACAACGTCTCGCGCGTCGTGCGCGAGGAGATGGACGCCATCGGCGCCCAGGAGGTGCTGCTGCCGGCCCTCCTGCCCAAGGAGCCCTACGAGGCGACGGGCCGCTGGGAGGAGTACGGCGACCTGCTGTTCCGGCTGAAGGACCGCAAGGGCTCCGACTACCTCCTCGGCCCCACGCACGAGGAGATCTTCACCCAGGTGGTCAAGGACCAGTGCACGTCCTACAAGGATCTGCCGGTCATGCTCTACCAGATCCAGACCAAGTACCGCGACGAGGCCCGGCCCCGTTCCGGTGTGCTGCGCGGTCGCGAGTTCCAGATGAAGGACTCGTACTCGTTCGACACCACGGACGAGGGACTCGCCGAGTCCTACGCCCTGCACCGAGAGGCGTACCGCAGGATCTTCGCGCGCCTCGGACTCGACTACCGCATCGTCTCCGCCATCTCCGGAGCGATGGGTGGCTCCGCCTCCGAGGAGTTCCTGGCCCCCGCGGCTGCCGGTGAGGACACCTTCGCGGACTGTCCCAACTGTGCCTTCGCGGCCAACACGGAGGCGGTCACCTTCTTCCCGTCCAAGACGGAGCAGAGCGCGTCACACGGCCCCGTCGAGGAGATCGACACCCCCGACACGCCCACCATCGAGAGCCTCGCCGCACAGCTCGGGGTCCCCGCCTCGGCGACGCTGAAGAACCTGCTCGTGAAGGTCGACGGCGAGATCGTGGCCGTCGGTGTCCCCGGTGACCGCGAGGTGGACCTCGGCAAGCTCGGCGAGCACCTGGCCCCGGCAGAGGTCGAGCTGGTCACCGCCGAGGACTTCGAGGGACGGCCCGAGCTGGTACGGGGCTACGTCGGGCCCCAGGGCCTGAAGATCCGCTACCTTGCCGACCCGCGCGTCGCCGCGGGAACCGCGTGGATCACCGGGGCCAACAAGAAGGACACCCACGCCCGCAACGTCGTCGTCGGTCGTGACTTCGAGGTCGACAGGTACCTCGATGTCGTGGTCGTCCAAGAGGGCGACCCCTGCCCGAACTGCGGCCACGGACTCAAGCTGGACCGTGCCATCGAGATCGGGCACATCTTCCAGCTGGGCCGCAAGTACGCCGACACCTTCCAGCTCGACGTCCTCGGCCAGAACGGCAAGCCGGTGCGCGTGACGATGGGGTCGTACGGCATCGGCGTCTCCCGCGCCGTCGCCGCCCTCGCCGAGCAGACGGCGGACGGGCAGGGGCTGTGCTGGCCCGCCGAGGTCGCCCCGGCGGACATCCACGTCGTCGCGGCGGGCAAGGTGCTGCAGACGGAGCTGGCCCTGGAGGTCGCGGAGAAGCTCGGCGCTGCCGGAGCCCGCGTGCTCGTGGACGACCGCGCGGGGGTTTCCCCCGGGGTCAAGTTCACGGACGCGGAGTTGATCGGCGTGCCGAAGATCGTCGTGGCCGGGCGTCGTTCCGCCGAAGGGATCGTCGAGGTGAAGGACCGGCGTACGGGGGAGCGGGAGGAACTTCCCGTCGACGAGGCCATCGCGCGCCTGACCGCCTGACCGCCTGACCGCCTGACTGCCTGACTGCCTGACTGCCTACCGACTGTCGCCCGACCGCCTGATCACGCCGCGTCAGCAGCCCCTGCGCGGCACGTCGCGTCTGGTCAACCAAGGGGTGGCGCCGTGGTCTGAGGCGCGTCCGCCCGGCGGTGAGACCTACTGCGGGGCAGGAAGCCCGGGTAAAAGCTAATGGGGTGGCCACTACGCCGTAGGGCGTAGTGGCCACCCCTCAGTGTTGACGCCGTCCCGTCTTCGTATGACTGCTCTCCGTACCGGTCGAGTCAGCCCCACTTCTCGCGCCTCTGTGTCCATGTCCACGCCGCCGATGCGTCCACGCCGTCGTCCACGGCGCCGACGGAGCAAGGGGCAGCCGGTCCGGAGGGTCTTAGAGAGTTCCCGGGCGCTGCTCGGCGGCCGCGTCACGTCCCCGGCACCAGAGCTCGGGCCCCGCCCGACGTCACAGCCACCCGGCGAACTCCAGCAGGAGTTCCCCCCTCTGTTGATGTCCTGCCGCGACAGCCGCTGTTCCGGCCGCGGTGGCGCGGAAATGTGTCCACCCCTGCAGACGGTCGCGGTCCAGGTCGAGGGAGTCGGCCAACTTGGCCACACGGCGCCGTGCGGACGCCGCGCCACTGTTCGCCGCGACCAGATCTTCCAGGCGGTCGCGGGCCAGCCGAGCGACGTCGTAGGCCCGTTCGCCGATCAGGGGTTCGGGGCCCACGGCGAGCCACGGGAGTCGCTCTCCAGCCAGCACCTTCGCCTGCCGGAACGCCCCGTGCAGCAGCACGGTCTCGGCGCTGTCCGAGAGCAGCTCGTCACGTACGGCGAGAGCCGCTTCCACGAGGGGCCGCAGGAGGTCGTCGGCACAGTGACGCATCATGGCGGCGTGCCGCCCCGTACGAGCGGAGACTGTCTCGAAGGGGACGTCCCGCGGCGGTTCCACCCACAGACGGCGCACCGTGTCCGCGGCCTCCAGCATGGCTTTGGCCTGGGGCAGGGAGTTCAGGGACACCTCTGGACGCAGCCGTTCCAGCACCATGGAGCCGGGCTCGGACGTGCCCTGGGGCGTCTCGGGGCGCTGGGAGCCGTCCTCCAGCAGGCGGCATGCTCCAAGGCCCGCCCAGTGCGTCAGAGCGGCGGTCTCCAGAGCGGGAGCGGCCGATGGAGGGGCCATCTTCAGGACCGCGGGAGTCCCGTCGTGCCGGTGCACGAGAAGTGCCACACTGCTGCGGCCCCCGGGCTGGAGCAGTCGTTCGACCCGCAGCCCGTAGCGTGCGACGGCGGCGTCCACGAGTCCCGGCAGCTCCTCCAGCCACGAGGCGGCGCGGTCCCCTGCGTCCCCGGTGTCCCCGGCGTGGTGTCCCTCGGCCAGGGCTCGTACGAGACGCCGGGGCGGTTCGAGGACCATGCGGGACGCATCCTTTCGGCCGATTCCTGTTCATCCGTCCCGCGACGTACTGGGCCCCGGGGCGGGGCTGACGGAGGCGCCGGTGGCTGGAACCGATCGTTCGGCGAGACCTGGGAAGGCTACGCTGCCGCCCCGCCAACGCGCGGAGCGCACCGCTGACTCCCGCAGCGCGGCGGCCGCGTCCCGCCGGCGTTGTCCGGCCGAGGCACGCACCAGATCCGAGTAGACGCCGGCGACCTTGTCCTCCAGGTCCACTGCGAGCCGCACGGCGGCAGCGGCGTTCGCCACCGCGAAGGGCAGTGCGTAGGCGGCGGCTGCCGGCTCCGGCGTACCGCCCAAGTCGCGCACCGTTCTCTCGAGTTCGTCGCGCCGAGCCCGGTGGGCGTCAAACGCGGCTCGGGCGTCGCCGCGGCGATCGGCGTGCACGCGGCCACCCACCACGCCGTAACCGTAGACAGCGGCATGTTCCGCGCGCAGAGCGGCCTGGACGGCGCGCAGCAGCCGCGCCGTGTCCCTACCGCTCTCGGCGCCGTTCTTGTCGTCACCGACGGCACCGTCCTTGGCGTCCGGCGACGCGTGGCGCGCGCTCCCGAAGTGCGCCGCGTCCTCCTGGAATCCCATTACTTCTTGCCCTCCGTCAGCAGATAGGCGTGGGCGGCCCCCGCGGCCGAGACCGAGGCGAGAAGCCGGGCCAGTTCGTCCGGCGCGTCGACGAGCTGTCGGGAACGGCTGTCGGCCAGCCTCCGCTCCGCCGCCGCGAGTGCGGCGAGCGTGCCCCGCGTGTCCGGGGGCGCCGAGGGCGCTGAATCCGTCGCTCCCGGTGAGGCGCCCGCCACCGTGGCACTCCCTGAGTCAGTGGCCCCAGGGGAGGGGGACGTCTCTCCGGGAGAGGGCTTTTCGTGGGCGGAACTCGCCGCGTGGAACGCCGCCCTGTGCTCCGCGACGTCGTGACGGAGGGGACGCAGGCGGGAGCCGAGGTCCGGGTGGGCCAGCAGGGCGGCGTCGTACTGGCGCAGGAGTGCCTCGCTGTCGCGCACCGCACGCTCACTCAGCCGCTGGGCGGCCGATGCCTCCGCCCTGCGCGTGCGGCTCCCCGCCTCCTCGTCCCCGCCGGAGCACCCGCTCGCGAACGTCACCCCGATCGCTGCGGCGCTGGAGAGGAGCAGGCTCCTTCTGCGGGGCCCTGGCGGGGTACTACTCGGCGAACGGGGCAGCGACACGGCAGGCATCCTCGGCGGTTCGGGCGGACAGCAGACGACGGAGCGGGCGCCCCGAGGGTTGGGGAGCCGTGGGCGGCGACAGGGCCGCCCAGCGAGTCGGCCGGTGGGGCAGGCGGCTCGTACGGTCGGGCGACGGGGCAGGAGCGGGCTGGGAGCGGACGGACGGCAGGGCTTGGCGGCACGACGCGTCGCAGGGGCCCGGGTACGTCGAACGCTCACGCGGGGGGCCGTCCGGCGAGACCTGTGGGGAATCGGTCGGCCGAGACTGAGCAAACGGGGCCATGAGCCGATGCGGTACGTCGGTGATCACCGTACCCGCGCTCCCCTCTCGTACAGACGAGCGGGCGCCGGGCGCGGCCGTGGGGTCCATCGGAAGGCGTACAGAAGTTCGCCGGATCGACGGGGGACCCGGACGGCGACGAGGCGGCGGGCCGGACCGGTCCGTGCCGCGGAGCACGTGGCGGCAAGCGGCTTCAGGACCGGATACCCTTTGACCTGACACATGACCCACCACAACAGCACACGCGGCCGAGGAGTCACCCGGATGAGCACCACCCAGAGCGAGAGGCTGCGGCAACTGCTGGAACCGCTCGTCCTCTCCAAGGAACTCGATCTCGAAGAGATCACGGTGACTCCCGCGGGCAGAAGGCGTGTGCTTCAGGTGGTCGTGGACTCGGACGAGGGTGTCGCCCTCGACACCTGCGCCGAACTCAGCCGTGAGCTGTCCACCAAGCTCGACGAGTCGGACGCCATGGGCGACGGCGAGTACGTCCTGGAGGTCACCTCACCCGGCGCGGACCGGCCGCTGACGGAGCACCGTCACTACGTACGTGCCGTGGGGCGCCTGGTGAAGTTCCAGATCGCCGAGGCCGGTGAGCTGGTGGCACGGATCCTCGGCGTCGACGACGACGGCCTCGACCTGGAGGTGCCGGGCGTCAAGGGGCGCAAGCCCACCTCGCGTCGGCTGGCCTTCTCCGACATCGCGAAGGCCAGGGTCGAGATCGAGTTCAACCGTAAGGACAGGGCGGCGGACCGCGAGACGGACGCCGCCGACAAGGATGCCGGGCAGGCCGAGGCCGCCGCGCAGACCGAGAAGGCGAAGGAGGCGTAGCCGTGGACATCGACATGAGTGCCCTGCGGGGCTTGGTCCGGGAGAAGGAGATCTCCTTCGACCTGCTGGTCGAGGCGATCGAGTCGGCCCTTCTGATCGCCTACCACCGGACCGAGGGGAGCCGGCGCCGCGCGCGGGTCCGTCTGGACCGCGAAAGCGGTCACGTGACGGTCTGGGCGAGGGAGGACGCCGCCGACCTCGAAGGGCTGGAGGACGGCGCGGCCCCCCGCGAGTTCGACGACACCCCCTCGGACTTCGGCCGCATCGCGGCCACCACGGCCAAGCAGGTCATCCTCCAGCGGCTTCGGGACGCCCAGGACGACGTGACCCTCGGGGAGTACGCGGGGCGTGAGGGCGACATCGTCACCGGCGTCGTCCAGCAGGGGCGCGACCCCAAGAACGTCCTGGTCGACATCGGCAAGCTGGAAGCGATCCTCCCGGTCCAGGAGCAGGTGCCGGGCGAGGAGTACGAGCACGGCACGCGCCTGCGCTCGTACGTCGTACGGGTGGCCAAGGGGATGCGCGGTCCGTCCGTGACGCTTTCGCGTACGCACCCCAACCTCGTGAAGAAGCTGTTCGCCCTGGAGGTCCCGGAGATCGCCGACGGCTCCGTCGAGATCGCCGCGATCGCGCGGGAGGCGGGGCACCGCACCAAGATCGCGGTGCGCTCGACGCGCTCCGGCCTGAACCCGAAGGGGGCCTGTATCGGCCCCATGGGCGGCCGGGTGCGCAACGTGATGGCGGAGCTGAACGGCGAGAAGATCGACATCGTCGACTGGTCGGACAACCCCGCCGACATGGTGGCCAACGCCCTGTCTCCCGCTCGGGTGAGCAAGGTCGAGGTCGTCGACATGGCCGCCCGTTCGGCGCGGGTGACGGTGCCCGACTACCAGCTGTCCCTGGCCATCGGCAAGGAAGGCCAGAACGCCCGGCTGGCGGCGCGTCTCACCGGCTGGCGCATCGACATCCGGCCCGACACGGAGAACCCCGGGACCGGGGACGCCCCGGAGCGCGGTGACGGCGCGGAGCGCGAGAGCTCCCGCGACAGGGGGCCCCAGCGCGAGCGCTCCTGAAGGGGGTGCCGCCGTCCCGGGATCGTCTCGGCCTGATGGCGACGAGCCGGCCGAGGCCGGACGATGCCGACGGGCCGAGGGGCCGGGCGACGGGGCTCCAGGGCTCGGAGCGACCGTGGACCGGGGAGGGGCTTGCGTATCTGGGAGCTGCCTCGCCTGCCCCGTGGAATATGCCACGGGGCAGGGCGGTCGCCCTGCGGGTCCGCTGTCCAGTCTCGCGGGTCCGCTGTCCTGTGAAGGGCGCGGGCGTCAGGCCGCCCCGGCGGCCTCGTCTCCCGGGAGCGCCACGCGTCCCCGGTCCCCCGTGCAAATTGGGGACACCGGGCGCGCACCGTCGCGTTCGTTCCGTGGGAACGACCGAGTGCAGCGTGAGCGGGGCGACCGGACGCGTGGGATCAAGCGTGGTGCTGATCAGCGCCACGAGGAGCGGCCTCGTACCGCGCCTGGCGGTAACTCTCGTGCGGATCGAGCCGCCAATGGTGCACGATCGAGGCAGACCAAAAGAAGACGGCCGTTCGATTTTTGCCCCAAAGGGGTGAGGGCGGTGCGGGGAGGTAGACTTAACGGTGTCTGGTCGGACGCATACCCGCGTGTGCCCTGAACGCACCTGTGTGGGGTGTCGGGAGCGAGCGGCCAAGAGCGCTCTGCTGCGTACGGTGATGGTGCGGGGAGCCTGTCTCCCCGATCCTCGCGGTACGCTGCCCGGCCGGGGTGCGTACGTGCATCCCACCCCGGCATGTATCGACCTGGCGGTTCGCCGCCGGGCCTTTTCCCGGGCCTTTCGGGTCCAGGGAGCGCTCGACACGGCGGATCTTCGCCGCTTTGTCGAGCACGCAACACCGTAAGAAGCGCCGTCCGGAACCCCCGTGCGGCCCTGGTACCTCGCGAGTTGGAAGTAGGTCGAGATTGCGATGAGCACTCGATGAGTACGCGATGAGTACGCCCATGAAGTAGCGACGGTCCGGCGCACCCCGGACCTAAAAGGAGCGAAGTGGCTAAGGTCCGGGTATACGAACTCGCCAAGGAGTTCGGCGTCGAGAGCAAGGCTGTCATGGCCAAGCTCCAAGAACTCGGTGAATTCGTCCGTTCGGCGTCCTCGACGATCGAGGCGCCGGTAGTACGCAAACTGACTGACGCATTCCAGCAGGGCGGCGGTGCCGGCAAGTCCGGTCCCCGTCCCGGAGCGCCGCGCAAGCAGGCGCCCGCACGGCCGTCGGCGCCTTCGCCGGCCGCGCCGTCCCCCTCTCAGGCGGCCCGTCCGGCCGCCCCGAAGCCCGCGCCGGCCAAGCCCGCCGCGAGCGAGCAGCCGGCCTCGCGGCCCGGTCCGGGCCCCCGCCCGGGTCCCGCCGCGCCGAAGCCGGCCACTCCGGCGCCCAGCACTCCGGCGCCCGCCGCGCCCGAGTTCACCGCGCCTCCGGCGCAGGCTCCGCAGCAGCCCAGCCAGTCCGCCCCCCGGCCCGCCGCGCGCCCCGGTGCCCCCAAGCCCGGCGTTCGTCCGGCGCCCCAGGGCGGCCAGGGCCAGGGTCAGGGCGGTCAGGGTCAGGGTGGCCAGGGCCGTGGCGACCGTCAGGGCGCCCCGCGCCCCGGCGGCCAGGGCGGACGCCCCGGTGGCCGTCCCGCCGGTCCGCGTCCCGGTAACAACCCCTTCACCTCCGGCGGCTCCACCGGTATGGCGCGCCCGCAGGCGCCCCGTCCGGGCGGCGCCCCGCGTCCCGGCGGCGCCGGTGCCCCCGGTGGCGCTCCGCGTCCGCAGGGCGGCGGCCAGGGTGGCCCCCGTCCGCAGGGCCAGGGCGGTGCCGCGAGGCCCACGCCCGGTGGTATGCCCCGTCCGCAGGCCCCGCGTCCCGGCGGCGCCCCCGGTGGCGGCGGCGCGCGTCCGAACCCCGGCATGATGCCGCAGCGTCCCGCGGCGGGTCCCCGTCCCGGTGGCGGCCCCGGTGGCCGTGGTCCCGGTGGCGGCGGTCGTCCCGGTGGCGGCGGCGGTCGCCCGGGTGGCGGCGGCTTCGCCGGTCGTCCCGGTGGCGGCGGCGGTGGCGGCGGCTTCGCCGGTCGTCCCGGCGGTGGCGGCGGTGGCGGCGGCTTCGCCGGTCGTCCCGGCGGTGGCGGCGGCGGTCGCCCCGGCTTCGGCGGTCGTCCCGGTGGTCCGGGTGGCCGTGGCGGCACGCAGGGTGCCTTCGGGCGTCCCGGCGGTCCCGCGCGGCGCGGTCGCAAGTCGAAGCGGCAGAGGCGCCAGGAGTACGAGGCCATGCAGGCCCCGTCGGTCGGCGGCGTGATGCTGCCGCGCGGCAACGGCGAGACCGTTCGCCTGTCGCGTGGTGCCTCGCTCACCGACTTCGCCGAGAAGATCAACGCCAACCCGGCGTCGCTCGTCGCGGTGATGATGAACCTCGGCGAGATGGTCACGGCGACCCAGTCCGTCACGGACGAGACGCTGGAACTGCTCGCCTCCGAGATGAACTACACCGTTCAGATCGTGAGCCCCGAGGAGGAGGACCGCGAGCTGCTCGAGTCCTTCGACCTGGAGTTCGGCGAGGACGAGGGCGGCGAGGAAGCACTCGTCGCCAGGCCGCCGGTAGTGACCGTCATGGGTCACGTCGACCACGGTAAGACCAGGCTACTGGACGCCATCCGCAAGACGAACGTCATCGCGGGTGAGGCCGGCGGGATCACGCAGCACATCGGTGCGTATCAGGTCGCGACCGAGGTCAACGGCTCCGAACGTCGCATCACCTTCATCGACACCCCGGGTCACGAGGCGTTCACCGCCATGCGTGCCCGTGGTGCGAAGTCGACGGACATCGCGATCCTCGTGGTGGCCGCCAACGACGGTGTGATGCCGCAGACGATCGAGGCGCTCAACCACGCCAAGGCGGCCGACGTCCCGATCGTCGTCGCGGTCAACAAGATCGACGTCGACGGCGCCGACCCGACCAAGGTGCGCGGTCAGCTCACCGAGTTCGGGCTCGTGGCCGAGGAGTACGGCGGCGACACCATGTTCGTCGACATCTCCGCCAAGCAGGGTCTGAACATCGACAGCCTGCTGGAGGCCGTGGTCCTCACCGCCGACGCCTCGCTCGACCTCCGGGCCAACCCGGAGCAGGACGCGCAGGGCATCGCGATCGAGGCTCACCTGGACAAGGGCCGCGGTGCCACCGCGACCGTCCTGGTCCAGCGAGGCACGCTGCGGGTCGGCTCGACCATGGTCGTCGGCGACGCCTACGGCCGTGTCCGCGCCATGCTCGACGACCTCGGCAACACGGTCGAGGAAGCCGGTCCCTCGACGCCGGTGCAGGTCCTGGGCCTCACCAACGTCCCCGGCGCCGGTGACAACTTCATCGTGGTCGACGAGGACCGTACGGCCCGGCAGATCGCCGAGAAGCGGGCTGCCCGCGAGCGCAACGCGGCCTTCGCCAAGCGCACGCGTCGCGTCTCCCTGGAGGACCTGGACAAGGTCCTCAAGGAAGGCGAGATCAAGCAGCTCAACCTCATCATCAAGGGCGATGCCTCTGGTTCGGTCGAGGCTCTCGAGTCCTCGCTGCTCCAGCTCGACGTCGGCGAAGAGGTCGACATCCGGGTCCTGCACCGCGGCGTCGGTGCGGTCACGGAGTCCGACATCGACCTGGCGATGGGTTCCGACGCCATCGTGATCGGCTTCAACGTGCGCGCCGCGGGGCGTGCCACGCAGATGGCCGAGCGCGAAGGTGTGGACGTCCGGTACTACTCGGTCATCTACCAGGCCATCGAGGAGATCGAGGCGGCCCTCAAGGGCATGCTCAAGCCGGAGTACGAGGAGGTCGAGCTGGGCACCGCGGAGATCCGCGAGGTCTTCCGCTCCTCCAAGCTCGGCAACATCGCCGGTGTGCTCATCCGCTCCGGCGAGGTCAAGCGCAACACGAAGGCGCGGCTGCTGCGCGATGGCAAGGTCATCGCGGAGAGCCTCAACATCGAGGGTCTGCGTCGCTTCAAGGACGACGTCACCGAGATCCGCGAAGGCTACGAGGGCGGTATCAACCTCGGAAACTTCAACGACATCAAGGTCGACGACGTCATCGCGACGTACGAGATGCGCGAGAAGCCGCGTGCCTGACGTGCTGACGCACGGCTGATGCACGGCTGACGTACCGGGGCCGGTCGGCGGGAGTTATTTCCGTCGATCGGCCCCGTACGTTGCGTGTACGGTTTGGGTGTCCCTGTCAAGAAGTGACAGGGTCCCGTACCCCGGACCGGCGGGACATCCGGAACGACATGTATGTGGGGACACTGTCCTTCGACCTGCTCCTCGGCGACGTCCACTCGCTCAAGGAGAAACGCTCCGTGGTGCGTCCCATCGTGGCCGAACTCCAGCGGAAGTACGCGGTGAGCGCGGCGGAGGTGGGAAACCAGGACCTGCACCGGCGGGCCGAGATCGGTATGGCCCTGGTCAGCGGCGACGCCGGCCATCTCACGGACGTACTGGAGCGGTGTGAACGGCTCGTGGCGGGACGTCCGGAGGTGGAACTGCTCGCCGTACGCCGGCGTTTCCACGGAGACGACGACTGAGGGCGACGTCCACCGACGAGACCGGCGGCGACGCCGGACGGGGCGGTGTGGCACCACCCCGTCGGCGCGGGGCCTGACGTCGCCCCGTACGCCGTACGGAGCAGCCGGACGGAGCCGTGCCCGGCCCCGGACGGCCTACCAGAGCAATACCAAGAGCAGCACATCCGACGCAGGAACAGCAGGAAGTAGGGAGACGGACCGGTGGCCGACAACGCGCGCGCCCGTAAGCTGGCCGATCGCATCCAGGTCGTGGTCGCGGAGACCCTGGACCGGCGAATCAAGGACCCGCGACTGGGATTCGTGACCATCACGGACGCCCGGGTCACCGGCGACCTCCGGGAGGCCACGGTCTTCTACACGGTCTACGGGGACGACGAGGAGCGCGCGGCCTCCGCCGCCGCGCTGGAGAGCGCCAAGGGTGTTCTGCGTTCCGAGGTCGGGCGCCAGACCGGCGTGCGCTTCACCCCCAGCCTGACCTTCGTCCCGGACGCGCTGCCGGACACGGCGCGCACCATCGACGACCTGCTGGACAAGGCCCGCTCCAAGGACGCCGAGGTACGCCAGGCGTCCACCGGGGCGGCGTACGCCGCGGGAGCCGACCCCTACCGCAAGCCCGCCGAGGACACCGACTCCGAGGACGAGGGCGACGACGGGGCAGAGCCGCAGGGCAAGGACGGGGACAGCACCGCAGAATGACGAAGCACAGCACGACGCCGGACGGCCTGGTCATCGTCGACAAGCCGTCCGGCTTCACTTCGCACGACGTGGTGGCCAAGATGCGCGGCATCGCCGGCACGCGTCGCGTCGGCCACGCGGGAACGCTCGACCCGATGGCGACCGGTGTGCTGGTCCTCGGGGTACAGCGGGCGACCAAGCTCCTCGGCCATCTGGCACTGACCGAGAAGGAGTACGTCGGCACCGTCCGGCTCGGTCAGAACACCGTGACGGACGACGCGGAAGGCGAGGTCACGTCCTCCGCGGACGCGTCCGCCGTGACCCGTGCGCAGGTCGACGAGCAGGTCGCGCGCCTCAGGGGCGACATCATGCAGGTGCCGTCCAAGGTCAGCGCCATCAAGATCGACGGCAAGCGCTCCTACAAGCGGGCCCGTGAGGGCGAGGACTTCGAGATCCCCGCCCGCCCCGTCACCGTGTCGTCCTTCGTCGTGTACGACGTGCGGCCCGACGTCGCGCAGGACGGTACGCCCGTGCTCGACCTCGTCGTGTCGGTGACCTGTTCGTCGGGCACCTACATCCGGGCACTGGCCCGCGACCTGGGGGCACAGCTCGGCGTCGGCGGTCACCTGACCGCGCTGCGCCGCACGAGGGTCGGACCGTACCGTCTGGACGGCGCCAGGACGCTGGAGCAGCTCCAGGAGGAGCTGACCGTGATGCCGGTCGGCGAGGCCGCCGGTGCGGCGTTCCCCCGCTGGGACGTCGACGCCCGGCGCGCCGCCCTCCTGCTCAACGGCGTCCGGCTCGACATGCCGGACGAGTACACGGGGCGCGGCCCCGTCGGCGTGTACGACCCGCAGGGCAGGCTCCTGGTCCTCGTGGAGGCGGAACGGGGCAAGGCCAAGAGCCTGGCCGTGTTCGCCTGACGGTGCGGCCGCGGCGGCGTCCGTGCGCGGCGCCTCGGGTGCGGGCGCCGGGCACGGCGCGATTCCTGGGGCCCCGGCCCCAGAACGATGGCTGCCCGATGAGTGCGTGCCCTGTGGGGCATGGCACTCTTAGACCTGCGGATTCGTCGAATCCGGCAACAGGCCCACAGAACAGGTTCGACAAGGAGCGGTCACAGTGCAGCGCTGGCGTGGCTTGGAGGACATCCCGCGGGACTGGGGACGCAGCGTCGTCACCATCGGGTCCTACGACGGGGTGCACCGCGGACACCAGCTGATCATCGGGCGTGCTGTGGCCCGTGCCCGGGAGCTGGGTATTCCGTCGGTCGTCGTCACCTTCGACCCCCATCCCAGCGAGGTCGTGCGGCCGGGAAGCCACCCCCCGCTGCTGGCCGCGTACCACCGGCGGGCCGAACTCATGGCCGGGCTCGGTGTCGACGCGCTGCTGATCCTGCCGTTCACCGCCGAGTTCTCCCAGCTCGCGCCCGCCGACTTCGTCCTGAAGGTCCTGACGGACCGGCTGCACGCGCGGGTGGTCGTGGAGGGGCCGAACTTCCGCTTCGGCCACAAGGCGGCCGGCAACGTCCAGACACTCACCGAACTCGGCCGGACCCACGACTACGAGGTCGAGGTCGTCGACCTGTACGTCAGTGGCGAGGCCGGTCAGGGGCAGCCGTTCTCGTCGACCCTGACGCGTCGTCTGGTGGCGGAGGGGGACGTGGCGGGTGCCGCGGAGATCCTCGGGCGCCCGCACCGGGTCGAGGGGCTCGTGGTGCGTGGCGCCCAGCGCGGCAGAGAGCTCGGTTACCCGACGGCGAACGTCGCGACGTTGCCGCACAGCGCCATCCCCGCGGACGGCGTGTACGCGGGCTGGCTGCACGTCAACGACGAAGCGATGCCCGCGGCGATCTCGGTCGGAACCAACCCGCAGTTCGAGGGTACGGAGCGCACCGTCGAGGCGTACGCGATCGACCGTGTGGGTCTGGACCTGTACGGACTGCATGTCGCCGTGGACTTCCTCGCCTACGTGCGGGGACAGGAGAAGTTCGACTCCGTGGAGGCACTGCTCGTGGCCATGGCGGAGGACGTCGAGCGGTGCAAGGCCCTGGTCGTCGCCTACTCGCCGAAGGACGGCGCGGACGGCGCGGACGGCGCGGACGGGGCGGACGACAGCGCGCGATAGGGGCGTGGAGAAGCGGTACGCCCCCCCTCGCAGCACGAAGGTTTCGAGGGACCGGACGCGCGGACCGCGCGGACGAACGGGAGGCCCGGCGCACGGCGCGCCGGGCCTCCCGCGTGTCACGACCTCTGCCGACGATCGTCCCGTGGAGGCCCCGTCGAAGGGTTCAAGGTGCCGAAGTCCCCGTGACGGCGCCCTGCCCCTCGGCGGGGAGATCGCCGGCCCCGGACTCCGGTGCCTCTTTCGCGGCCTGGACTGCGGCCCAGTGGCAGGCGACGCCCGGAGAGCGGCCGTCCAGCACCGGGAGATCCCGTGTGCGGCAGTCGTCCGCGACGCCTGCCTCCGCGGCGGCACCGGAGGAGAGGATCTGGCACCGCGCGTGGAAGCGGCATCCCGAGGGGATACGGGAGGGGTCCGGCGGCTCCCCGCTCAGCACGACCGGTTCGCCCTCGGCCTCGGGAAGCACGGACAGCAGCGCCTGTGTGTACGGGTGGCGGGGCCGGGTCAGCACTTCTTCCACGGTGCCCACCTCGACGACGCGTCCCAGGTACATGACGGCCACCCGGTCAGCGATGTTCCACGCCAGTCCCAGGTCGTGCGTCACGACGAGCGCGGACAGCCCCAGTTCGTCGCGCAGTCGCAGCAGCAGCGCCAGGATCTCGCCCCGCACCGAGGCGTCGAGTGAGGCGACGGGTTCGTCGGCGATGATCAGCTCTGGTTCGAGCGCGAGTGCCCCCGCGATGACGACGCGCTGACGCTGACCGCCCGACAATTCGTGCGGAAAACGCAGGAAGAAGCGCTCCGGGGGACGCAACCCCGCCCGGGACAGGGCTTCGGCCACGGCGGCGCGTTCGTCGCCGGGGTGGCGGTGGATGCGAAGCCCTTCGGCCACCGCGTCGTAGACCGTGTGGCGCGGGTTGAGGGAGCCGCTGGGGTCCTGGAGGACGAGTTGGGCCCGCTTGCGGTACTTCTTCAGCGCGCGGCTGCTGTAGTGCAGCGGTTCGCCCGCGAAGGTGACGCTGCCCGAGGTCGGTGTCACGAGGCCCAGCAGGGAGCGGGCGAGCGTCGTCTTCCCGCAGCCCGACTCGCCGACCAGCGCGACGATCTCGCCCGCACCGATGTCCAGGTTCACTCCGTCCACAGCGCGGGCCGGCGGGCCGCCACGCCGCCCGGGAAACGTGATGTGCAGATCGGCGGCGCCCAGCAGCGGCGCCTTCGACGTGGTGGGCGTGGTCATCAGGTCGTACTCCTAGCGTCGTCGCTCCCGCGCTGCACGTCGTGCCCGTCGGCCGACAGCTCCGGGCCGGCGCCCCGTGTCGCACCGTCCTCGGTCGCGGGGGACGGTCGGCCGCTCGCTTCGACTCCTCCGGCGGTGCCGCTGGTTCGGGCGGACCCGGTGGTGGCGCCTTCGGCAGCGGGTGGGGATGCTGTCCGGTCGTGAGAGGCGCCGTCCGCGCTCTCCACCACTTCGTCCGCGCTCTTCACGGGTTCGTCCGCGCCGACCGGGTCGTGCTCGGCTCCGCGCCGTACTACCGCCCCGTCCGCGGCTCGTGCCGCCCCGTCCCCGGTTTCCGTCGCCCCGTCTCCTGGTTTCGCCGCCCCGTCTCCGGGTTTCGCCGCGACGTCGCGGGCCGTCCCGGCGTCGGGCTGCGGGCGGGAGGCGGCGTCCGGGTCGGATTCCTGGGACGTGACCTCCGGACGTGGCGCCACCACCTCGCGGCCTCTCCGGGCCGCCGCCTCGCCCACCTCCGCGGAAGCGCTCTCCGCCGGGACGTCCTCCGCCGGGACGTTCTCCGACGGGACGTTCTCCGACGGGGCCAGGATGGAGACGGCCGTGGCGTCGTAGGCGGTATCGGCCGCGTCGACACGGACACACGCCGCGCGACGTTCCGGCCCGGCCGGACGCAGCGGCTGGTCCTCCGTGGCGCAGACGGGCAGCGCCACCGGGCAGCGCGGGTGGAAGGTGCAGCCCGTCGGCAACGCCGCCGGGTCCGGAGGGTCGCCCGGCAGGCCGCGCGGCGCGTACCGCGACGCGGGGTCGCCGATCCGGGGGAACGCCGCCGACAACGCCGCCCCGTACGGATGTCGCGCGTCCTCGTAGACCTGCCGCGCAGGTCCCTCCTCGACGACACGCCCCGCGTACATCACGGCGAGCCGGTCGCATGTGTCGGACAGCACGGCCAGGTCGTGGCTGATCATGATGAGGCCGATGTTCTTGTCCGTCACGAGCCCTTCGATCAGCCGCAGGATCTGCGCCTGGATCATGACGTCGAGCGCCGTCGTCGGTTCGTCGGCGACGATCAGCTGGGGATCGCACGCGAGCGCCATGGCGATCATGACGCGCTGCCGTTGCCCGCCGGACAGCTCGTGAGGGTAGGCGGCGGCCCGGGACGGAGGGAGTCCCACCTGCTGGAGCAGCGCCCGCACCCGCTTCCGGCCCTCCTCGGGGCCGGCGAGACGGTGCAGCAGGATCGGTTCCAGGATCTGGTCACCGATGCGGTGCACGGCGTTCAGCGAGTGCATCGCGCCCTGGAAGACGATGGAGGCCCCCGCCCAGCGGACGGCGCGCAGCCGTCCCCACGCCATGGTGCGGACGTCCTCGCCGTCGAGCAGGATCTCGCCGCTCAACCGCGCCCCCTGGGGCAGCAGCCGCAGCAGCGCCATGGCGAGAGTGGACTTGCCGCAGCCGGACTCGCCCGCGATGCCGAGTTTCTGCCCCGCGTGCAGGGTCAGGTTGACGCCCCGTACGGCGGGAACGGCGCGGCCCCCGGAGCCGTAGGTGATGCTCAGGTCGCGGACGTCGAGCAAGGGGCGGGTGGCCCCGTCCGACGGGTCGGTGGGGGACGGGGCGGGCTGCCCCGTCGTGGTCGGTTCGGTCATCGTCGGTCCCCCAGCCTGGGGTTGAGCACGGACTCGATGGTGCGGCCGCACAGGGTGAAGGCGAGTGCGACGAGGGCGATGGCGAGACCGGGCGGGGCGAGGTACCACCAGTCGCCCGCGCTCACCGCTCCCGCCTCGCGTGCGTCCTGGAGCAGCCCACCCCAGGACACGATGATGGGGTCGCCGAGCCCCAGGAAGGCGAGGGTCGCCTCGGTGAGGATGGCGTTCGAGATGACCAGCGTCGTCTGGGACAGGACGAGCGGCATCACGTTGGGCAGGACGTGGCGGGTCATGACGTGGCCGTGACCGCCACCGAGCGCGCGAGCCCGTTCGATGTACGGACGCGACTCGACGGAGAGGGTCTGCGCCCGTACCAGACGCGCCGTGGTCGGCCAAGTGGTCACGCCAATGGCGAGGACGGTGGTCCACAGGGAGCGGTCGAGAACCGTGGCCAGGGCGATGGCCAGGACCAGCGTCGGCATGACGAGGAACCAGTCCGTGACCCGCATGATCACCGTGGAGTACCAACCCCGGAAATGCCCGGCGGTGACCCCCACGAGCGTGCCGATGGCCACGGACAGGAAGGCCGCGAGGAGACCCACGGAGAGCGACACGCGGGCGCCCCACACCAGCAGCGCCAGCAGGTTCCTGCCGAACTGGTCGGTGCCCAGCGGGAACTGCCCGCTCGGCTCCTCCAGCGGGCCGCCGGGGGCCTCCGTGACGCTCCGGGCGTTCTCGCCGGCCACGAGCGGTGCGGCGAGGGCCAGCACCGCGATGAGGACGAGGACGACGAGCCCCACGACGCCGGAACGGTGCGCGGCGTACTGCTTGCAGAAGCGATTCAGCGCGCGACGTCGGCGTGTCCAGGCCAGCGCGCGCGGGCTCGACGGCGCGGGGGGTGTCGTGTGTTCGTCGGAGGTACCCGGGCCCTCCTGGGCCACGGACGTGGTGTCGGTCGTCATCGGCCCACCCGGGGATCGAGCAACGGATAGATCACGTCGGCGAGAGTGTTCATCACGATCACCGCGGCGGCGAAGACGAAGAACAGCCCCTGTACGAGTGGCAGGTCGGGGACGCTCAGCGCCTGGTAGAAGAGCCCGCCGAGGCCGGGCCAGGAGAACACGGTCTCGACCAGGATGGAGCCGGCGACCGTGTTACCGAGATTCACGAAGAGCAGCGTCACGGTCGGCAGCATCGCGTTCGGCACGGCGTGCTTACGGCGTACGAGATCGTCGCGCAGACCCTTGGCACGCGCCGTCGTGAGGTAGTCGCTGCCCATCTCGTCGAGCAGGGAGGAACGCATGACCAGGAGGGTGCGGGCGTACTCGACGGCGACCAGGGTGATGACGGGCAGCACGAGATGGTGCGCGACGTCCAGGACGTAGCCGAGACCGCTCTCGCCGCCCGTCTCCATTCCGCCGGTCGGGAAGAGCCCCGGGACGGGGCCGATGCCGACGGACAGCACGATGATCAGCAGCAGTCCGAGCCAGAACGAGGGCACGGAGTACAGCGTCAGGGCGAAGGCGGTGTGGAACCGGTCGCCGAAACGGCCGTGCCGCCACGCGCCGCGTGAACCGAGCCAGATACCGATGACGGTGTACAGCACGAACGCGATGCCCGTGAGCAGCAAGGTCGCGGGCAGCGCCTCGGTGATCTTGTCGATGACGGGCGCGTGGAACTGGTAGGAGGTGCCGAGGTCACCAGTGATCGCCTTGCCGCAGTACTCGGTGAACTGCTGCCACAGCGGCAGATCAAGACCGAACTCCTTGCGCATGGCGGAGAGCTGCTCCTGGGAGACCTGCTTGCCGCCGGTCATGGCTTTGACGGGGTCCCCGGGGATCAGCCGGAAGAGGAAGAAACTGGTGACGAGGACGGCGAACAGGGAGACCACCGCGCCGAGCAGTTTTCCTGCTACGTAGCGCAGATACGCCAGCCCGTTGCCGGCACGTGGACGGCGGGGCGCGGCCGCGGCCTGCGCCGTGCCGTGGGTGCCCGCGCTCTCCACGAGCGCGGGTGTGCTTTCGGTGCTCATGGGCTATTCACGGTCTTCCGCTGAGAGGTGCGCGGTCTTCCGCAGGACGAGGGGGAGAGAGGACGGGGGACGTCGCGGACGGGGGAGCGGTAACGCCGCGGGGAGGGGACGGGGCAGCGGGGCGGTCCGGACTGGACCTTCATAACGCGTCACCGTCGCGCCGGAGCGCAGCTGAGGTGTGGGACCCGGGTGAAGCGGCTTTCCGGCCCGGCCTCGTTGCCGGTGTGGCCGCCCCGTGGCATATGCCACGGGGCGGGGCGGGGCGCCGCGCCACACGCGTCGGGGCCGAGAACGCCGGGACGGCGGGAACGGAGCGGGCGGCGTGCGGCGGAACGCGAGTCCGGCCGCGCGGGCCCGTGAACCCGCCCCCGCCCCTCGCGCCCCGTCCCGGACGTCCGTCCGGACCAGGACTACTCGCGGTCCCAGGCCGTCGCGCGACGTCGCAGCCCGACGAACACGCCGCCACCGATGAGGAGGACGAGGACCACGCCGATGCCGATCCAGAGGCCGGTCGAGGAGCCGGAACCGCCGTCGGACGCCGAGTCGCCGACCGCGCCGGAGGAGGCGCCGGAGGCGGGCTCGGCCGACCACCAGCTCCAGTAGCCGTCCTGGCCGAAGATGTTGCCCGCGGCGGTCGGCATGCTGGTGATCGACTTGATCTGGTCGGTCCGGTACGCCTCGACGGCGTTCGGGTACGCCATGACGTTCATGTATCCGGAGTCGTACAGCCGGGACTCCATCTGCTTGACGATGCCCGCGCGCTTGGCGGGGTCGTACTCCGCGAGCTGCTTCGCGTACAGCTCGTCGAACTTCTTGTCGCAGATGAAGTTGTCGGTCGCCGAGACCTCCTTGGGCTTGCTGGGCAGTGCGGCGCACGTGTGGATCGACAGGACGAAGTCCGGGTCGGGGTTGACGGACCAGCCGTCGAAGGCGAGGTCGTAGTCGCCGGCGACCCAGGGATCGGTGACGTTGTCGAGGCAGTCGACCTTCACGCCGATACCGAGATCGCCCCACCACTCCTGGAGATACTTGCCGACCGCCTTGTCGTTGGGGTCGGTGGCGTGACACAGCATGCGGTAGTTGAGCGGCTTGCCGTTCTTGCCGACGCGCTTGCCGTCGCCGTTCTTCTTGTACCCGGCCTCGTCCAGCAGCTTGGCGGCCGCCTTCGGGTCGTAGGCCAGCTCCTGGTCGGCCGAGGGCTGCCAGGCGTAGTCCGAGAAGCGCGGCGGGATGTAGCCGGCCCCGGCGACGGCGTGTCCCTGGAAGACCCGGTCGAGAATCGTCTTGCGGTCGATCGACATGAAGAGCGCGTGTCGTACCCGCTCGTCCAGGAGCGAGGGGTCACCGGTGCCGAACTTCCTGCCGTCCTTGGTCCGGGCGCCCGGGTTCGTGGCCAGGGCGTAGAAGCGGCGCCCGGGGCCCTCGTTGACCTTGACGTGGTCCGCGTTCTTGAGCGAGGCGGCCTGAGCCGGCGTCAGGGCGGGGCTGCCGGCGACGAAGGAGACCTCGCCCTTGCGCAGGGCCGCCACGGCGGCGTCCTGGTCCTTGTAGTAGCGGAAGACGATGTTGTCGAACTTCGGGGCGCCGCGCCAGAAATCCTTGTTGGCCTTCAGCTTGACGTAGCTGTCGACCTTGTAGCCGGTGAGGACGAACGGCCCGTTGCCGACGATCGGGAACTGCTTGTCGTTGTTGAACTTCGACAGGTCGCCGGCCTTCTCCCACACGTGCTTGGGAACGATGGGCACGTCGAGTGCGGTCATCGTGGCCTGGGGCTTCTTCAGCTCCACCACCAGCTTGGTGGGACTGGGCGCCGTGACCTTCTTGAAGTTGCTGACGAAGCTGCCGTTCGCGGTGGCCGCGCCGGGGTCGGTCATCATCTTGTTGAAGGTCCAGGCGGCGTCCTCCGCCGTCGCCTGCTCGCCGTCGGACCATTTCGAGTTCGACCGGATCGTGTAGGTCCAGGTCAACTTGTCTTCCGACGACTTCCACTTGGTCGCGAGCCCCGGGACGACGTGGTTGTCCTTGGGATCGTAGTTGGTCAGGAAGTCGTACATCAGCCGGGAGATGCTGGTACTGACCAGGCGCTGCGCGAGGAACGGGCTCAACGAGTCCACGCTCTGCGCGAGGGCGACGGTGAGGGTCGACTCCTCCGCCGCGGCGGCCGGGTCCGGGGCGGGGTTCAGCGGGGTCGCGAGGGCCGCCGTGAGGGACAGGGCTGCGGCGCCCGCAGCGAGAATCAGCCGGAAACGGACGAGCGGGCCGCGCCGTTCCGGACGGGGAGGAGCTAGTGATCTGCCGTGCTGTTCTGGAGTATCCATGGGCCGGTGACCTCGTGTCATCGCTCGCACATAGCTGACTGGTTGATCATGATGCGCCGATTGGGTGATGTGAGTGTCTACCAGCGCTGGTCTAAACATGTCAACGACATGTGAACACTGCGTGGCCTGCGACAACGGCCGAGGGCCCGCACGTTTCTCCTCGTGCGGACCCTCATTGGTCTAGTCCCCTGAAACCCTATGGTGCAGGCGGTGCGGACGGGGCCGCCGGGCCCTGGGGTGGCCACGGCGGCTGGTCCCGCGACGTTCCGTCAGGCGCGGGGAGAGGCCGGTGCAGCGCCCCGGGCGGCACCGGCTGGCCTGGCTGGATTTCGCCAGGCCCTGCGGGATGCTGTCCGGGCTGTCCGGGCTGTCCCGGCTGTCGCGGTGCCCCGGCCGGAGGCTGCGGCGCCGCACCGGGATGACCCGTCCGGTCGTACGGAGCGGCCGCGGCGGAGGGCGCCGGGCCTCCGGGAGCCCCCGCAGCGCCCTGCCCCCAGGCGGCCCCGCCGTACGGTGTGCCCGGCTGGGGCTGCGGGTTGTACGGGGCGGCCTGCGGCGGGGCCTGCCCAGGCGGGACCGACTGACCGGGCTGCCCCGGGTGGCGGGGCTGCTCCGGGCTGGTTGGCTGCCCCGGGTAGCCGTACGGGGCGGCCTGCGGCGCGCCCGGAGTGCCCGGCGACGTCGTTCCTGGGGCCCAGGGCCCTCGCGGGGCGCCGTAGGGGGTCTGCGACGGCGCGCCCGGCGGCAGAGGCTGCCCCGGGGCCTGCTGTCCCGGCACCTGTTGTCCGGGCATGGGAGGTGCCGCGACCGGGGGAGGGTTGCCGTCGGAGGTCCACAGGCCGTGCGCCTGCTGATGCCGTACGAAGTCCTCCGCGACGATCGCCGAGAGGTGGAAGTACGCCTCGCGCACCTTCGGGCGCATCATGTCCAGGTTCACTTCCGCCCCGGCGGCCAGGTGCTCGTCGAAGGGCACCACGACCACTTCGCGGCAGCGGGTCCTGAAGTGCGCCACGATGTCGTCGACCTTGATCATCTTCCCGGTCTCGCGCACTCCGGAGATGACGGTGACGCTGCGCTGGACCAGCTCGGCGTAGCCGTGCGCCGCGAGCCAGTCGAGGGTGGTGCTGGCGCTGGACGCTCCGTCCACCGACGGGGTGGACACGATGATGAGCTGATCGGCCAGGTCGAGTACGCCCCGCATCGCGCTGTACAGCAGCCCCGTACCGGAGTCGGTGAGGATGATCGGGTACTGCCGCCCCAGAACGTCGATCGCCCGCCGGTAGTCCTCGTCGTTGAACGCCGTGGACACGGCCGGGTCCACGTCGTTGGCGATGATCTCCAGCCCGGACGGAGCCTGCGAGGTGAAGCGCCGGATGTCCATGTAGCTGTTCAGGTACGGGATGGCCTGTACCAGATCCCGGATGGTCGCGCCGGTCTCGCGCCGCACCCGCCGGCCGAGGGTCCCGGCGTCCGGGTTGGCGTCGATCGCCAGGATCTTGTCCTGCCGCTCGGTGGCCAGGGTCGCGCCGAGAGCGGTCGTGGTCGTGGTCTTGCCGACGCCGCCCTTGAGGCTGATGACGGCGATGCGGTAACAGGACAGGACGGGCGTACGGATCAGCTCCAGACGCCGCTGTCGCTCGGCCTCCTCCTTCTTTCCGCCGATACGGAACCGCGAACCGCCCGACACGGGGCGGCTGCTGCGCGTCTTCGGCTTGTTGTTCCGCAGCAGCCGGTCCGAGGACAGTTCCACCGCCGCGGTGTAACCGATCGGTGCCCCGGGGTGGGTACGTTGCCGCTGATCGTGCTGCATCGGCTGAGGCCACGCCGTGCCGACCCGGGGGTCGACGGGGCCCTGCGAGGGCATCTGCTCACCTCCGTCCGGCGCTCCGGGCTGTGGAGCGCCGGTGCTGTAGGGAGGAGCGGCGGGTGCGGAACCGGGAACCGGCGGAGTGCCGGCCGACGCCTGCGCGGGCTGGGAGGCGGGTCCGGGCAGCTGCTGAGCCGCGGGTTGCTGCTGCGGTGCCTGCGGTGCCTGTGTCTGAGGGGTCTGTGGTGGTTGCGGAGCGCCTGGAGGCTGCGGCGCCCCGGGATGCCCCCACTGCTGTCCCGACTGTGGTCCGTGGGGCTGGGACCGAGTCTGCGGCGGAAGAGCGCCCGGGGTGGGCGGCTGTCCCTGCGGCCGCTGCGGCTGGGCCTCCTGACGGGGCGACGGAAAACCGTACCCGCCGGGCCCCGTGGCCGGAGCGCCCGGCTGCCCCGTTACGGGAGCGCCGGCGGAGGGCGGGGGGAATCCGTACCCCTGCGGACCGCCTTCGGGGGGCGTCGCCCCCGTGGACGACGGAGCGGCGGGCGGGAAGCCGTAGCCGCTCAGCGGCGTGCCGGGCGGTGGGAAGCCGTACCCGGGCCGAGCGCCGGACGGGGCGGACGACGAGGGGCCCGTCGGCGAGGACGGGGCGGCGGGCGACGGGGCGGACGGGGCGGCGGGCGACGGGGCGGCAGCGGGGTATGGCGGCGCGGGAGACGACGGCGCGGGATTGACCCCACCCGGCGTCTGACGCCTTGCCGGATCCGCTACGTCCTCCGTCGGCTTCTTGTCCTCCGCCGCCCTCGAGAGATTGGCGTGCGGCGGCGGGACGAGCCCGGGAAGGGCCTGCCCCTCAAGGGAGGGCGGGGGCCAAGGGCGCGACGCGCGGGGCGCTACGGGGGGCGGAGCCACGTCCGACGCCGGGGAGCGACCGGCGCTCGCGGCGTCCGGGTCGGTGTCCTCAGGACTGTCGTCCCCGGATGCGTCGGCAGCGGCCTCGTCCGGGAGGGGACCCGAGGACGGCACGGGAGCGGCGAGTTCATAACTCGGCGGCAACGAGAGCCCCACGGGGGGCGTGGCGGGGCGGCTCCAAGGCTGCCCGCTGCCCCCCGCGCCCGCCTGCTCCTGCGGCGTCTGCGGTGCGTGCGGCGTCGGCCAGGCGTTGTCCGTCGAGACGGCGTCCTGCGGTTCCGCGTCGTCGAACGAGGCCCGGGGTTCTGCGGCGTCGTGCCCGTCCAGCGGTCGCGCGATGTCGGCAGGGCCGTCGACCGGTGCCGCGTCGCGATGGGCCGGAGCGTCCTGAGGAGGCGTGTCACGGACAGACGAGTCTTGGGGACGCGCGTCGTACGGTGCCGCGCCGGGACGAGGCGGAGCGTCCTGAGGCGGCGACGTCGTGTCCCACGGTGCGGCGGGTTCCTGAGGCGGTGTCGCGATGGGCAGCTCGGAGACGGGGGCGGCTTCGACGGCGCCCTGGGGCGCGGCGTCCGAAAGCTCGGAGGGTTCCGTCCCGGCTGCACCTTCAGCCGCGGAGGGAACCGGCGCATCGCGACGTGCCGGGGCCCCGTCCTCCGAGGAGTCGCCGCCCGTGCTCACGGGCCAGGACGGGGCCGAAGACGCCGCGGCGTGCTGCCCTCTCGGCGCGCTGTCGTCCTGTGACAGGGGCGCGGCGCCCCAAGACGCACGGGTGCCGCCGGCACCTTCCACCGGGGCGGCAGCATCGGCTGTCCCCGGGTCCAGGAGGGAGGGAGCGCGGCGGGCAGCGGTGCTGTCGCCCGTCACGTCCGAAGCCGCCCCGTCGATCTCCGGCGTGCCGGAGACCGGGGCACTGGAGGGGGCGGGCGAGTACGCGGAGTGGAGGTCACCGTGCCGATGGCTCTCGTCGTCCGCGCCGCTGTCCTCGCCTCCGGGACGGTCAAGGCCGGCCACCGCTCCGGACGCCTCGTCGGCCGCGCCTGTCCGGCCTGTTCCGCCAGCCGCACGGGCCCTTTCTGCCCCGGAGGGAGTTCCGTCTCCGTCGGCATCGCCCGAGTCCACCACAACCACATCCGGGGCAGTCGCCTCGTCTGCGACGTCCGCACCGTCAGAAGGCTCAGCCGTAGAAGGCTCCTCCGTGGCGCTGTACCCCGTTCCGCCTTCGACCGCGACGCGAGACGGGACGTCGGCACGCTGTCCGCCACCGGCGCCACCGGCGCTCTCGCTCGCGCGGGCGATGTGTGGGTCGTCGTCCGCGCGCGCGAGGCCGTCTGGGTGCGCTCCTGCTGACGAGGGGTGAGGGCCGACGGCCTCGGCAGAAAGGGAACCAGTCCCGTCAGTGGCAGCAACTCCGCCGCCGCTGGCGGCGGCAGAGCCGGTTTCGCCACCCTCGGACGCTGAGACATCGCTCTTCGTGACCCAGCCCACTGCGGCGTCCGCCTCGTTCGCGCCCGCGGCTGCGGCTGCCTTGTGCCGCTCGCGCAACTGTCGCTGCAGGGATGACGCGGAGAAGCGCATCGTCGTGGCGCTTTCCACGTCACCGTTACCGATACTGCCGACGGCGGCATCAGTGTCCGGTCCCTCGCCCGTGCCGTTGGCGAAGGCGCCGACGGCGGGCGCGAAGCCGCCTCCCACGGGCAGCCCCGGAACACGGGGAGCGGTACCGGTCGGCGGGGTGAAGCCCGTGGCCGCGGGTGAGGTGGAAGCCACCGGTCCGGATGGTGCGGGTGACGCGGGAGACGGTGCCGGCGGTGGCGGCGCGGGCGGTGGTGTAGGCGGCGCGAAGGACAGGGGCGCCTGGGGCGCGTACGTGGGTCGGGACCCGGGGGGCGAGACCGATGCCTCGGTCGAACTGTCCGACGCGTGCTGGGTGTACCAGGCGTCCGGCGTGCGACCGATCGTGAATTCCCCCGTCGACTCCACGGCCGGTTCCGAGTCCGAGTGATCACCGGTCCGATCGTCCGCGTGATCACGCACGCGATCGTCCGCGTGGCCGCTGGCACGATCGGCGGAGTGGTCAGCGCCGGACGTGGCCCAGCCTCCGTGATTGCCGTCCCGGTCGCTGCTCACAGTTCCTCCAGTTGGTCGGCACCTCTTGCGGCATCGGGGCGGTCATACCGCGTCTGCCCGCTGGGACAACCGCCCAAGGAGCACCAGGGGCCGCGAACGACCGGGCCCGCCCCGTCGGGCGCCGGAACCGGCGGTGAGCACCCGCCGGACTACGCCCGGTACCAGACTAGTCATCACGTATGCCGATCCGGCAGGGCTGTTCACAGGGGCGCTTGGCGCCGTTGTGCCGCTTTCCTGTCCGGGTACGTGATTCGCGCCGTGCGTCGCGGACCCCTCAACTCTGGGCAAAGGGCTCCGTATCGCACCCGCATGGCTGCGCAATCCCGGGCAAACTCGCGCGTAACGTGACCCATTTGAGTTACATGTCACTGCTGAATTCCGGTCCGGAACGCCGGAAAGTAACAGGTGGGCATGAAAGGTCGGAGTTATCCATCGTGCGGGGATTTCCCGGTTCCGCCCTCGCCAAGCCCTGGTTCGTCTCTTGTTGTCCGCCGTCCGCCGTCCGCCGTCCGCCGTCCGCCGTCCGCCGTCCGCCGTCCGCCGCTCGACCTCTGTGCCTGCTTAGTGTGCGAGCGCGACGGCACCGTCGCATATGCGCCTACGCGGGGGTCGACTCGTACGCTGATCCGCGCCCCGTCGCATATGCCAAACCGCGCCCCGTCGCGTGTGCCGAGACGATGCCGCCCCCCTCTGCCGGCCTGCCGGCCTGGGCCCCGTGGAATATGCCGACCCCGCTACGTCGCATATGCCGACCCTTGGCCCCGTCGCATATGCCAAACCGATCGCGCCAACCCGATCGCGCCGAGGGCGCGCAGCCCCCGCCGCGCGCCGTCAAGCCGACAGGACGAGGCGAAGGGCCGCGCCTGTCCCGAGTGCAGGGGTAGGGCGCGGCCTACTGAAGGTCGAACTCCCCGTCGCGCGCGCCGAGGACGAACGCGGTCCACTCGGCCTCCGTGTAGCGCAGCACCGTGTCGTGGTCGAGGGACGAGCGCATGGCTACCCCGCCGCCCGGGAGGTGAGCGATCTCCACCCGCTCCTCGTCGGGGGAGGTGCCGGGCGGGCCGGACCACTCGACGCCGGAGATGTCCAGCGCGTACAGCTCGTTCTTCTCCCGCTCCTTTCGTGCCTTGATCTCCTCGTCCGTCTCCTGCTGCGGAGCCGGTGCTGCGGCGCTCTTCTCCTGGGACATGAAAGGCTCGTCCTTCCCGGTGTGATGTGGCGACGACCCGTAACGTCGTCCAGCGGCCCGGTGCCAAGGACCGGGCCTGTCAGATTACTTGGACGACGAGCGGGAGTGGGACGGAACGAACTGGTCCCGCAACAAAGGCAACGGGCTCGTCACAGCACCCGTCGCCCCTCGTTCGGGAGAGTGCTGGATCGCTAGGTTGACGCCATGTCGTCGACAGGTACGCATGTGTTCACAGCAGGCCGACATCATTCCGTGCACCACTACTACCACCACGGTCACTCCTCCGGAGGCGGGGTTTCCGGGCTGCCGCCCTGGTGGGTGTGGGTGCTCGTGATCGGCCTCGTCGTGCTCGCCGTGTGGCATCACCGCCGCAGTTCGTGACCGCCGTCCGCCCGCCCGCCCTGACCGGCCCCGTCGGCGGATTCGGATAACGGTCCGTGCGGACGGTCCCTCCCCCCACGGCCTCCTCCGCGCACAGCCCCTCCCGGCCTCCCGGACACAGGCCCGATTCCGAATCCGTCCCTGCGGACCCGTCCGCACCTCGCGAGACGCGGGATGCGTCCCTGCGGAACCCGTCCGCACCTCGCGACGCGCGGGATGCGTCCCTGCGGACCAGCCCGCACTTCGCGACGCGCGAGGAGACGACGAGGGCGGCGAGTGAGGAGAACGACGCCCGGGGAGACGACGAGTACGGGGCGGCGATCGCAGCCCCGTATGCGCCCCGTGCCGCCCTGCCGCCCCGCTGGACGCGCCCCGTGCCGCCCTGCTGCATGCGCCCCGTGCCGACCCCTTCATGCGCTCCCGTGCTGCCCGCTCCGAAGGTGTCACCAGTGTCCCCGCGTCCGCCGCGAAGGGTTTGCCGGGCCCGCCCGGAAGCATCCCCGCGCCCGCCCCGAGCACCCCGTGCGACCCGTCGCGATCGGACTGGTAAGCTGGACGACGGCCGTTTGTGTACGCGTTCCCGGAGGTTCTGGGAGCTGCGCCCAGCGTGCCCCGCCTCCCGAGTAACGGAAGCTCTCCTGAGATCAAGACCAGGGGCACTCGGTGGCCACGAAGTCCCACGAGGAGTATCGAGTGTCGCTCGACGCCGCTACGAAGAAGCAGATCATGTCCGAGTTCGCCACCAAGGAGGGTGACACCGGTTCTCCCGAGGTGCAGGTCGCGATGCTGTCGCGCCGGATCTCGGACCTGACCGAGCACCTCAAGACGCACAAGCACGACCACCACTCCCGCCGTGGTCTGCTCATCCTGGTCGGCCAGCGTCGCCGCCTTCTGCAGTACCTGGCCAAGAAGGACATCGCGCGCTTCCGCGTCCTCGTCGAGCGCCTCGGCATCCGCCGCGGCGCGGCGGGCGCCCGCTAAGACGCCATGAAGGGAGCGGTTCCCACACGCGGGAGCCGCTCCCTTTGCCGTACGCGCCGTTACGCGCCGTTCCCGTCGTACGCGCCGTGCCTGTCGTAAGCGCCGCGGCATCCGTTGTACGTGCGGCGGACCCCGGTCGCTTTGTAGGCTGGGCAGTACACGCGTCGACGTGAGCGTCACCGCATACGTCGTACGCGCCGTCGTACGCGAGCACGGCGCATCGCGCGCGACGAGCACGACGGCCGCGCAGGCGGCCGGGACAGCAGACCGGAAGACCGGCCGGGACACCGGTACAACGGACCGGGACAACAGAAGAAGAAGCCGGCGTCGCGCGAGTGAGAGCCGGTGCACCTACCCACCCCGGGGTGGCGCGGGCGTCAGCCCGGCGCCACGACGGACACTCGTTCCGTCACATCTGCCACCCCGGTGTGCATACGCAGGACACACGAGGGGAAGCGACTCCACGTCGCAGCCGGTCCTCGGTAGTGGCCCTCGGAGGGCAGGGACGCATTCCGTCCCCGATCCGGGTGCTTCGATCGAAGACCGGCCAGGAACCGGAGCGCTTCTCCGCCCGCCGCCCCGCCACACGGGCAGGGCGGCGAAAGACGACACGCAGTACGAGACGTAAATGGAGAACCCCCTGGTGGAGAACGAGACCCACTACGCCGAGGCCGTCATCGACAACGGCTCCTTCGGCACCCGCACCATCCGCTTCGAGACGGGCCGCCTGGCCAAGCAGGCCGCCGGCTCCGCCGTGGCGTACCTGGACGACGACACCATGGTGCTGTCCGCCACCACCGCGTCCAAGAACCCCAAGGACCAGCTCGACTTCTTCCCCCTCACGGTGGACGTCGAGGAGCGGATGTACGCGGCCGGCAAGATCCCCGGCTCCTTCTTCCGCCGCGAGGGCCGGCCCTCCGAGGACGCGATCCTCACCTGCCGTCTGATCGACCGGCCGCTGCGCCCCTCCTTCAAGAAGGGCCTGCGCAACGAGATCCAGATCGTCGAGACGATCATGGCGCTCAACCCCGACCACCTGTACGACGTGGTCGCGATCAACGCCGCCTCCTGCTCCACGCAGCTGGCCGGCCTGCCCTTCTCCGGACCCATCGGCGGCACCCGCGTCGCGCTCATCAAGGGCCAGTGGGTCGCGTTCCCGACGCACACCGAGCTTGAGGACGCCGTCTTCGACATGGTCGTCGCCGGTCGCGTCCTCGAGGACGGCGACGTCGCGATCATGATGGTCGAGGCCGAGGCCACCGAGAAGACGATCCAGCTCGTCGCCGGTGGCGCCACCGCGCCCACCGAGGAGGTCGTCGCCGCCGGTCTCGACGCCGCGAAGCCCTTCATCAAGGTGCTCTGCAAGGCCCAGGCCGAGCTGGCCGCCAAGGCCGCCAAGCCGACCGGTGAGTTCCCGATCTTCCTGGACTACCAGGACGACGTGTACGAGGCCCTGACGGCCGCCGTCCGCGGCGAGCTGGCCCAGGCCCTCACCATCGCGGGCAAGCAGGAGCGCGAGGCCGAGCTGGACCGCGTCAAGGGTCTGGCCGCCGAGAAGCTGCTCCCGCAGTTCGAAGGCCGCGAGAAGGAGATCTCCGCCGCCTACCGCGCCCTCACCAAGGCCGTGGTCCGCGAGCGCGTGATCAAGGACAAGAAGCGCATCGACGGCCGCGGCGTCACGGACATCCGTACGCTGGCCGCCGAGGTCGAGGCCATCCCGCGCGTGCACGGCTCGGCCCTGTTCGAGCGCGGCGAGACCCAGATCCTGGGCGTCACCACGCTGAACATGCTGCGCATGGAGCAGCAGCTGGACACCCTCTCCCCGGTGACCCGCAAGCGCTACATGCACAACTACAACTTCCCGCCGTACTCCACCGGCGAGACGGGCCGCGTCGGTTCCCCCAAGCGTCGCGAGATCGGCCACGGCGCCCTCGCCGAGCGCGCCCTCGTCCCGGTCCTGCCGGCCCGCGAGGACTTCCCCTACGCGATCCGCCAGGTCTCCGAGGCCCTCGGCTCCAACGGCTCCACGTCGATGGGCTCCGTCTGCGCCTCCACCATGTCGCTGCTGAACGCCGGTGTGCCCCTCAAGGCCCCCGTCGCCGGTATCGCCATGGGCCTCATCTCCCAGCAGATCGAGGGCGAGACCCACTACGTCACCCTCACCGACATCCTCGGTGTCGAGGACGCCTTCGGCGACATGGACTTCAAGGTCGCCGGCACCAAGGAGTTCGTCACCGCCCTCCAGCTCGACACCAAGCTGGACGGCATCCCCGCCTCCGTCCTGGCCGCCGCGCTCAAGCAGGCCCGTGACGCCCGCCTCCACATCCTCGACGTGATGATGGAAGCGATCGACACGCCGGACGAGATGTCCCCCAACGCCCCGCGGATCATCACCGTCAAGATCCCCGTGGACAAGATCGGCGAGGTCATCGGCCCGAAGGGCAAGATGATCAACCAGATCCAGGAGGACACCGGCGCCGACATCACGATCGAGGACGACGGCACCATCTACATCGGTGCCGCCGACGGGCCCTCCGCCGAGGCCGCCCGCGCCACGATCAACGGCATCGCCAACCCGACCATGCCGGAGGTCGGCGAGCGCTACCTGGGCACGGTCGTCAAGACCACCACCTTCGGTGCGTTCGTGTCCCTGCTGCCGGGCAAGGACGGACTGCTGCACATCTCGCAGATCCGCAAGCTGGCCGGCGGCAAGCGCGTGGAGAACGTCGAGGACGTCCTCGGAGTGGGCCAGAAGGTCCAGGTCGAGATCGCCGAGATCGACTCGCGCGGAAAGCTCTCCCTCATCCCCGTCATCGAGGGTGAAGAGAACGACGAGAAGAAGGACGACACGGACAAGTGACGTCACGCAGTTCCACGACGACGGCCCGCCCCTCCACCAGGGGGCGGGCCGTCGCCCGTACCCAAACCCTCCTCAAGGGCAGGGACGGCATCGGCACCGTCCGCCGCACCACGCTCCCCGGCGGCCTGCGCGTCGTCACCGAGACCCTGCCCTCCGTCCGGTCGGCGACCTTCGGGATCTGGGCGAACGTCGGCTCCCGCGACGAGACGCCCACGCTCAACGGGGCGACGCACTACCTCGAACACCTTCTGTTCAAGGGCACCGCCAAACGCTCCGCGCTCGACATCTCCGCCGCGATCGACGCGGTCGGCGGTGAGATGAACGCCTTCACGGCGAAGGAGTACACCTGCTACTACGCGCGGGTCCTCGACACCGACCTGCCGCTCGCCATCGACGTCGTCTGCGACATGCTGACCGGCTCCACCCTGGAGACCGAGGACGTCGACGCGGAGCGCGGCGTCATCCTCGAAGAGATCGCCATGACCGAGGACGACCCGGGCGACTGCGTGCACGACCTGTTCGCGCACACGATGCTCGGCGACACCCCGCTCGGGCGCCCCGTGCTCGGCACCGTCGACACCGTCAACGCCCTCGGCCGCGACCAGATCGCCCGCTTCTACAAGCGGCACTACGACCCGACCCACCTCGTGGTGGCCGCCGCGGGCAACGTCGACCACGCCAAGGTCGTACGGCAGGTCCGCGCCGCCTTCGACCGCGCCGGAGCCCTCGGCCGCGAGGACGCCGTGCCCGTCGGCCCCCGCGAGGGGACGCGGGCGCTGCGGACCGCCGGACGCGTCGAGGTCCTCGGCCGCAAGACCGAGCAGGCCCACGTCATCCTCGGCATGCCGGGCCTGGCCCGCACCGACGACCGCCGCTGGGCCATGAGCGTGCTGAGCACCGCGCTGGGCGGCGGCATGTCCTCGCGCCTGTTCCAGGAGGTCCGCGAGAAGCGGGGCCTCGCCTACAGCGTGTACGCCTACACCTCGTCCTTCGCCGACTGCGGGCTCTTCGGGGTCTACGCGGGCTGCCGGCCCGCACAGGTGCACGACGTGCTCAAGATCTGCCGCGACGAACTCGACAACGTCGCGCAGAACGGACTGAGCGACGACGAAGTCCGGCGCGCCATCGGCCAGCTCGCGGGCTCCACCGTGCTGGGCCTGGAGGACACCGGCGCCCTCATGAACCGGATAGGCAAGAGCGAGCTGTGCTGGGGCGAACAGATCTCCGTCGACGACCTGCTCGGCAACATCGCCGCCGTCACCCCCGACGAGGTGCGCGAGGTCGCGCGTGACATCCTCGGCAAACGGCCCTCGCTGTCGGTCATCGGCCCGCTCAAGGACAAGCAGACGGCCCGTCTGCACGAGTCCGTCGTCTGAGCCGTCCCGCGGTCCCCTCCCCGCCTCATCCCGAAGGAAACAGGACATGAGCAAGCTGCGTGTGGCCGTCATCGGCGCCAAGGGCCGGATCGGTTCCGAGGCCGTTCGCGCCGTCGAGGCCGCCGAGGACCTGGAGCTGGTGGCCACCGTCGGCCGGGGCGATTCGCTGGACGCCCTCACCGAGGCGGGCGCCCAGGTCGCCGTCGAGCTGACGACGCCCTCCTCCGTGATGGAGAACCTCGACTTCTGCCTACGGCACGGCATCCACGCCGTCGTCGGGACGACCGGCTGGACCGAGGACCGTCTCGCGCGACTGCGGGGATGGCTGGACGCCGCGCCGGGCACCGGTGTGCTCATCGCGCCGAACTTCTCGATCGGCGCCGTGCTCAGCATGAAGTTCGCCCAGCAGGCGGCCCCGTACTTCGAGTCCGTCGAGGTCATCGAACTGCACCACCCGAACAAGGCGGACGCCCCGTCCGGTACGGCGACCCGCACCGCCCAGCTCATCGCCGAGGCCCGTTCGGCGGCCGGCAGCGCCCCGCAACCGGATGCCACCGCCACCGCACTGGACGGCGCGCGGGGTGCCGACGTGGACGGCGTGCACGTCCACTCGGTACGGCTGCGCGGTCTCCTGGCCCATCAGGAGGTAATGCTCGGCGGAACGGGGGAGACCCTTACCATCCGGCACGACTCGCTGCACCACAGCAGCTTCATGCCGGGCATCCTGCTCGGCGTACGACGTGTCGTCGACACCCCCGGGCTGACCTTCGGCCTGGAACACTTCCTTGAACTGAACTGACCGGGGACACCTGATGCGAGCAAAGATCACCTACGCGGTCACCGCGCTGGTCCTGGTCTTCTACTTCGTGCTGGTCGGAGAACGCGGCTACTGGCTGATCAGGGAAGGCACGCTGATCAGCGTCTCCTTCGGTGTGGCGGTGCTCGTCCTCCCGCTGATCGGCGTGTGGTTCCTGTGGCAGAACACCCGCTTCGCGCTGCGCGCCAACGCGCTCGCGGTGGAACTGGAGGCCGAGGGGGGCCTGCCCGTCGACGAACTGGAGCGCACCCCCTCGGGCCGTATCGACCGGGCCTCGGCCGACGCCGTCTTCGCACGCCGCAAGATCGAGGCGGAGGACAACCCGGACGACTGGCGCTGCTGGTTCCGGCTGGCCGTCGCCTACCGGGACGCCCGTGACACGCCTCGTGCCCGCAAGGCCATGCAGCACGCGATGGTGCTCCACGACCGCACCGCTACGTCCGCGGCCCGGCCCCGCGGCGTCTGAGGGCGCGGAGCAGCCGCACTGGGAGCGGCCGGGGGACCGGACACACAAGGAGGGGCGGGGGGGGGGCCCCCGGGGGGCCCCCCCCCCCCCCACCGCCTGCGCGCGGGGCGGGGGCCCCCGCGCCGGCGGCGGGGGGGCCGCCCCCCCCCGGCCCCCCCCCCCCCCCCCCCGGGCGGGGCCCCGCCCCGGGGGGTGGTGGGGGGGGGCCCCCGCCGCGGGGGGCGGGGGGGGGGCCCCGCACCCCCCGGGGGGGGGGGGCCCCCCCCGGGGCCCCCCCCGCCCCTCCTTCAGTCCTTCGGCTCGTTACGGAGCCGCAGGGCGCCGGTACGTCGCGCTACGCCACCGTCTCCCTGCGCCCCGTGGCATATTCATCGGCCCACACCTCAAGGGAGTCGGCGGCCCGTTCGAAGCCCTCCGGACGGGACAGGAAGTCGGCGCTGTGGTCGGAGATGAGCGCCCCGGGAGCGCTCTGCCGCTTCGGAGTGAGGACGACGGCCTGGCCCTGGACCGTCCGCGGCAGCCCGAGGAGGCGTACCGGCTGCTGGATGGTGCGCACCGACACGACCTGATTCCACGGGTAGGTCCTGGTCTGGAGGAAACCCACCCGGCGCAGACCACGCGAGCTGACCCAGGCGCCGACGCGCAGCAGTCGCAGCGCGCAGACGATGATCACCAGGGCGAGGAGGGCACAGACGACCGCGCCGCCGGTCCCGCCCGCCAGTACCGTGGCGGTCGCCGCCAGCAGGACGAAGGCGGCGAGCAACAGGAGCACCGCCGCCGAGCCGACCCGCCAGGGACCCGGGCGGTAGGGGCGGCGCCAGACGTCGCGGTTCTCGTACGGCAGCGCGACGTCGTCGGCGCCCTCGTCGAAAGTGCGGTCCGCCGTAAGAAAGGGCAGGGGCACGCTGATCCTCACTCAATCCACGCACGTAGGGGGGCTTGTGACGGGTGAGGCTACCGAGGCCCCCCGGGCTGCACCACCCCGGGGCCCGGCGTCAGCCGCGGGAGGGCCCCGAGACGGCGCGGCCCCGCCCCGTACGCGCGTCAGCGGCCCTGAAGTCTCGCACGGGACGGAGCCGGCCGTGGCGGATCAGCGATGATCCGCGGCCTCGGACTGCTGGACGTGGTGCGTGGCCTGCTCGGGGGACAGGGCGGGCAGCCCGAACAGGAGCGAGCCGGCGAAGCCGGCGGCGACGGTCAGGCCGACCAGGACCCGTCCCAGCAGTTGCCCTCTGCTGGCGCGCTCGCGAGGCGGCGGTGTGACGTTACTGCGGAACTTCTCTGCTTCGGCGATGAAGGCAAAGGGAACAGGCTCACGCCGACGGAACATGGAAGGCGCTTCTCCTCGGAAACTCGTCGGGAACATCACGTATCACGGTACTTCCGTCGCAGTCTTGCGAACGCGACGGCTCCACCCGGACAGACGAGCGAGAGGTCCCATCGGTGCCCGCTTCGCCGAAGTTCGCAGAAATTGTTGCGGACCACCGCGTCGCGGATCGTTGTCAGTACCGGCCCGTACAGTGGACGCCGCCCGAGTGACACGACCGGAAGGACCATCGCAGGTGTCTGAGACTTCTCAGGTGACCCCCGCAGAGATCACCAAACCCACGTTCCGCGGCGACATCACGGTCGAGCTGGTGAAGCACTCCGCCGCGGACTCGGACGTGCTGTGGGCGGCCCGGGTCTCCACTGCGGGCGAGCAGTCGCTCGACGAGCTGACCAAGGACCCCGAGCGGTCCAAGGGCCTCATCAACTACCTCATGAGGGACCGCCACGGCAGCCCCTTCGAGCACAACTCGATGACCTTCTTCATCAACGCGCCGATCTTCGTGTTCCGTGAGTTCATGCGCCACCGGGTGGGCTGGTCGTACAACGAGGAGTCGGGTCGCTACCGGGAGCTCCAGCCGGTCTTCTACGTCCCCGGTGAGTCCCGCAAGCTCGTCCAGGAGGGGCGTCCCGGCAAGTACGTGTTCACGGAGGGCACCACCGGCCAGCACGAGCTGACCGGACGCGTCATGGAGGACTCCTACCGGCAGGCGTACGAGTCGTACCAGGAGATGCTCGCCGCCGGAATCGCCCGCGAGGTCGCCCGTGCGGTCCTGCCGGTCGGACTTTTCTCGTCGATGTACGCGACCTGCAACGCGCGCTCCCTCATGCACTTCCTCAGCCTGCGGACCCAGCACGAGCTGGCCACGGTGCCTTCCTTCCCGCAGCGCGAGATCGAGATGGTCGGTGAGCGGATGGAGGAGCACTGGGCGCGCCTCATGCCGCTCACCCACGCGGCCTTCAACAAGAACGGCCGCGTGGCCCCCTGAACCCGGTTTCCCCACGGAAAAGACCGGCTGGCGGGCACAGATGTACGGACCGACCCCGGGAAGTGTCCGTATTGCGGCATTTCGAGAAGTTCAACTAGCCTGATCGAACGGGCCCGGCGCTGCGTGAACCCCCGAGCAGGCAGCGCCGGGTCCCCTTCACGACACCCTCGCGTCCAGGCGTGCGCTACGACCGGATTTCAGCTGTTCGGGGCGGCGTCCGGACCCGCCACCGCAGCCCCGAGGGGCGATCCCGGGCCGAGCAGCGAGTAGCGTGTTACCCATGGCTTTGACCTCCACTCCGCAGACCCCCTTCGGGCGGGTCCTCACCGCCATGGTCACGCCCTTCACGGCGGACGGCGATCTCGACCTCGACGGCGCGCAGCGGCTCGCCGCCCATCTGGTGGACGCAGGCAACGACGGCCTGGTCATCAACGGCACCACCGGAGAGTCGCCCACCACCAGCGACGCGGAGAAAACCGAGCTCGTACGAGCGGTACTGGAGGCCGTGGGCGACCGTGCCCACGTGATCGCGGGCGTGGGCACCAACGACACCCGCCACAGCATCGAACTGGCCCGCTCGGCGCAGGCGGTCGGCGCCCACGGACTGCTCACGGTCACCCCGTACTACAACAAGCCCCCCCAGGAGGGGCTCTTCCGGCACTTCACGGCGATCGCCGACTCCACGGAGCTGCCGGTCATGCTGTACGACATTCCTGGGCGCAGCGGCGTCCCGATCAACACGGAGACACTGGTACGGCTGGCCGAGCACCCCCGGATCGTCGCCAACAAGGACGCCAAGGGCGACCTCGGGCGGGCCGGCTGGGTCATCGCCCGCTGCCCCCTGGCCTGGTACTCGGGCGACGACATGCTGAACCTCCCGTTGCTGTCGGTCGGCGCCGTCGGGTTCGTGTCGGTGGTCGGTCATGTCGTCACGCCCGAGCTGCGCTCCCTGCTGGACGCGTACCTCTCCGGCGACGTGCAGAAGGCCACGGAGATCCACCAGCGACTGCTCCCCGTCTTCACGGGCATGTTCCGCACCCAGGGCGTCATGACGACGAAGGCGGCGCTCACCCTCCAGGGGCTCCCCGCCGGCCCGCTACGGCTCCCGATGATCGAGCTGTCGGCGGAGGAGACCGCCCAGCTCAAGATCGATCTTGCGGCCGGCGGGGTAGAACTCACCGCACAGACTTCATAACCGAATAAGCGCGAAGGTGTAGAAAACGGACAGAAGTCCTTCTGTCCGCGGCCTGCGCCTCGACCATGCCAACGACAACAGCACGAAACGTCATGCGCGCCACGTGCCCCGGCACGTGGCGCGCATGGTTGAGGAGAGTCTTTTGAGTCATCCGCACCCTGAACTCGGCCCGCCCCCGAAGCTCGCCGAAGGCGGCCTGAGGGTCACGCCGCTCGGCGGTCTCGGTGAGATCGGCCGCAACATGACCGTTTTCGAATTCGGCGGGCGACTGCTGATCGTCGACTGCGGAGTGCTCTTCCCTGAGGAGGAGCAGCCCGGAATCGACCTGATCCTTCCGGACTTCACCTCGATCCGGAACCGCCTCGACGACATCGAGGGCATCGTCCTCACGCACGGCCACGAGGACCACATCGGCGCGGTGCCGTACCTGCTCCGCGAGAAGCCGGACATCCCGCTGATCGGCTCGAAGCTGACCCTCGCGCTGATCGAGGCGAAGCTGCAGGAGCACCGCATCCGGCCGTACACGCTGGAGGTGGTGGAGGGAAACCGCGAGCGCATCGGTCCCTTCGACTGCGAGTTCATCGCGGTCAACCACTCCATCCCGGACGCTCTGGCGGTGGCGATCCGCACGCCCGCGGGCATGGTCGTGCACACGGGCGACTTCAAGATGGACCAGCTTCCGCTGGACCGTCGCCTCACGGACCTGCCGACCTTCGCGCGGCTCGGCGAGGAGGGCATCGACCTCCTGCTGACGGACTCCACCAACGCCGAGGTGCCCGGTTTCACGCCGCACGAGCGCGACATCTCGAACGTGCTGCGTCAGGTGTTCGGCTCGGCGCGCAAGCGCATCATCGTCGCGAGCTTCGCGAGCCACGTCCACCGCATCCAGCAGGTGCTGGACGCCGCGCACGAGTACGGCCGACGGGTGGCGTTCGTCGGGCGCTCGATGGTACGGAACATGGGCATCGCCCGTGACCTCGGCTATCTGCGCGTCCCCGCCGGTCTCGTCGTCGACGTGAAGACGCTGGACGACCTGCCGGACGAAGAGGTGGTCCTGGTCTGCACCGGTTCGCAGGGCGAGCCGATGGCCGCGCTCTCGCGCATGGCCAACCGTGATCACCAGATCCGCATCGTGCAGGGCGACACCGTGGTGCTCGCCTCCTCACTGATCCCGGGCAACGAGAACGCGGTCTACCGCGTGATCAACGGCCTGACGAGGTGGGGCGCGAACGTCGTCCACAAGGGCAACGCGAAGGTGCACGTCTCGGGGCACGCCTCGGCCGGTGAGCTGCTGTACTTCTACAACATCTGCAAGCCGAAGAACCTCATGCCGGTACACGGCGAGTGGCGTCATCTCCGGGCCAACGCGGAACTGGGCGCCCTGACCGGGGTGCCGCACGATCGCATCGTGATCGCCGAGGACGGTGTGGTCGTCGACCTCATCAAGGGCAAGGCGCGGATCACGGGCAAGGTGCAGGCCGGCTACGTGTACGTCGACGGCCTCTCCGTCGGCGACGTCACGGAGACCTCGCTGAAGGACCGCCGCATCCTCGGGGACGAGGGCATCATCTCGGTCTTCGTCGTGGTGGACTCCACCACGGGCAAGATCACCGGAGGCCCGCACATCCAGGCACGCGGTTCCGGGATCGAGGACTCGGCCTTCAGCGCGGTGATCCCGAAGGTCAACGAGGCTCTGGAGAGGTCCGCTCAGGACGGTGTGGTGGAACCGCACCAGCTCCAGCAGTTGATCCGGCGCACGCTGGGCAAGTGGGTGTCGGACAACTACCGCCGGCGCCCGATGATCCTGCCGGTCGTGGTCGAGGTCTGACCCGCTGTCAGCGGCGTTGCCAGGAGCGGGGCGCCCGGATTTGCATCCGGGCGCCCCGCTCCAGTACGTTTGGCAACACCGCCGCTTCGGAGCCCAGCACCTTTGTGTGCTGGAAGCCCTGAACAGGGCGGGAAGTCCGACTCAGAACCTCTGATAAAGTCGGACTCGCCGGAAAGGGAAACGGGAAAGCCGAAAGGCCGGACCGGGAACCGGAAAGGCACCGAGGAAATCAGGACCGCGAGGATCTGATAGAGTCGGGAA
>NZ_JBIAFO010000020.1:0-115661 GCF_042869355.1 Streptomyces sp. NPDC007088
TTGAGCCCGCAGCGGTCTATGGCGCATCATCCGTTGTTCCAGGTGATGGTCGTCTTCGACAACAACACCGAGGCGACACTCGACCTGCCCGGACTCCACGCCAGCGTCGAGAGCGCCGACCTCGACGTGGCCAAGTTCGACTTGACCTTCCACATGGAGGAAAGCTCCGAAGGGCTCAGCGGAGAGATCCAGTACTCGTCGGACCTGTTCGACGAGACGACCGCGCGGGGCCTGGCCGAGCGTTTCGTTCGGGTGCTGGAGGGGCTGCTCGCGGAGGTGGACGGCCCGGTCTCCGCGGTCGGGGTGCTGTCGGCCGCCGAGCACGGTCGTGTGCTGGAGGAGTGGGCTGCCGGGGCGGGGGTGGTGGAGGAGTGGAAGTCGTTCCCTGAGTTGTTCGCTGCCCGGGTGGCGGCAAATCCCTCGGCGCCGGCGCTGGAGTTCGAGGGTGCCGGGTTGTCGTACGGTGAGCTGGCGGCGCGGGTGGACGCGTTCGCCGGTCACCTTGCCTCGTGTGGTGTGGGGCCGGAGTCCGTGGTGGCCGTGGCCTTGCCGCGGTCGGTGGATCTGGTGGTGTCCCTGCTGGCGGTGCTCAGGGCCGGTGGTGCGTATGTGCCGGTGGACCCGGGTTATCCGGCGGAGCGGGTGGCGTACATGCTGTCGGACTCCCGGCCGGTGCTGCTGGTGACCGACAGCGCCACGCTGCCGGGGCTGGGCGACCCCGCAGTACCGGCGGTGCTGGTCGACGATCTGGAACTCACCGGTGAGCTGCCCCCCGAGGTGCGCCTCGACCCCGAGCACCCGGCCTATGTCATCTACACGTCGGGGTCGACGGGACGTCCCAAGGGGGTGGTCGTACCGCACCGTGGTATCGCTTCCCTGGCCCGGGCACAGCAGGACGCGTTCGGGGTGGGGCCGGGCAGCCGGGTACTTCAGTTCGCCGCGCTGAGCTTCGACGCGACGGCCTGGGAGATCGTGATGGGGCTGCTGTCCGGGGCGACTCTGGTGGTGGCGCCGGCGGAGCGGCTGATGCCGGGACCCGACCTGGCTGCGCTGTGCGCCGAACGGGCCGTGACGCATGTGACCTTGCCACCGACGGCGTTGGCGGTGCTGCCTGAGGGTGCCCTGCCGGCCGGTGCGACGGTCGTCGTGGCGGGCGAGGCGTGCCCGCCGGAGCTGGTGGCCCGCTGGACGGCGGAACACCGCATGATCAACGCGTACGGCCCGACAGAGACGACCGTGTGCGCCACGATGAGCGCGCCGTTGTCGGGCGGGTCGGTACCGCCGATCGGCCGTCCCATCGTGGGGACACGGGTGTACGTGCTGGACGGGGCCCTGCGCCCGGTGGCCCCCGGTGTCGCCGGTGAGCTGTACGTGGCCGGCGCGGGCCTGGCCCGCGGCTATCTCGGGCGCCCCTCACTCACGGCCGAACGGTTCCTTCCTGATCCCTTCGGCCCGGCGGGGACCCGGATGTACCGCACCGGGGATCTGGTCCGGTGGACGGACGAGGGGGAACTGTCCTATCTGGGCCGGGCCGACTCCCAGGTGAAGCTGCGGGGATTCCGCATCGAGCTCGGCGAGGTGGAGAGCGCCCTCAACGCGGTGCCCGGCGCGAGCCGGGCGACCGCCCTGGTCCGCGAGGACCGTCCGGGCGACCGGCGCCTGGTCGCCTACTACGTTGGCGACGCGGACCCGGTGACCGTCAGGGCGCGCATCGCGAGCGGGCTGCCGGGTCACATGCTCCCCTCTGCCCTCGTCGTTCTCGACAACATCCCGCTGATGCCGAACGGCAAGGTCGACCGGGCGGCGCTCCCCGCACCGCAGGGGCCCACCTCCGCCGGCACTGGCCGCCGTCCCGCCGACGCACGCGAGGAACTGCTCTGCGAGATCTTCGCCGACGTCCTCGACCTGCCCGCCGTCAGCCCCGACGCGGACTTCTTCGACTTCGGGGGCGACAGCATCATGTCGATCCAGGTGGTCAGCCGGGCCCGCGCGGGCGGGCTGCTGGTCTCGGCCCGCGACATCTTCAAGGAGCGCACCCCGGCCCTTCTGGCTCAGGCGGCCACAGCGGTTCCGGCGGCGGCGGAGGACCGGGACGCGGGCACGGGCACCTTCCGGCCCACGCCGATCATGCGCTGGCTGGAGCGGTACGAGGCCACCGACGGTTTCAACCAGTCGATGACCGTACGCGTCCCGGCCGGCCTCGACGAACAGGCACTGGACCAAGCCGTTCAAGCCCTGACCGACCACCACGACCTCCTGCGCCTGCGCCACCACCCGGACGGGACGTACGAGGTGCGCGAGCGCGGAACCGTACCGGTCCCGGTCAGGCGGGCCGAGCCGGACGACGATCGAGCCGCGGAGGCGGCCCGCCGGGAACTGGCCCCGGCGACGGGTGAGGTCGCACGCTTCGTCTGGTTCGACGCCGGACCCGACACGCCGGGCACGCTGTTGATCGTCCTGCACCACCTGATCGTCGACGCGGTGTCGTGGCAGATTCTGCTGCCCGATCTCGCCGCCGCGTACGAGGCGGCATCCGCGGGCCGGGCCCCGGCGCTCGCTCCCGTCGCCACGTCGTACCGGACCTGGTCCGGACACTTGCACGCGGCGGACCGGCGGGCCGAGCTCCCGGTGTGGCGGGAGATCGCCGCTACCCCGGAGCCGCTCCTGGGCACCCGTCGGCTGGACCCGGCGATCGACACCGCCGCCACCAGCAGGGAGATCGAGCTCACCCTGGAACCGGACGTCACCGAGGCGCTGCTCACCAGGGTGCCGGCGAGCGTCAACGGCAGCATCACGGACGCACTGCTGTGCGGGCTGGCGACGGCGGTCGTCGGGCACCGCGGAGCCGGACCGGTCCTCGTGGACCTCGAAGGCCACGGCCGGGAACACATCGTCGACGGGGTGGACACCTCACGGACGGTCGGCTGGTTCACCAGCCTCTACCCCGTCAGGCTCACTCCGGAGGGCCGCCTGCCCATCGACCGGCTCAAGGCGGTCAAGGAGCAGTTGCGAGCGTTCCCGGACAACGGTGTCGGGTACGGCATCCTGCGTCACCTGACAGATGAGACCGGTCTGGACGTCTCGCCGCAGATCGGTTTCAACTACCTGGGCCGCTACACCGACGGCGATGACGCGGATGACTGGCAGACCGTCGACGGGCCGACCCCCGCGCCGAGGTCCCCCGAGATGGCGATGACACACGCGATCGAGATCACCGCGGTCACCGAGAGCCACGAGGGCCGTCCGCGCCTCGTCGCCACCTGGGCCTGGGCCTCCGGACTGCTTGCGGAGTCCGAGGTACGGGGGCTGGCCCAGGGGTGGTTCGACGCGCTCACGGCCCTCGCGGACGAGCGGCCGGACGCGGTCGGACTGACGCCGTCAGACCTGAGCGACGACCTGTCACAAAGCGAGATCGACAGCCTTGAGGCTGAACTGGGGGATTGGTAATGAAGCGCTCACGGCTCGAGGACGTACTGCCCCTGACACCGTTGCAGGAGGGGCTGCTCTTCCACTCCCTCTACGACGACGAGGCGGTGGACGTCTACAACACCCAGCTCGTGCTGGAGCTGTCCGGTGAGGTGGACGGAGCCCTGCTGCGCCGCAGTGCGGAAGCCGTCCTGCGCCGGCACGCCAACCTCCGGGCGGGTTTCCGGCTGCGGGCCAACGGCCGGCCGATGCAGATCATCCCCCGGGACGTGAAGCCCGGGTGGTCCGAGTCGACCCTCCGGGCCGAGGAGCTGGACGTGTTCCTGACGACCGAACGGGCCACCCGGTTCGACCTCGGCCGGCCGCCGCTGATCCGGTTCGCTCTGGTCCACCTCGGTCCGCGAGACCATCGGCTGGTGGTGACCAACCACCACATCCTGCTCGACGGCTGGTCGGCTCCCCTGCTGGTCGACGAGCTCTTCGCGGTCTACGAGGCGGGGGGCGGCACCGACGGCCTGCCTCGGGTCACCCCGTACCGGGAATACCTGGGCTGGCTCGCCCGGCAGGACGCGGATGCCGGCGTCGAGGCGTGGCGGACGGCGCTCGCCGGCCTCGACGGGCCGACCACGGTGGCCCCCGGAGCCCCCGCGGGCACGGTGCTGCCCGAGCGGATCGCCGCCGAACTGCCGCCGCAGACCACGAGCCGACTGGTCCGGGTGGCGGCCGAGCGGGGCCTGACCGTGAACAATCTGGTACAGGGCGCCTGGGCGATGGTGCTCGGGCAGCTCACCGGCCGCAGCGATGTCGTCTTCGGCGCCACGGTCTCCGGCCGCCCGGCGGACCTGCCCGGCGTCGAGGACATGATCGGCTCGTTCATCAACACCATCCCGGTACGCGTCGGGCTGGACCCCGCCGTACCGTTCGCCGAGGCCGTTGGCGCCCTGCAGCGCCGGCAGGGCGACCTGCTCGACCACCATCACGTCAGCCTCGCCGAGATCCAGCGGGCGGCTGGCCTGGGGGAGCTCTTCGACTCGATCCTCGTCTTCGAGAACTACCCCTTCGACGAGGCCGGGAAGGGACCGGAGGCCACGCTCAGGATCGCCGACATGGACGGTGGCGGCGCGACCCACTACCCGCTCAGCCTCATCACCGGCATCGCGGGAGACCGGCTCGTCGTCCGGCTCGACATCCGTCCCGAACAGTTCGACAGGGAGCAGGGCAGCGCCATCGCGGCCCGGTTCCTCCAGGTCCTCGAAACAGTCGCCACCGACCCCGACCTTCCCGTCGGCCGCATCGAGGTGACCCTGCCCGCCGAGCGGGAACAGGTCGTCGAGACGTGGAACGCCACAGATCTCGAACTGCCCGCCACCGTCCTGCCCGAGCTGCTCGAAGTCCAGGCGGCCCGTACCCCCGGCCGGGTGGCCCTGGTCCTGGAGGGCGAGGAGTTCACGTACGGGGAACTGCACGCACGTGCCAACCGGCTGGCACGCCACCTCATCGGCAGGGGGGCGGGGCCGGGCGAACTCGTGGCACTCGCCCTGCCCCGCTCGGTGGACCTCCTGGTCGGACTGCTCGCGATCGTGAAGACGGGCGCGGCGTACCTTCCCGTGGACGCCGGGTACCCGGCCGAGCGCATCGCCCACATGCTCGCCGACGCCACTCCGATCTGTGTGCTGGACGGCCCGTACCTGGCCGGTACGGACATCACGGGGTACGAGGACACACCGCTCACAGATGCCGACCGGCTCCGTCCGCTGCGCCCCTTCCACCCGGTGTACGTCATGTACACCTCCGGGTCGACCGGCCGTCCCAAGGGGGTCGTCATCCCGCACACCGCGGCCCTCAACCGGCTCGACGGCATGCAGCGTGCTTACGCTCTGTCGGCCGACGACCGAGTGCTCCAGAAGACCGCCACCAGTTTCGACGTGTCGGTGTGGGAGCTCTTCTGGCCGCTGCTGCGGGGGGCCGCGATAGTGCTCGCCAAGCCGGACGGGCACCGCGATCCCGAGTACCTTGCCGAGCTGATCCGGACCGAACGCGTGACCACGGCCCACTTCATCCCCGCCATGCTCGCGGCGTTCGTGCAGACACCGCAGCTCGCCGACTGCACCAGCCTGCGCCGTGTCTTCTGCGGCGGCGAGGCCCTGCCGGCGGACCTGTGGCAGAGCTTCCGCGACATGCTCGACGTTCCCCTCCACCACCTGTACGGCCCGACCGAGGCCACCGTCGACGTCACGGCCTGGGACGGTGGCCAGGAGTGGGACCAGGGCAACGCGCCCATCGGCTTCCCCGTGTGGAACACCCGCGTCTACGTACTCGACGCGGCGCTGCGACCGGTTCCGCCCGGTGTCGTGGGCGAGCTCTACCTCGCGGGCGCCCAACTCGCGCACGGCTATCTGAACCGGCCGGGCCTGAGCGCGGAGCGCTTCGTGGCCAATCCGTTCGGCCCGGCAGGGGCGCGGATGTACCGCTCCGGCGACCTGGGGCGATGGAACACCGACGGCTCGCTCCAGTTCGCCGGCCGCGCCGACCGCCAGGTCAAGGTGCGGGGGGTCCGGATCGAGCTCGACGAGATCCGGGCCACGGCGGCTGAACTGCCGGAGGTGGGGCAGGCCGCCGTCACCGCGCTGGACGAGCGTCTCGTCGCCTACGTCGTTCCCCGTGACGACCGGATCGGTGACGACCTGATCCGCACGGTGCGGGAGCACCTCGCCGCGAGACTGCCCGAGGTGCTCGTACCCGGCGCGATCGTGCTTCTCGACGCCCTGCCGCTGACCCCCAGCGGCAAGCTCGACACCGCGGCACTGCCCGCCCCCGAGTTCGCCGCCGATCCGGCGGCGAGGGACGCGGCGACGCCACAGCAGGAAATCCTCTGCGGGCTGTTCGCAGAGGTGCTCGGACTGCGGCGGGCCGGTGTCGACGACGACTTCTTCGCACTGGGCGGGCACTCGCTGCTCGCTACTCGGCTGGTCAGCCGTATTCGCACCACGTTCGCCGTCGAGCTGCCGGTCCGGGCGCTGTTCGAGGCACCGACCCCAGCCGGGATCGCTCTCCGCCTCGACACGGCGGCCGGTGCCCGTCCGCCGATCCTCGTCGGCTCACGCCCCGACCACCCGCCACTGTCGTACGCGCAGCGACGTCTCTGGTTCCTGTACCGGCTGGAGGGTCCTGCCGCCACCTACAACCTGCCGATCGTGCTGCGCCTGACCGGCCGGCTGGACCGTTCCGCGCTGCGGGCCGCGCTCACCGACGTCGTCGAACGGCACGAGGCCCTGCGGACCACCTTCCCCGACTTCGCGGGCTCGCCCTACCAGCACGTCCTGCCTCCCGAGGTCGAGCTGAGAGTGGAACCCTTCTCCCCGCAGGCCCTCGACGCGGCGGCCGGATACGCCTTCCGCCTCGAACGGGAAGCCCCGCTGCGCGTCACGCTCTTCGAGTCCGGCCCCGACGAGCACACCCTGCTCCTGCTCATGCACCACATCGCCGGCGACGGCTGGTCCGCCGCCCCGCTCGCGAGCGACCTCGCCACCGCCTACGCGGCCCGCCGCGCCGGTGAGAGTCCCACGTGGCCGGCCCTGCGTGTGCAATACGCGGACTTCGCCCTGTGGCAGCACGAACTTCTCGCCGGAGAGGAGAACCCCGAAAGCCTGATCGCCCAGCAACTCGCCTACTGGCGAACTGCGCTGGCCGGTTCCCCGGAACTGCTCGAACTGCCCACCGACCGCCCGCGTCCGGCGGTCGTGGGTAACGGTGGTGGTGTCGTGGAGCTGAACCTGCCCGCCGGCACCCACGCGTTGCTCGTGGCGCTGGCCAGGGCCCAACAGGCGAGCGTTTTCATGGTGGTCCAGGCCGGCATCGCGACCCTGCTGACCCGAATGGGAGCGGGCACCGACATCACCTTGGGCACGGCGATCGCCGGCCGTACGGACGAGACGCTGGACGATCTCGTCGGTTTCTTCGTCAACACCCTGGTGCTGCGTACCGATGTCTCCGGCGACCCGTCCTTCGCCGAGTTGCTGCGCCGTGTCCGCACCGCCGACCTGGCCGCGTACTCGCACCAGGACGTGCCGTTCGAGCGGCTGGTCGAGGTGGTCAACCCGGCCAGGTCCCTCGCCCACCACCCGCTGTTCCAGGTGATGCTGACGTTCGCCAACACGGCGGGCGGGGACTTCGACATGGCCGGCCTCGACGTGGTCCGCGAGCAAATCGGCGCGGACACCGCCAAGCTCGACCTGTCCTTCTTCCTCGCTGAGGAGCACACCGAGGACGGCCGTCCGGACGGTCTGCGGGGTGCGATCCAGTACGCGACGGACCTGTTCGACGCCGAGACCGTGCAGGCGATGGCCGACCGTCTGGTCCGTCTGCTCACCGCGGCCGCGGCCGACCCCGGCCTCCCGGTCGGTGACCTGCCGATCCTGTCGGAGGAAGAACGCCACAGCGTTCTGGTCGGCTGGAACGACCCGGGGCACGACGTGCCCCGCACGACGGTGCCGGAGTTGTTCACCGCCCAGGCGGCCCGGACCCCCGGGGCCACCGCCGTGGTGTGCGGCGACGACCGCGTCACGTACCGCGAACTGGCGGACCGCGTCGAACGACTGGCTGAAATCCTGGTCGCACGGGGCGCAGGACCGGAGACGTTCGTGGCCATCGCCCTGCCGAAGTCCGTCGATCTGGTGGTGGCGGTGCTCGCCGTGTTCCGGGCCGGGGCGGCCTACCTGCCGCTGGACCCGGAGCACCCCGCGGACCGGCTCGCCTTCGTGCTCGACGACGTGGATCCGGTGCTCGTGCTGACCACCAGTGCGGCCGGCCTCCCCGGCACACGTCCACGTCTCCACCTGGACGCGGACCTTCCCGCGCACACGGAACGGGAGGGACCTCTGCCCGGGTTCGTGCCGGACAGCGCCGCCGCGTACGTGATCTTCACCTCTGGCTCCACCGGCCTGCCGAAGGGCGTCGTGGTCGAGCACCGCTCGCTCAACTCGTACCTGTCGTGGGCCCGGGACGCCTACGACTCCGTGGAGCGCGGCGCACTCGTGCATTCGCCGATCTCCTTCGACCTCACCGTCACCGGTGTCTTCGCGCCCCTGACCGCGGGTGGCACCGTGGACCTCGTCGACCTGAACGGCGACGCCCCTGGCACGCGTCCCGCCTTCGTCAAGGCCACCCCGAGCCACCTCTCGCTGCTGCTGAACCTCCCAGAGGCGTTCTCCCCCGCCGAGCAACTCGTACTCGGAGGGGAGTCGCTGATGGGCGAACTGCTCGACGAATGGCGCCGCCGGCACCCCGGCGTGACCGTCGTCAACGAGTACGGGCCCACGGAGACGACCGTGGGCTGCACCGAGTTCCGCATCGCCCCCGGCGACGCCGTCCCCAGTGGTGTCATCACCATCGGCCGCCCGGTCTGGAACACCCGGATGTACGTGCTCGACGCGGAACTGCGGCCGCTGCCGGCCGGGGTGACGGGCGAGCTCTACATCGCCGGCCATCTGGTCACCCGCGGCTACCTCAACCGGCCCGGCCTCACCGCGGCCAGGTTCGTCGCGGACCCGTACGGCCCCCCGGGGGCACGCATGTATCGCTCCGGGGACCTCGGCCGGTGGAACCGCCACGGCGAACTGGAGTTCGTCGCCCGTGTCGACCATCAGGTGAAGCTGCGGGGTTTCCGGATCGAGCTGGGTGAGGTCGAGACGGCCGTCGGCAAGCACCCGGACGTGTCGCACGCGGCTGTCGTGCTGCGTGAGGACAGGCCGGGGGACAAACGCCTGGTGGCGTACGTGACGCCGGCCGGGACAGATCTGGCGGCGGTGAGGACGTACGTCGCCGAACGGCTTCCCGAGTACATGGCGCCGTCCGCGTACGTGGCGATGGAGCAACTGCCCTTCACCGCTAACGGGAAGCTGGACCGGGAGGCCTTGCCGGAACCCGAGGCGACGATCACGTCCGCCCAGGGCCCCCGGGACGCCCGGGAGGAAGCCCTGTGCGCGATCTTCGCCGAGAGCCTGGGCGTGCCCTCGGTCGGCATCGACGACGTCTTCTTCGATCTCGGCGGGCACTCGCTGCTCGCCGCCCGGGTCGTCGCCCGCGTCCGGGACGAACTCGGCGTCGACGTCGGCATCCGGACTCTCTTCGAGGCACCCAGTGTCGCCGGTTTCGCCGCGCGGATCGCCGAGTCGGCACCGGCCGTCGACCGGTCCCGGCCCCCGCTGACCCCGCGACCGAGGCCCGAGCGGGTGCCCCTGTCGGCTGCCCAGCGCCGTCTGTGGTTCATGTACCGCTTCGAGGGCCCGTCGCCCACGTACAACGTCCCGCTGGCGCTGCGGCTCACCGGTCGGGTCGACCGGTCCGCGCTGCGAGCTGCCCTCGCCGACGTGGTGGACCGGCATGAGAGCCTGCGCACTGTCTTCGGGGACGAAGGGGGCGTGCCGTACCAGCGGATCGTGACCGCGGAACCCGTTCTGGTGGAAGCGCCGGGCGACGACGTCGCCGCAGCTGCCGGGTACGCGTTCGAGCTCGACCGCGAGCTGCCCATCCGCTGCTGGCTCTTCACCCGGAGCGAGGGAGACCACGTCCTGCTCCTGCTCGTCCATCACATCGTCAGCGACGGCTGGTCGACGGGGCCGCTGCTGCGCGATCTGGCCACTGCCTACGGGGCACGCCGCGCCGGGCGTACTCCGCGCTGGACACCGCTTCCGGTGCAGTACGCCGACTACGCTCTCTGGCAGCAGGAGGTCCTCGGAGAGGAGAGCGACCCGGACAGCGTGCTGGCGCGCCAGACCGCGTTCTGGCGCGACACCCTCGCGGGCGCCCCCGACCTGCTAGACCTCCCCCTCGACCGCCCCCGGCCCGCCGTTCTCAGCCACCGCGGTGGATCGGTGCCGCTGACGATCGGGCCCGGCCTGTACCGCGCCGTCGTCGACCTGGCCCGCCGGCGGCACGTGAGCGTGTTCATGGTGGTGCAGGCAGCCGTCGCCGCCCTGCTGTCCCGGTACGGGAGCGGCTCGGACATCCCGCTGGGCTGCGCGATCGCCGGGCGCGACGAGGAGGCCACCCGCGATCTGGTCGGCTTCTTCGTCAACACGGTCGTCCTGCGCACCGATGTCTCGGGCAGCCCGTCCCTGCACGAGCTTCTCGACCGGGTACGGGAGACCGACCTGGCCGCGTTCACCCACCAGGACGTCCCCTTCGAGCGGCTCGTCGAGGCGCTGAACCCGACGCGCTCACCGGCCCACCATCCTCTGTTCCAGGTGATGCTCACCCTGCAGAACCTCGAAGTCTCAGAGCCCCAGCTCCCGGGTCTGGTCGTCGCCGGGGAGCAGGTCGACACCGAGTCCGCGAAGGTGGATCTGGCCTTCGTCCTGGAGGAGGACGAGACCTCGGGGCTTGACGGGATCGTGCGGTACGCCGCCGACCTGTTCGACCCGGAAACCGCTCGCGGCCTGGCGGACTCCCTGGTCCGGCTGCTCGCCGCGGCCGTGGCCGAGCCCGACACACCGTTGGAGCGTCTCGACGTCCTGGGCCCCGGCCTGGGCAAGCTGGTCCTGGAGGAGTGGAACGACACCGCTCGCGCGGTGCCCCCGCTCACCTGGACGGAGCTCTTCGCCCGGCAGGTGGCCGCCTTCCCGGACCATCCCGCCGTACAGGACGGCGCCGAGACGCTCAGCTACGCCGAGCTGGACCTCCGCGCGAACCGGCTCGCGCACCTGTTGCGTGAGCGGGGGGCCCTGCCCGGTGAGATCGTCGCGCTGAGGCTGCCCCGTTCGGCCGATCTGGTGGTCGCCGTCCTGGCGACGTTGAAGGCCGGAGCCGCCTACCTGCCGGTCGACCCGGACTACCCGGCCGAGCGCGTCGCGTTCATGCTCGATGACGCCCGCCCGGTGTGCGAGCTCACACCCGGCTCCTTCCCGGTTCCCGTCGCGCTTCCCGACGAGGAACCGGTGGTCCCCCGGCACCTCAAGGACGCCGCGTACGTCATTTACACCTCCGGGTCGACGGGCCGGCCCAAGGGCGTCGTGGTGTCGCACCACGGCATCGCGGGGCTGTGCGCCAACCAGGCGGAGCGCTACGGGGCCGGGCCCGGCAACCGCGTCGCACAGCTGATCTCCCCGAGCTTCGACGCGAGCGTCTCCGAGCTGTGCCTCGCCCTGCTCACCGGCTCCTGCCTGGTGATCCCGCCGGGCGCCCTGGCGGGCGAAGAACTCGCCGAGTTCCTGGCCGATCGCCGTATCACCCACGCGCACCTCACGCCGGCCGTGCTGTCCGGCCTGCCGCGCACAGCGCTGCCCGCCCTGCGGACGATCATCACCGGCGGCGACGTCCCCCCGGCGGACGCGATCGCGTACTGGGCCGAGGGCCGCAGACTCGTCAACGCCTACGGTCCGACTGAGGCCACCGTGGACGTGGCGTCCTGGGTGCACGACTCGCCGGGCCGGCAGCCGGTCCCGATCGGCAGGCCCATCGCCAACGCCGGGGTGTACGTGCTCGACCGGTACCTCCGGCCCGTCCCGCCGGGTGTGGCGGGGGAGCTGTACACGACCGGGCCCGGTCTGGCCCGCGGCTACCTGCGCCGGCCCACCCTGACCGCCGAGCGGTTCGTCGCGAACCCGTTCGCGTCCGGAGGCCGGATGTACCGCACCGGTGATGTCGTCCGCTGGGACCGTGACGGTCATCTGGTGTTCGTGGGCCGGTCGGACACGCAGGTGAAGCTGCGCGGCCTGCGCATCGAACTCGGTGAGATCGAGGCCGCGCTCGCCGAGCAGCCCGAGGTGAGCCACGCCGCCGCGGCCGTCCATGGCGACCGGCTCGTCGGCTACGCCGTCCCGGAGGCCGGCGCACGGCCTGATCCCCGGGAGCTGCGCGGCCGGCTCGCCGAGGTGCTGCCGTCGCACATGGTGCCGGGCGTGGTGGTGGTGCTCGAGCGCCTACCGCTGAGTCCCAACAACAAGCTGGACCGCAAGGCGTTGCCCGTGCCGGAAGTCACGGCGGTGACGAGCGGGCGCGACCCGCGCAGCCTGCGCGAGGAACTGCTCTGCGGCCTCTTCGCGGAAGCGCTCGAACTGCCCCGGTTCGGGGTCGACGCCAACTTCTTCGACGCCGGTGGCCACTCGCTGCTCGCGATGCGTCTCGTCACCCGGATCAGCGGCGCGCTTGAGGCCGAGGTCGACGTGCGCACTCTCTTCGAGGCGCCCACTCCCGGCCTCCTCGCCGAGCGGATCGATCGTGCCGACGACACTGGACCCATGGTGGTGCTGCGCCGTGGTGGCGATCGCCCCGCCCTGTTCTGCGCCCCGCCGTCACTCGGCCTGAGCTGGTGCTACGCCGGGCTCCTGCGCGGGCTCCCCGAGGACGTGGGACTTCACGGTCTGCAGGCGTGGGGCCTCGACGGCCCGGGACCACTGCCCGACTCGCTGGCCGTATGGGCCCTCGAGGCCGTCGAGCAGATACGGGCAGTGCAGCCGCGCGGCCCGTATCACCTGCTGGGGTACTCGACCGGAGGCAACCTCGCGCATGCCATCGCCACCGCCTTGCAGGAGCAGGGCGAGGAGGTGGCTCTGCTGGCCATCATGGACGCCAGACCAGGGGACCCCGGCCAGGAAGGCCCGGTGGAGGAGCACCGGCTGCTCACCGCGGCCGACGTGCTCGCCCGGCTGAGCGACGACGCGGGCGGAGACCCGCATGACCGCGGTGACGAGGCGGAGCAGCGGGCGCGGGGTCTCGGCCTGGTGGGGGAGATCCTCGGCGGTGCGGCCGACGAGCGGCTCTTCGACGTGATGATCAACACCATCATGGTGGTCACCGCCCACCGTCCCACCACCTTCAAGGGCGAGGTCGCCCTGTTCACCTCGGGCGGCGAGGAGGGGGCCGCGAAGCTGGCGGCACATTGGAGCCCCTATGTGGACGGAAAGCTGGCTGTTACCTCGTTCGACTGTGATCACGACGGCTTGCTGGAGCCGGACGTACTGCGCGAGATAGCCATGCGTCTTAGGACGCCCCTTGAATGCGCCCCGGAAAAATCTGTAATAGAGGACCGATAAGAGTGCCCATTACCGTGCTGGGTATTCCTGTTGTCCCGCAGATTCTGAGGCGGCTCGGTCATGTCTGACAGGCTCATCGCAGAAACTCCCTACATTCGTCGTGCCGGACGGGCGAACCGGAAGCTCCGTCTCTTCTGCTTTCCGCACGCGGGAGCCGGAGCGAGCGCATTCGCCGGATGGCCGGCGCTTTTCCCGTCCGAAGTCGAAGTCGTGGCCGTGCAACTGCCCGGTCGCGAGGACCGCGTCGGCGAGCCGCGTCCCGCCTCAGTGGATGTCGCTGTCCGTGCGGTCGCGGTGGCCCTGCGGCCTTACCTTCAGGGCCCGTACGCGTTCTTCGGCCACAGCGGTGGTGCGCTGCTGGCGTTCGAACTGGCCAGGGCGCTGCGCAAGCGGGGCACCCAGCCCGGACATCTGTTCCTGTCCGGGCAGGCGGCCCCGGGCGCGGGCGAGGTCGCGCCGGAGCTGCACCGACTGTCCGACGACGAGTTCACCGCGGCGTTGCGGGACCTGGAGGGCACGTCGGACGGAGTGTTCACCGACCCCGCCCTGATGAATCTGCTGCTGCCGACCTTGCGCGCCGACTTCACCCTCTGGGAGAACCACCGGCATCGCCCCAGCGAGCCGCTTTCCGTACCGATCACCGCGCTCGGCGGGGACACTGACCCGCGCGTGCCCCTCAGCGCCCTCCGGGCGTGGAGGTCGCAGACCACCGGCCCGTTCTCGGCCGAGGTCTTCCACGGCGGCCACTTCTATCTCAACGACTCCGCCGCCGAGCTCACCGCGACCCTCAGCGGCACGCTGCTGGGCCGTGAGCCCGCGCACGCCGGTCAGGGGGAGCGGAACCGATGACGACACCCAGGCACGAGGCCGAGAACCTCCTGCGGGCGGCAGCAGAATCCGTCCCGGGGGTCCGCGAGGCGGTACCGCTGATGCGCCGGGAGGCCCGGCTCGACCGGGTGCGTTCCGCCGCGCCCCGCACCCCGGACGCCCCGGCCCCGACAGGCGGAGCGCCGGCCGTCGCGTACGGCGGCGAGCTGCCGGCGGACCCCGAGTTCCCGGCCACCCTGCAGGAGGCCCTCCGGCTCGCCGCCGCACTCGCCCCGGATCAGGGGACCGTCTACCTGACGGGCGACGGCGAGTACTTCCAGAGTTACCCCGAGTTGCTCGCGGAGGCCCAGCGGCTGCTCACGGGTCTGCGCACCACCGGCATCAACCCCGGTGACGCCGTGCTGTTCCAGTTCAACGACAACCGTGCCTTCGTCTCGGCTTTCTGGGCCTGCGTCCTGGGCGGCTACCTGCCAACACCGGTGGGCGCCGCACCCGGTTACGACCGCGAGAACGCCGTGACCACCAAGCTCCGCAACGCCTGGGAGCTTCTGGACCGGCCGCTCGTCCTCACCGACGCCTCCCTCGCCCCGGCGGTGGCCAGGCTGTCCGCTCTGTGGGATACCGACGATCTGCGCATGGCCGTGTTCGAGGAGCTGAACGACGGCCCACAGAGCACGGACTGGTTCCCGGCGACACCGGACAGCCCGGCCGTGCACCTGCTCACCTCCGGCAGCACCGGCGTGCCGAAGGTGGTCCGCCACGCCAGCCGCAGCATCCTGGCCCGCACCCGGGCCACCGCTGCCGCGAACGGTTTCGACGCGGACGAGGTCGCACTCAACTGGATGCCCCTCGATCACGTCGGCGGCATCGTCATGTACAACGTCCGGGACGTGGTGCTGCGTTGCCGGCACATCAACGCGACCATCGACGCCTTCCTGGCAGAGCCGACGCGCTGGCTCGACTGGATCGACCGATACGGCGTCACCAACACCTGGGCCCCGAACTTCGCCTTCGCACTCGTCAACGAGCGCATGACCGCGATGTCCGGACGCTCATGGGACCTGTCGACACTGAGGCACTTGTGCAACGCGGGCGAGGCCGTCGTCAGCCGGACCGCGGATGTGTTCATCGAACTTCTGACAGCCCACGGGCTGCCGGCCGACGCGATGCGTCCGTGCTGGGGGATGTCGGAGACCAGCTCGGGGGTGGCGTACTCGACGCTGCACGCCGGGAACCCGCACGTAGGCCGACTGCGGGTGAACAAGGCATCCCTCGGTGGGGCGCTGAGGTGGTCCACCGAAGCCGATGCCGTCACGTTCACCGAGGTCGGACCGCCGATTCCGGGCGTGAGGCTGCGCATCGTCGACGCGGATGGCGCCCTCCTGCCCGAGGACCATGTGGGACGGCTCCAGGTCACGGGGCCGACGATCATGGACGGCTACTTCCGCAACGAGCAGGCGAACAGCGAGGCGTTCACCTCCGACGGCTGGTTCCGCACGGGGGACCTCGCCTTCCTGCACGAGGGCCGGCTCACCATCACCGGCCGGGAAAAGGACCTCATCATCGTTCAGGGCGCCAACATCCTGAGCTACGACGTGGAGTCCATCGCGGAGCAGGCAGAGGGCACCGAAGTCACCTACGTAGCCGCTTGCGGCTGGTCCGGCGCGGGAGACAGCACCGACAAACTGGTGATCTTCTTCGTCCCGACTTCGGACGACCGGACCTCGGTCCACGACACGATCGCCGCCATCAAGGCGCGGGTGGCCGAGGCGTTGGGTCTCCAGCCCGATCTGGTGATCCCGGTGGAGCGGGACGACTTCCCCAAGACAGGAAGCGGCAAGATCCAGCGTGCCCAGCTCATCGCCGACCTCGACGACGGCAGGTACGCCGAGTGGTGCGACGAGGCGGACGCACCATGGTATTTCGAGCGCACCTGGATCGACAGCCCAGCCGAAAGCGGTGCGCTGCCCCCCGGACCGTGGCTGGTCTCCGAAGCCCTCGCGGAGGAACTCGCCTCCACCCCTGGCGTCCCCGAGCTCGCCGTCCTCCCGGCCGGCAGTCTCCCGCCGGCCGGACCGACCGGTGCCGTCGTCCATCTGGCGGAGGGAACCGACGCCCAGCAGGTGGCACTCGACGTGCTGCGGCTGCTCCAGGGGCTTGCGGCACGCGACAGTGTGCCCCCGCTCCTGGTCGTCACGAGCGGCGGTCTGTGGACGGCGGAGGGCGATACGCTCACCCTCGCCGCGGCGAGCCTCCCCGGCCTCGTACGGACGGCCGCGGTCGAGCGAGCGCTGCCGTCCGTCCGTCAACTGGACGTGGCCGACCCCGCGGACAGAGCCGCCGCCATCGTCACGGAACTCGCCTGCCCCGATGCCGACGACCTCGTCGCCCACCGAGGCACGCGCCGTTTGGTGCCCCGGCTGCGAACGATCGCGCTGGACGACCGGGGCGGTGACGCGTTCGTCACCGGTGGGCGCTACCTGATCACCGGTGGCCTCGGGGGCGTCGCCCACCCCGTCGCGGAGTATCTCCTGGCCGCCCACAGCGCGAAGTTGCTCCTGATCGGCCGGGGCCGCGCCGACCGCGGTGAGCGCGCGGAGCGCCTCAACGACCTGAGTGCCTTGGGCGAGGTGACTTACCACGCGCTCGACGTGGCCGACCCGGTCGCGCTGCGGTCCGCGGTGCGTGAGGCGGAGGCGCACTGGGGAGCACCACTCGACGGTGTGATGCACCTGGCCGGCGCCGACGTCTCCCACCAGTGGGCACAACTGGAGCGCCACCAGATCATCAGGGAGTCCCCGCAGGCATTCGTCGACGCCTACCGGGCCAAGGTCGCCGGCACTCTGGCACTCGCCGAACTGCTGGAGGACCGGCCCGGCACTCCCCTCGTGCTCTTCTCGTCGGTGAACGGCGAGTTCGGTGGAAGTTCCTTCGCGGCGTACTCGTCGGCCAACAGCTTCCTGCACGGATTCGCTGATCACTGGGGACGCGAGCGCGGCCGGCCCGTGCGCTGCCTGGCCTGGAGCACCTGGAGGGAGCTGGGCATGAACCGGGGAGCCCCGGCTGCCGCGGCCGCGGCACGTGGCTTCCGCACGCTCGACCCCGACGAAGGGCTCGCCTCGCTGCTGGCCGTACTGAAACAGGACCGGCCCACCGTGCTGGTCGGCCTCGACGGCCGCAACGAGCACATCGCTCGCGCCCTTGCCCCGGAGAGCATGCACACCGCGGAAGTGATCGTCGCCTACACCGGGACGGCGCCCGAGGCCGAGGTCCGGGCGGCCGTGGCACGGGTGGCCAGAGAGCTCGACCACCCCATGCGCTGTCTGCGCGTCGAGAAGCTGCCCGCCGATCGAGACCAGCTGCTCGCCGTCGCGGTCGCGGCGCTCGAACGCGGCGGCCGGCGTTTCGTGGCGCCGGCCACCGACCTGGAACGGGCTCTGGCGGGACTCTGGAGCGACGTGCTCGGTGGCGAGGTCGGCCGTGATGACCGCTTCTTCGACCTCGGCGGCAGTTCTCTGCGCGCCGCGCAACTGGTGAACCGCATCAACAGTGCGTTGACCGCCCGGCTGTCGGTGCACCACCTCTACGAACACCCGACGGTCGGCGCACTCGCCGCAGTGCTCGACCCCCCATCCGAAGGAGAACGAGTATGACCAATCCGTTCGAGGACGCGGACGGCACCTACGTGGTGCTGGTCAACGACGAGGGCCAGTACTCCCTCTGGCCTGCCTTCATCGACGTGCCGGCCGGCTGGCTGACCGCCCATCAGTCCGACACCCGCGACGCCTGCCTCGCGTATATCGAGAGTCACTGGACCGATATGCGCCCGCGCAGTCTGGCCACCGAGATGGACGTGCGTTAGCGCCATGACCCCGGCCATCGAAGTCGAGGGGCTGGTGAAGCGTTTCGGCGCCCACCGGGCCCTCGACGGAGTCAGCTTCGCGGTGCCCGCCGGACGGATTCTCGGCCTGCTCGGCCCCAACGGAGCAGGTAAGACCACCGCCGTACGCGTCCTGTCGACCCTGCTGCGACCTGATGCCGGGCGAGCCCGGATCTTCGGACACGATGTGGTGGAAGAGCCTCACGAGGTCCGGCGCTGCATCGCTCTGACCGGGCAGTTCGCCTCAGTCGACGTGGAGATCTCCGGAAGGGAGAACCTGTATCTCATCGCCCGCCTCCTGGGCGTGCCCGCCCGTCGGGCACGGGCGCAGGCCGACGGGATGCTGGAGCGGTTCCGCCTCGGTGAAGTGGGGGGCAAGCTCGTCCGCGAGTACTCCGGCGGGATGCGCCGACGCCTCGATCTCGCGGCGTCACTCATGGGCCACCCAAGGCTCATCTGCCTCGACGAGCCGACCACCGGTCTTGACCCGCACAGCCGGAACGAGTTGTGGGCGATGGTGAGAGCGCGCGCCCTCGCGGGCAGCACCGTCCTGCTCACCACGCAGTACATGGAAGAAGCCGAGGCGCTCGCCGACTCGGTGGTCGTGGTGGACAGGGGGAGAGTGATCGCAGCCGGCACGGCCGCGGAACTCCGGGCCCGGGTGGGCGGCCGGACGCTTCAGATACGGCTCGTGGACCCGCAGGACCTGGCAGCGGTCGCGGGAAGTCTGGCCCTGGAAGGTCTGCTCGGCCGCATCGACCAAGAGGCGGGCGTGGTCCGGCTGCCCCTCGGGGAGCCGGACGAACTGACGCGCGCCGTACGGGCCATCGCCGCCTCCGCGGTGGACGTGCTGGCCATGGACACGCAGGTCGCCAGTCTCGACGAGGCGTTCATCGAACTGACCAGGAGTGCTGAGTGACCTCGACCACCGACGCCACGCCGGACGTCAGAACTCCCGGTCTCGCCGGGGCCGCTCAGAACGGACCGAGGGACATCACCAGACAGTCCCTCGCCATCGCCAGGCGCAATCTGCTTCAGCTGCGGGGCGACCCCGGACAGCTTCTCGATTCCGTTGTCATGCCGATGGTCTTCACCTTGATCTTCCTGTACGTCTTCGGCGGTGCCATCTGGGGGGACCGTCCCGGCGACTACCGGCAGTTCCTTCTGCCGGGGATCATGGTGCAGACGCTGATGTTCGCCTCCCGGTCGACCGGGTACATGCTCGCGGTCGACTTCACCAACGGTGTGATGGACCGGTTCCGGTCCATGCCCATCTCCCGGGTGGCGGTTCTGGCCGGCCGTATCGTCGCGGACATGAGCAAGCTCCTGATGGGGCAAGTGGTCATGCTCGCCTTCGCGGTCGCCATCGGATTCCGGGTGGAGACCAACTTCCTGTTCGCGGTGGCCGCCGTCCTGCTCACACTGCTGTACGGCACCGCGCTGGCCTGGGTCTCGGCCTTCATCGGTCTCTCCATGCGGAGTCCCAACACCGTGCAGTCCGTGGGGTTCCTGTGGATGATCCCGTTCCAGTTCGGCAGTTCCATGCTGGTCCCGACCAGCACGATGCCGGGGTGGCTGCGGGCCTTCGCCGAAGCCAATCCGACGACCTTGGTCACGGACGCGTGCCGCAACCTGCTCGGCGGAGGGGCGATCGCCGAGCCGGTCCTCGGCACCGCGCTGTGGAGCGTGGGCCTCATGTGCCTCGCGGTTCCGCTGGCAGTATCCCGCTATCGACGTCGCTGAATGTGATCGATAACGGGATCGACAACGGGAGGGAAGCTCTCCCGAATACCTTTTCCCACTCCCCAAGTGGAGGAGCCCTCTTATGAGGTCCGGTCATACCGCCGTTCCGCGGTGGCAGACGAAAATCGGTACGGCCCCGGGAACGGCGACCGTTCGCATTCCGTTGGAATCCGAACCAACGGCGACAGAACTGGCCGCCGCACATGCCAAGGTCCTGGCGACTCTCAGCGGAGAGGACGAGGTGGCCTTCGGCCCCGCCCCCCACCGCGTGCCCGTGGCCCACACCACCTGGAGCGGCCTGGTGGACCGCGTCCGCGAGGCGGCCGTCGTGCCCGGCCACGGCTTCGAGACGACGACCGGGGGCCCGCCGGGGGAGTTGCCCGACGGCGTGGTCTTCGGGGTGTGCGTCGCTGATGGCGCGCTGGTGCTGACCTACCGCACCGAGGAATTCGACGCCGATCACGCGACCAGAGTCGCCGGGTATCACCGCACGGCCCTCGACCGCATCGCCGGCGAACCGGACGCCCCGCACGAGGGCCGCACCCTGCTCTCCGCCGGAGAACGACGCCGACAGCTCGTCGACATGGCCGGTCCGGCGCGAGAACTGCCCGACCGCCGCTTCCACGAGCTGTTCGAGGAGCGGGTGCGCCTGAGTCCCGAGAAGACCGCCGTGATCATGGGGGAGGAGCGGCTCACGTATGCCGAGCTGAACGCCCGCGCGAACCGGATCGGCCGGACCCTCCTCGCCAACGGTCTGCGGGCCGAGGACCCCGTCGCCGTGGTGACCGAACGCAACCCGGGCTGGCTGGCCCGCGTCCTGGCCGTGTTCAAGGCAGGCGGCGTCTACGTACCCATCGAGCCCCACTTCCCGGCCGACCGCATCGGCACCACCCTCGACCGGGCCGGATGCACGCTCGTCCTCACCGAACCGGGCAGCACCAGCGCCCTCGACGAGGCGCTGCGCTCGCGTCCGTCCGTCACTTCGCTCCGCGTCGACAGGAGCGAAGGGGCCGACCCGACGGACCTGGGTGTGGACATTGGCCCCGACCGTCTGGCCTACATCTACTTCACCTCCGGCTCCACAGGGAAGCCCAAGGGGGTGATGTGCGAGCACAAGGGAATGCTCAACCACCTCTACGCCAAGACCGACGACCTCGGAGTGGGCGAGGACACCGTCGTCGCCCAGATCGCACCGCAGTGCTTCGACATCTCGCTCTGGCAGCTGGTCGCGCCCCTGCTGGTGGGCGGCACGACGCTGATCGTGCCGCAGGACGCGATCCTCGACGTGGAGAGGTTCGTGGAGGTGGTCCGCGGCGCGGACGTGGCCCAGCTGGTCCCCTCCTATCTGGAGGTGGTGCTGTCGCACCTGGAGGAGCGTGGCGGCGGGCTGGGCCGGGTGCGCTGCGTCTCGGCCACCGGCGAAGCGCTCAAGAAGGAGCTGGTCGAGCGCTGGTTCGCGGCCTTCCCCGGCACCGTCCTCGTCAACGCGTACGGGCTCACCGAGACCTCGGACGACACCAACCACGAGGTCATGACCGAGCCTCCGGGCGGCGACCGTGTCCCCCTCGGGCCGGCCGTCGCCAACGTGAGGGTCTACGTGGTCGGCCCCGATCTCGAACCGGTGCCGCTCGGCTCGCCCGGCGAGATCGTGTTCGCCGGGATGTGCGTCGGGCGTGGCTACGTCAACGATCCGGAGCGGACCGCGGCCGCGTACGGCACCGACCCGCACCGTCCGGGGGAGCGCCTGTACCGCTCCGGCGACTTCGGCCGCTGGAGTCCCGACGGCAAACTGGAGTTCCTGGGGCGCCGAGACGCACAGGTGAAAGTGCGCGGCTTCCGTATCGAGCTCGGGGAGATCGAGAACCGGCTGCTCGGTGTCGCCGGCGTCCGTGACACCGCCGTGGTCGTCGTCGGCGAGAGTCTGGTGGCGTTCTACGCCGCTCCCGCCGACGTACCCACCGCGGAGTTGCGATCGTGGCTGGTGGCGGCGCTGCCGGCGTACATGGTGCCGCACCGTTTCCAGCGCCTGGACGCCCTGCCCCTCACCGCCAACAGCAAGATCGACAAGAAGAGGCTGGCAGAGCTCGCCGAAGCGGACCAGGACGGTCCGCAGCCGCCGGCCACTGGGACGGAACGCCGTATCGCCACCGCCTGGGCGGCGGTGCTCGGCGTGGCACCCGGACAGGTCGGCCGGGACAGCCACTTCTTCGCCTCGGGTGGCACCTCCCTCTCCGCCGTACGCCTCGTCGTGAAGCTCGATCGAGCCGTGTCGCTGAGAGACCTCACCCGGTACCCGCGCCTGAGTGACCTGGCCGCGTTCATCGACGGGACCGCCCGGCCGCAAGAGGCAGTTGCCGCAACGGGCGTGTTGAGCCCCCTCTTCCTGCCTCCCTCCCCGACCGGCACTCTCGTCTGCTTCCCCTACGCGGGCGGCAATGCCGTCAACTTCCGTCCTCTGGCCGGTGAACTGGCGGACAGCGGGCTGGCCGTCTACGGAGTGGAACTGCCGGGACACGACCTCACAGTCGAGCCCGAGCCCTTCCTCTCCTTGGAGCAGGTCGCCAAGAACGCGGCGAGTGAGATCGGCCGACTTGCCGCCGGCCCGATCCTGTTGTGGGGACATTCATCCGGGGCCGCGCCGGCCGTGGTGACCGCGCGCCTTCTCGAACAGGCGGGTCACGACCTGCGGGCCGTCCTGATCGGTGGCCAGCTCGTCGGTACCCCCGAGGCGCGGCGGAGGTCCAGTGCCGAGCTTAAGGCGCTCACGCCCCTGGAGGTCGCGGCGCGGCTCAGTGGCGACGGCGGCTACGCCGACTTCGCCGGGACGGACACGACCCGGGCGGCGCTGGTCGGCGAGGCGTACCGGCACGACGTCATGGAAGCGAACACCTTCTTCGCCGACTCCGCGGAGAACCCGCCGGTCACGCTCATCGAGGCCCCGTTGACCCTCGTCACCGCCGCCGACGACTCCGCCACCGAGGGCCACGAGAGCGAGCTTCACGCCTGGCGCGGCTTCGCCCGGTCCGTGCAGGTCCGTGAGCTGCCTGAGGGCGGTCACCACTTCTTCCGCACCAGGCCGGCGCAGACCGCGGCCGTCGTGCGGGCTGTCCACGACACGCACCAACGAGAGCGAGTGTGAAAGTGCCACCGATCGACACGGACCTCTTCGCCGGACTCGACGGGCGCCGTGACGAAGGCCGTCCGGCCGTCGTCACCGTCGCCGACGCGTCGGACCCGGCGGTCTGGGCCGCCCAGCACCGCGAAGCGCTGTACCGAGTCGTCGCCGCGCACGGTGCGGTACTGGTGCGTGGTCTGGGACTGACCGACGCCGCCGGCGCGACCGCGGTACTCAGGGTGCTGGGAGACGACCTGATGCCCGAACGCGAGGCGTTCGCGCCCCGCTGGACGTACGACGACCGTATCTACTCGTCCTCCAAATGGCCGCCCAACCAGCCGATGTGCATGCACCACGAGCTGAGCTACGCGGTCGAGTTCCCGGCCACGATGGCCTTCGCCTGTCTCAGTGCCCCCGCCACAGGCGGGGCCACCGCCCTGGCCGACGCCGGTCGTGTCCTGCGAGAGCTGCCCTCTGACCTCGTCGAGCGCTTCGAACGGGAGGGATGGCTGCTCACGCGCAGCTACAACGAGGACATCGGTGTCCCGTGGGCGGAGGCATTCGGCACCACCGACCGCTCCGAGGTCGAGAGGTACTGCGCGGCCAACGACATCTCCACCGAGTGGCGCGGCCAGGAACTGCGCACCCGCCAGCGCCGTTCAGCGGTGCTGCACCATCCGGCCGACGGCCGGCGGCTCTGGTTCAACCAGATCGCCTTCCTCAACCAGTGGACGATGGCGCCCGAGGTACGCGAGTACCTGATCGACGTCTACGGCCCGGAAGGGCTGCCGTTCAACACGAGCTTCGGCGGCGGCGCCGAGGTGACCGAGGACGTCGTCGCGGCGATCAACAAGGTGTACGACTCCATCACCTTCGCCGAGCCGTGGCGACCGGGCGACGTGATGCTCGTCGACAACCTCGGCACGGCGCACAGCCGATTGCCCTACGACGGAGCCCGAGAGGTGCTCGTCGCGATGGCACATCCCACCACCCGTCCCGTATAGAGGCTTGAGAGACCACATGACCCAGTACAGCCCAGATTTCGCAGTGATCTCCGGTCGCCAGGTGCAACGTGCGCTGAGCGGCCAGGAGAAGCTGGTCACAGAGATCATCGAAGCGGCCTACATCGCGCACGGCACCGGGAACACGGTCAACCCGCCGTCCTACTTCCTCCGGTTCCCCGACCGTCCCACGGCCCGGATCATCGCTCTTCCGGCCTCGCTGGGCGGCGACGACGCCGTGGACGGTCTCAAGTGGATCTCCAGTTTCCCGGAGAACGTGAGTGAGGGACTGCCGCGTGCCTCCGCGGTCCTGATCCTCAACGACCCGCGCACCGGCTATCCGTACGCCTGCCTGGAGAGCTCGATCATCAGCGCGAGCAGAACGGCCGCGTCGGCCGCGCTGGCCGCCGATCGACTGACCCGCGGGCGGGCCCTGCCCACCAGGGTGGGTTTCGTCGGTACCGGTCTGATCGCCCGCTACCTGCACACCTACCTGGCAGGCACCGGGTGGAGTTTCGACGAGGTCGGTGTGCACGACCTGCACGACGATCACGCTGCCGCGTTCACCGGCTACCTGCATCGCTCAGGCGAGAACGGCCGGGTGAACGTGTACGACTCCGTGGACGATCTGATCCGCGCCAGCGACCTGATCGTCTTCGCCACGGTCGCGGGTGCCCCGCACGTCACCGATCCGCGGCTGTTCGCCCATCACCCGCTCGTGCTCCATGTCTCGCTCCGTGATCTGGCACCGGAGATCATCCTCGACTCGGTCAACTACGTCGACGACATCGAGCACTGCCTGAAGGCGGACACCTCGCCGCACCTGGCCGAACAGCTCTCCGGCAACAGGGACTTCCTCGACGGGACCCTCTACGACGTCATGACGGGCCGTGTCACGGTGCCGACGGACCGCACGGTGGTGTTCTCGCCGTTCGGCCTGGGCGTGCTCGACCTGGCGGTCAGTGCCCACGTCTACGACCAGGTGTCGCGCAGTGGTGACCTCCATCTGGTCGAGGACTTTTTCCACGAGTTGAGCCGGTACGGCGGCTAGGGCGACTGCCCGGAACGGGAGAGAGCTGTGCCAATCATCTCAGAGCCGCAGGACTACCACGAGGACGACCTGTTCGTTGACCTCCATCGGACCTTCGGACGCAGGCTCTACCTGAAGTGCGAAGGGTTCAACTTCGCGGGTTCGATCAAACTCAAGGCCGCTCGGGCGATGGTCGAGGCGGCGGAGGACGGCGGGGTACTGCACCCCGGCTCGGTTCTGGTGGAGTCGTCGTCGGGCAACCTCGGCGTCGCGCTGAGTATTCTCGCCGCCAGCAAGGGGTACGGCTTCGTCTGCGTCACGGACAGCAGGGCCAACCTGGCCACGAAGCAACTCATCGAGGCCATGGGCGGCACGGTCCACACCGTGACGGAACCCGCGGCAGAAGGCGGCTTCCTCGGCGCGCGGCTGCGCCTGGTGAAGGAGCTGTGCGAATCGGACGACCGTCATGTCTGGCTCAACCAGTACGCGAACCCGAACAACGCGCTCGCCCACTACTGGGGGACGGCGCCGGCGATCGCCGAGCGCTTCCCCGACCTGGAAGTGGCCTTCATCGGCGCGGGCACCACGGGCACGCTCATGGGATGTGCCCGCTACTTCAAGGAGAATTGCCCTGACGTCAAGGTCGTCGCGATCGATGCCGTCGGCTCGGTGACGTTCGGCGGGCCGTCTCTGCCGCGGCAGATACCCGGTCTCGGTACGGGTGTCCGCCCGCCGCTGCTCGACCGGTCCTACGTGGACGACGTGGTCCACGTGAGCGAGGTGGAAACCATACGCGCCTGCCGCCGACTGGCCCGCCGCGGCTTCCTCTTCGGCGGATCGACGGGGACGGTGATTAGCGGCGCTCTGCGCTGGCTCGACGAGCACGCACCGGGCACAGACGTCACCGCCGTGGCCGTCGCACCTGACATGGGCGACAGATATCTGGACTCGATCTATCACAGGGGCTGGGTCGAGGAGATCTACGGCAGCGCGACGCTCGCCGGTGAGTTCGAGAAACTTGGGGAAGTTCCGCTGATGTCCACCACGGGTGTTGCCTGATGACAGAGCTGCTGGAAAACGGTGTCCGAGACAGTGCCGCCTTCACACTCGGCGGCGAGGCCGCCACCGTGGAGGCAGTCGCGCGGGGGATACTCCACGCCGCGAACGGCCGGATCGACTCATCAGAGTTCGTGGCTGCCGCCCGGGACGCCTGGGAGACGCTCCCTGTCCCGCTGCGCCAGGAGGTTCGGCGATTCCGCCGGCACTCCGGCCCCCGCGGACGCCTGCTGATTCGCGGGCTTCCGGTGGGCGAGGAAGCGCGGCACACCCCGTCGAGCGCCGACTCGGTCCAGAGGGAGGCTTCCGTCGCCGCCGCGCTCCTCCTCATGGTGGCTTGCGGACTCGGCGACCCGGCCGCGTACCTCCAGGAGAAGTCCGGAGCCCTGGTACAGGACGTCGTGCCCGTCCCGGGCCGTGAGGAGTTCCAGGGAAACGCCGGATCGGTCCTCCTGTCCTTTCACACCGAGAACGCGTTCCACGAACACCGGCCGGACTACGTCATGCTGCTGTGTCTGCGCGCCGACCACGAGGGAGTGGCGGGCACGCGTACTGCTTGCGTACGCGAAGTCCTCGACCTGCTCAGCCCGGCAGCCGCGCAGACGCTGCGCCTCCCCGAGTTCATCACCGAGGCACCACCGTCGTTCGGAGCCGGTTGTGAGGGCGCGGTCCACCACCCGGTGCTGGGTGGATCAGGGACCGACCCGGATCTGCGCGTCGACTTCGCCGCCACCCGGGCCACCACTGAGGCGGGAACCGCCGCCCTCGCGGAACTGGGCGCACTGTTCGAGCGGGTGTCGACCATGTCGGAACTGCTGCCTGGCGATCTGGTCATCGTCGACAACCATGTCACCGCTCACGGCCGTACCGCGTTCACCCCGCGCTACGACGGCCGGGACCGTTGGCTGCAACGCACCTTCGCGCTGACCGCCCTCCGGCGCTCGCGGGGGCAGCGTCCGGAGGACGGGTACGTGCTGATTCAATGAAATCGTGGGCGGCAGCGCCGGGTTGGCCGTAGACGAGGGAGCGCGCAGTGCGGGTAGTCATCGCCGAGGACTCGGTCATTCTTCGTGAGGGCATGGTGGAACTGCTGACCACCCGGGGCTGCGAAGTCCTCGCGACCGTCGACGACGCGGAAGGACTACTGACCGCGGTGGCCACGCACGCCCCGGACGTCGCCGTGGTCGACATCCGCATGCCGCCCACCCACACGGACGAGGGCATCCGCGCGGCCGTCCAACTCCGCAAGGACCACCCCGAGGTGGGGGTTCTCGTCTTCTCCCAGCACGCCGAGCCGTCCTGGGCCGCCCGGTTGCTCGCCGGCGAGGCGTCGGGTGTCGGCTACCTGCTCAAGGAGCGTGTCGCGGCCACCGCCGACTTCATCGAGGCGTTGCGCAGGGTCGCGGCCGGCGGTGTGGCTCTCGACCCGGAGATCGTCAGCCGTATGTTCAACACGGTCAGCCGCCCTCTCGACCGGCTGACCGAGCGCGAACGAGTGGCCTTGGACCTGATGGCCCAGGGCCACTCGAACCGTTCCATCGCGGAACTGCTCGTCATCTCCGAACGCGCGGTCGAGAAACACGCGGCATCCATCTTCGCGAAGTTCGATCTCCCTCCGACCGCTGCGGACAACCGCCGTGTCAAGGCGGTCGTGGCGTACTTGCAGGAGTCCAGGACCTGACCTCGGGCCAGTACCGCGGCCGCGGACGTCGGCGGGGGGCGGATATCCGAACCCCGTAGACGGGAGGTAACACGATGGCCCTCAGGATTCGTGTTGCCGAGAATGAAGGCATGTCACTGAGCACTGGAGCCCAAGCCCGGCCCACCGCGGAGCGCGGTCTGGGAATTCACGTGGAGGACCTGCACCGCTCGTACGGTCGTGGCCGTGCCGCGGTGCACGCTCTGCGTGGGGTGGACATCGGCTTCGCCCCGGGCACCTTCACCGCGGTGATGGGCCCGTCGGGATCGGGAAAGTCGACTCTGCTGCAGTGCGTGGCGGGAATGGACCGGCAGACCTCCGGAACAGTCCGCTGGGGCACCACTGACATCAATGAACTGCCCGAACGTCGCCTGGCGCAGCTGCGGCGCGCAGAGGCGGCCTTCATCTTCCAGGCGTACAACCTGATGCCGGCCATGACGGTTGAACAGAACGTCGCCCTGACCGCCCGTCTGGCGGGCGACCGCGTGGACTGGGACGCGGTCACCGACTGTCTTGACCGGGTGGGCCTTGCCGACCGGAGGAAGGAACGCCCCGGCCGTCTCTCTGGTGGCCAGCAGCAACGCGTAGCCGTGGCACGTGCGTTGTTCGCCCGGCCGCGCGTTCTGTTCGCCGACGAACCGACCGGCGCGCTCGACCGTGCGAACGGGCGCGAGGTGCTGTGGCTCCTGCGTGAGGGGGTCGAGAACGAAGGCCGCACCTGCGTCATGGTCACACACGATCCGGTCGCGGCGAGTTTCGCGGACCGCGTGGTCGTCCTCGCCGACGGAGTCGTGGTCGATCAGCTGGTACGCCCGTCCGCCGCGCAGATCTCCGAGAAGCTGAGTGAGCTCGCATGCTGAGGCTCGCCTTTGGGCTGCTGCGGGCCAGGCCCTCCTTGTTCACCGGGCCCGCCACGGCGCTCCTGATGGCCGTCGCCGTGATCACCATGTTCGGATCCCTCATCGCAACGGCGATCGGTGGCCGCGGAGGCTCGCGGCTCGGGATGATCGGCGGGGCGTTCGGCGAGATCGCGATGCTGATGGCGCTGTTCACGGTCACCAACACGCTCTCCTTCTCCGTGCGTGGGCAGAGCCGGGAGATGGCTCTGCTGAGGACGAGTGGGGCGACGCCCGCACAGATCAGGCGCCTGATCAGGTGCCAGGTCCTCTGGCTGACCCTCTTCGTCTCACCACTGGCCTGGTTGCTCGGGTCGTGGGGGGCCACTTGGTTCCTGAAGGAGCTTGCCGCCCGGGACATCGTCCCGGCGGACGCGACACTGATGTGGTCCCCCTGGCCCCTGTTGACCGGTACGGCGGTGACACTGCTGGTCGGAGTCGGCGCGGCGAAGATCGCCGCACGCCGGTCTGTCCGCGGCCGGCCGGCCACCGTGCTCGCGCAGGCGGCCGAGCAGACGAAGACGGGCTGGCTCCGAGGCATTGCCGGTCTGCTCGTGATCGCGGGTTCCGTACCCCTTGTCGTGTTCACCTCCGAGCAGTCGGCCGACAAGTCCGCCCAGGTGGCTCTGCTCGGATCGCTGCTCTTCCTTGTCGCCGTCGGACTACTCGGTCCCTTGCTGGCACGACTGTCCATCGTGCTGCTCGGTGTGCCCTTCCGGTTGATGGGCCGCAGCCACGGAGGGGACGCCGGGGGTGCTCTCGCCGCCGACAACCTGCGCGGGCATGCCCACCGCCTGTCCTCCGCCGTCGTGCCCATCGCACTGCTGGTCGGCCTCTCGACCACGTTCGCCTCGGTCAGCGGCACCCTTCAAGAAGTCGCTCCGCCCGGCACCTATGCCGAGAGCGACATCTGGCTCCGCGGGGTGGAACTCGCCATGCTGGCCGGCTTCGGAGCCGTGGCCACGGTGAACACCCTCGCCTCACTGACGACGGCGCGGCGGCGTGAGTACGCGCTGCTCGCCCTGACCGGTGCGACCCGGCGGCAGTTGCTGCGCATGCTGGGCACGGAGGCGATACTGACCGCCCTGGCCGGAACGGTGCTCGGAATCCTGACCGCCGCGCCCATGAGCATGGCGTTCGCGAGTGCGGCGAGAGGTGAGTTGCTTCCCGTGATCGCGTTCCACACGTATGCACCTGTGGTGCTGGGACCCGTGGCGCTGACCGTGCTGACGATCCTGCTCACCGGTGTGCGGGCCACCTCGGAGCCGGCGGTCACCGCCGTGGCCGCGCGGTGACCGCGCCCCGCCTCGCGGACGAGGACCGCCACGGACAACGGAAGGTGAGGCCGGGAGCGATCCTCTTCGCCGTCACCGGAGTACCGCTCTCCCTCCTCGGCATGGCCTACTGTCTTGTGGTCCTCTACGTCGGCGGACTGCTCTCACTGACCGTGATCGGGCTGCCGGTACTCGCGACCGGTCTGTGGGGGGCGCGCCACCTCGGCCGCGCTCACGCCCGGCTGATGAGAACCCTGATAGGCGAGGACATCGATCCCCCCGCGCCCCTGGCGGTGGCACCCGGCGCGGTGCGCTGGGTCCGGAGCCGTCTGGCCGATGTGACTGCCTGGCGCAGCATGCTCTACCTGATGCTGCGGCTCCCCCTCGACCTGATCGGCTTCGTGGTGACGGCCGCCCTGCCTGCCTTCGCTGTGTGGTCGATCGTCTGGGCGGTGATCGGAGGCCCGGAGCTCTGGCTGGCGGTGACGTTGGTCCTGGGCGGGTTGATCGTCCTGGCCCTCGCCCCGGTGGCGGCCGGCACGATGATGAGGCTGCACCGGCAGCTGGGCCGGGCGCTGCTTGGCCCCAGCGCCTCCCAACTGCGTGTGCGGACCCTGGAACGGGCGCGCACCGTTGCCTTCACCGAGGGCACCCGTGACCTGAGGCAGGTCGAACGAGATCTGCACGACGGCACGCAGGCACAGTTGGTCGCGATCGCCATGACGCTGTCGTTGGCCACCGACACCCTGGACAGCGAGTCGGCCACCGGACGCACCGGTACCCTCATCGCGCGGGCCCGCACGCAGACCGACACGGCTATCGCGGAACTGAGACGTCTCATCGACGGGATAAGCCCCGCCGCGCTCGACCGGGGACTCGTCCACGCCCTGCCCCAGCTGACGGGACAGGCCGCAGTACCAGTGGCTCTCACCGTGGAGACGTCGCAGCGACCGGATCCGGTGATCGAGCGGGTGGCGTACTTCTGTGTCGCCGAACTGCTCACCAACATCTCCAAACACAGCGGGGCGACGAAGGCATCGGTGGACGCGTGCGTCGTCGGGAAAGTGCTGCGGATCCAGGTCAAGGACGACGGCAGCGGCGGAGCCCGGATCGGTGCGGGCAGTGGCCTGTCGGGTCTCAGAGAACGGCTGACCGCGGTCGACGGCACCCTCAGCGTCCACAGCCCGCCAACGGGTACGACCACCGTCGTGCTTGAGATGCCCGTCCGGATCTGAACTTCCGCTCACAACGGGCCGCTCACCTCTCCCGCGGGCCCGCCCCGCCCCACCACCTCGTCGTTCCCGACGCCCACGGTCCGACGTCTCGCGCCGACCCATGCCCGGAGGAAGGAGAGCTGTCCATGCGCGCTGCGCGGATCAGACTCGGAGTGCTGATAGCCACCGTGGCCGGATGCATCATCGCGTCCGTCACGGCCGCCGCCGCGAACACTGTGACCGGCCTGCCGGCCGTGCCCCGGAACGTGGCCCTCACAGCGGAGGACCTGCCCGAACTCTACGGTGAGAACCGAAGCTACCTCACCCGCGTAGCCGAAGCGGCAGGCCGGATGGGGGACGGTGAGCGCGCCCGGGTACTGGCCGCTCTCGCCTCTCCCGACCGCGACTTCCTGGAGGTCTCGGCCGACGGCGACGGCCGGGCGGTGGAGGTGCTCGGAGACCTGGCGAAGGCCCAGCGGATCGCCCTCCTGGTTCCGGGCTCGGACACCACGGTCGACACCTTCGACCACCTCGGCTCCCGGCACGGCTCGGTAGCCGGCGGAAGCCGGGCGCTGTACGCGCAGATGCGAGCCGCCGCCCCGGCAACGCGGGTCGCCGTCATCGGGTGGTACGGCTATCGGGCGCCGCGAACCAAGAGCCGCGACACCCTGACTCAGGACAGGGCGGAGGAGGGCGGGCGACTGCTCCGCCGCCAGATCCACCGGCTGCGGCGAATCAACCCCCGTGCCTCCGTGGCTCTGCTGTGCCATTCGTACGGGTCGGTGGTGTGCGGGGACGCGGTGCGCGGAATGGATCGGTCCGCCCAGTCCACGCTGACGGGCCTGGCAGTCTTCGGTAGTCCGGGGATGGGCGTCGACTCGGCCGCTGACCTGGGCGCGAGCTTCCCGGTCTGGGTGGGCCAGGGCAGCAGGGACTGGATCTCGAACGTGCCGCACGCTCAGTACGGCTTCCTCGGCGAGAGAGTGGGGTTCGGTCCGGATCCGGCGTCCGTGGGGTTCGGCGCTCGACCGCTCCCCGCCGGTGACAGCCGCCACGGCGACTACCTGCGTCCTGGCGGCCTCGCGCTCCGGAACATCGCGCTGATCGGCTTGGACCGAGGCCGGCAGGTGTCCCATGGCTGATGTACGGGTCAGTACGGAGACCGAGCCTCTCCCTCCCCTGGGCCGGGACGAGCCGGTACCGGAACAGCCCGTCCGGCTGACGCCGGTGGAGCGGCTGCACCGAGCGGTGCTGCGTATCGACGTGGCGACCCCGCCCTCCCGGGACCGTGCGGTCGATGTCCTGCGCGCCTATTCCATCTTCGGCGTGGTGCTCGGCCATTGGCTCGTGAGTGCGGTGGTGCTCCGGGCTGGTGGCCATCTGGGAGGCGACAGCCCACTGCACCACATGCCGGCGCTCACTCCGGTGACGTGGTTGTTGCAGCCGCTCTCTCTGTTCTTCTTCGTCGGCGGCAGAGTCGGATCCCAGAGTTACACCTCCGCGGCAGCGGCCGGAGCCCACTACCGAATCTGGTTGGCCCAGCGGTTACGTCAGCTGGTGCGTCCCACCTTGGCCCTGCTGAGCGTGTGGGTGTTGGTGCTGATCGGGCTGGGCGTGGAAGGTGTTGCCTTCGAGACGATCCGCACCTTGCTGCGGCTTGCGGTGTCCCCGCTCTGGTTTCTCTGCGTCTACGCGGTGGTCACAGCGGCCACTCCGATGATCAGGCGGTGTGGAGCGGGCCGGCTGGTGGTGGTGGCCTTCGCCCTGGTCGTGTCCACGGATCTGGTCCGCGTGTCAGCCGGCGACCTGGAGTGGGTCGGTACGCTCCGATGGCTGAACGTCTTCACCGGCTGGCTGGTGCCCTACGCCCTCGGAGTGTTCTGGGCAACCGGTGGCCTCGCCCGTCGCGCACACGCAGTCGGCCTGCTCGTCGGTGGTGTGGCTGGTCTGGCCAGCTTAGTGCTCTGGTGTGATTATCCGGCGAGCATGGTCGGCGTCCCCGGGGCCGCCCTTTCCAACCTCAACCCGCCGAGTCTCGCGGCTGTCTGCTTCGGCCTGGCCCAGTGCGGTCTCGGCCTGCTGTTGTGCGGCTCGCTCCGCCGGCTCACCGGACAACCGAAAGAGCCGGTCACCTCACCCCCGGCCGGCACATCCGATGCTGAAGGGGCACGTGCCACCGCGGGGCAGTTCTGCTGGGCGGCCGTGGCGTTGTCGAACCTCTCGGCCATGACGATCTTCCTCTGGCATCAGACGTCCATGCTCGCCACCACCGTGATCTCGCTCGGGTTCGGGCGGCGCTGGCCTGGACTCCACACGGCCCCGGAAGACCCGCACTGGGTGGCTTTCCGACTCGGCTGGATCCCTGCCTTCGCATGCGTACTCGCTCTCTTCTGGCTGGCTTTCAAAGGCGTGGAAGAATCCGCCCGGCGGCTCCGATAATCGGCCAATAATCGAATAATGCCGTACTGGCCTATGGTTTTCGGTATTTCTGAAATGTATTTTGACTCAACATGCAGCAGGAGGAATTTGATGGCCATCTCGGACAACATTCGGGGCTCGGTGGAAAGCGGTACTGAGGTGACTCCCGCGCGTGGTGCGGTGCACTCTCTTCAAGACCTCACCGTGGAAGCGGTGTCGGAACTCTATGTGAAGTACCAGGAGGATCTGCGTGCCGTAAGGGACCGGCAGCGGGAATTCCTTCGGCGGCGGGGCAAGTCCATGAAGGCGCAACTCGACGACTTCGAGGCGGAGATCACTTACTTGCTGCTGCGCGAGTACCGGCCCGAGACGGTGGTCGAGATCGGCACGTTCTACGGTTGGTCCACCATGTGGATTCTCAGTGCGCTGCGAGACAACGGTGGGGGTCGCCTGTATTCGTTCGACATCGTCGACAACGTGGTGAGCAACGTCCCGGCTGACCTGTCTGCCAACCGCTGGACATTCACCAAGGGGGACGTTCGGGAGACGCTCGGAGATACTGTCCGCAACGCGGACTACCTCTTCATCGACGCCGACCACGGTGCTCGATTTGGTCGCTGGTACGTGGACAACCTATTCCCGGTGGTTCGCCCCGGAACCCCGGTCAGTGTGCACGACGTATTCCATGGCCGCCGGCCAAAGCCAATCAGTGAGGGTTCGGTTCTCGTGAAGTGGCTTGCCAGGCGAGGCATCGGCTTCTTCACCCCCTCGGCCGCGAAGGCTCCCGAAGTCATCGAGCATCTCGGCACGACGAAAAAAAAGCTGCATCTTGACGCTCCCGTTCGCGAGAGTCGCCACAACCCTATGGTCTTCTTCACTCTTGCATAACGCTGAGAAGCCTGCCGGAGAGGGTCAGGGGATATCGTGCCTGATTTCCCCTTGGTCGGGTTTCGGGTAGAGCGCAGAAGGCGGCCGGCGGGGTGAAAGGTCTTGTCCGGGCAGGGCTTGTGTGATCAAGTTTCGTGGTGGGGGCACGCGCAGGCGAGTGTCCCCATAACCGGAACCGTCTATTCTGTTTCCGGTACGCGGAGTGGGTGGCAGTCGCAACGGTCATCGCGGTGAGCGGTTCTGAAAGTAAACGCACAGTACCGGGGGAGCCGTGCACCGCAGAGGGGTGCAATGGAGCGGAGGGGGCGGGATATCGCGGTCAGGGCGGTTCAGCAGCTCTTTTTGCGGTCGGGTTGACCGGTGGAGACAAATTATGGAGACTGGGAATAGCCTCCACGTCGGAAGCCGTTTCTCTAGACGGCAAGAGCCCAGGGTGGCTCATGCGGGGTGTGCGAACCCAATAGGCGCGCTTAGCGGCCTCACCGCCTCGTCCTTCACGTGCAATAGGTGAAGCGTTAGGGTTTCGTCTGGCGGAAACTGCACGAGGTACGGGGCTGACGCGACCGGAGGGGGCTGCGGTATGGCTGCCGAACGGGCCGGACAGCCCCTTTGGTCTGTGAAGGTATGTGACCTGACCGAGCCTGAACAGGATGGGCCCGAGATTCTGGCGCACAGTAATTAACGGTGACTTAAGTAACGGGGACTTAAGGAATGCATCATGCGGCTGCAGCTTCATTGGCGACACTGTCCGAAGCGGAGGGAACGCCCGCGGGTGACCGGGCACGACAGGGAAGCGCCGGGCGAGCCGCGCCGAATATCTCATTTCAGGTCCTCGGCCCGCTGGAGGCGTGGGTGGGGGCGCGCAAGGTGGAGATCGGTGGGCCCCGACAGAGAGTCGTGCTGGCGATGTTGCTCCTTGCGCCGGACCGGGTCGTGTCGATCGACCAGCTGGTCGAAGCCGTCTGGAACGGGCGGCCGCCGACCACGTGCCGTACCCAGATCGCCATTTGCGTCGCCAGCCTGCGCAAGGCGTTCCGGACCGCTGGGTACGCCGGCGAACTGATCGCCACCTCCGCGCCCGGATACCTGTTGCACTCGGCCGGACACCACATCGACTCGATGGAGTTCGCGGCCGGGGTGGACTCCGCGCAGACCCTCGCACGCCAAGGAGACGTCAGCGCCGCCGCCGATCGGCTCGGACAGGCGCTCGGGCTGTGGCGAGGCCCGGTGCTGACCGACATGTCCAGCCCCGTCCTGGAGACGGAGGCGGAGCTCCTGGATCACCGGAGGCTCACCGCATACGAACAGTACGCGACCCTGCAACTGCAGCTCGGCCGGCACCGGGAGGTCATCTCCGAGCTGACGGCCCTCGTGCACGACCGGCCGTTGTGGGAGCAGGCGCGAGCCGCGCTCATGCTGGCCCACTACCGCCTGGGCCACCGGTCCGAGGCTCTCGCCCTCTTCCGTCAGGCGCAGCGGGTCTTCCGTGAGGAGATCGGCCTCGAACCCGGCCGGGTCCTTCAGGACCTGCACACGGCCATCCTGCGGGAAGCCTCCGACCTGATGCCGCCCACGGATGTGGTGGGCCCGCTGAACACTGGCGTCGATTCGCCTCAACTTCCCTTGGGTGCGGTGCAGTTCATCGGACGAGAGAGGGAGATCCAGTCTCTCGACGCGCTGCTTCGCCGGGCCCGCGAAGGCATATCGTCCGTGGGCCTGGTGGTGGGCCGCCCCGGAATCGGCAAGACCGCACTGGTACTGCACTGGGCGCGCAGAGCGACCCACGCGTTCCCCGATGGCCGGCTCTATGTCGACTTCGAACGGACCGGCACCGCCGACGCCCCTGCCGCACTTCTGCGAGCCCTCGGCATGTCGGATCACGAGATACCCCGCGACTACCAGGACCGGCTGAGGGAGTTCCATCGGCAGGTCGGGCAACTGCGGCTCCTGGTGATCCTTGACGGGGTCCCCGACGACAGCGTCGCCCACGATCTCGTTCCCAAGGCGGGGCGGTGCTGCGTCCTGCTGACGAGCCGACGCGTACTCGCGACCTCGGCACAGGTGCGGCTGAGGGTCCCGGAACTGACCCCGGCGGACGCCGTGACGTTGCTCGGCTCTCTCGTGGCGGACGGACGAGTCGAGGAAGACAGGGCCGCCGCGCACAGCCTCGCCTCGTTGTGCGACTACCTGCCGCTCGCCCTGTCCGCGGCTGCCGCGCGCCTCGTCGCCAAGCCTCACTGGCGTTTTCCCCATCTGCTGACCCGGCTCTGCGATCGCCGGCACCGGTTGGACGAGCTCAGTACGGGCGCCCCCGTTCTCCGGCAGGTCCTGGACAGCGTGTATCGGACGCTGTCGCCCGCGGCTGCGGGCTTGTACGCCAGGCTCGGTCTCGTCAACGGCGAGTGCATCGCGGTCTGGGAGGCCGAGGCCCTCCTCGAAGTCAGCGCGATGGTCGCACAGCGACTGCTCGAGGAACTGGTCGACGCCACGTTGCTCGAAGTGGCCGACACCGGCCCGGACGGCTGGTTCCGGTATCGCCTGCCCACGCTGCACGCCCTGCACGCGGAGCGGACCGCCCATATGGAGGTGGCCGCCCCCATTCGCAAGGCGGCGTGCGACCGAGTTCTGGCGGCCTCCCTTTTCCACGTGAAGTACCCGGCTGATAGCAGCGCGATACCGGCCCTCCATAGGGTCGACTGACCGCCTCTCGTCGAGCCCGCGAGGCTGGTATCCGCGGTGGTCTGCGGTGTCGGTGCCCATGAGCGGCGGGAAGCGCCGAGGCCGTGCCGCACCCCCACTCGAACTCTTATTCGGAGGCGTATCATGATCGCCGCTCAACAGACCAGCACCTGGTTGCGGAGATACCGACCGGTAGAGCGGCCCCGGGTCCGCCTGGTCTGCTTCGCGCACGCCGGCGGGGGCCCGAGCGCCTTCCGTACGTGGCCCGCCGCGCTGCCCTCCGATGTCGAGGTGGTCGTGGTGCGCTATCCAGGGCGGCAGGACCGTGTGACCGAGCCCTGTCTCGACCGGATGGAGCCGATGGCCGAGGCGGTCACGGAGGCGCTCGCGCCACTCCTCGACCGGCCGCTCGTCCTGTTCGGGCACAGCATGGGCGCGTGGATCGCGTACGAGGTGGCGCAGCGGACACCCGTGCACGCGTTGATCGTCTCGGGCCAGGTGCCGCCTTCACGAAGGAACTCAGCCCGCCCCGGTTCAGCCCGCCGAGGCGACGGAACCGGCGAGCTCAGCGACGAAGCACTCGTCGAGGAGGTCAAACGGCTTGGCGGGTACGACGCCCAGCTTTTCGAGGACCCTGAGCTGCGCGATCTGGTCCTGCCCCCGCTCCGGGCGGACTTCACGCTTGTCCGGACCTACCGCGCGGGCAGTCCGAACCTGCTCGGCTGCCCGGTGCACGCGTGCTACGGCGAGGATGACGCTGATACCCGGGCGCACGACGTCGACGCCTGGGCCGAGGTCACCACGGGCCCCTTCGAGGCGCACCGATTCCCCGGTGGCCACTTCTACCTGGCCGACCACGAGGCGGCACTGCTGCGGGAGATCTCCTCGCTGCGGGCGGTGTCCCGTGTTTGAACCGACCGAGGCGACAGTGGCTGGACTGCGGAAGGCTCTCGCCGACGGGAGCCTCAGCGCCCTCGAACTGACCCGCTGGTACCTGGACCGCATCAAACGCTTCAACGACGAACTGTGCGCGGTCATCGAAGTCAATCCGGACGCCGAGGCAGAGGCCGCCCGGCTGGACGCCGGCCCGGCCCGCGGCCCGTTGCACGGCATCCCCGTCCTGCTCAAGGACAACTTGGACACTGCCGATCGCATGCACACGACGAGCGGCTCGACGGTCATGCTCGGGTCCCGACCGGTCCGCGACGCCACCGCCGTGGCCCGGTTGCGAGCCGCCGGAGCCGTGCTGCTCGGCAAGGCGAACAAGACGTCGTGGATTCTCGGACCCGCGGGCTGGAGTGCCCGGGGTGGCCAGACGCGCAATCCGTACGACCCCTCGCGGTCGCCACACGGGTCGAGTTCGGGCTCGGCGGTAGCCGCCTCGGCGAACCTGTGCGCGGTGGCGCTCGGCACTGAGACGGTCGGTTCGATCCTGGGGCCCGCGGCCGCGAACTGTCTTGTCGGGGTCAAGCCGACCACGGGACTCACCAGCCGGGCGGGCATGATTCCCGGTATCCCCAGCTTCGACTCGGTCGGACCCCTGGCGCGTTCGGTCGCGGACGCCGCGGAAGTCCTCTCCGTGATCGCCGGCCCCGACCCGCTGGACGAGGCGACGGCCGGTGTGCCCCTGCTCGACTACCGGAGCTTCCTCGGCGCCACGGACCTGCGTGGTGTGCGCCTAGGTGTGCCTCGCAAGATGTTCTTCGGTTACAGCGAAGCGGCCGACGCGGTCGCCGAGTCCGCTCTGGAGGTCCTGAGCCGGCTTGGCGCGGTCGTCGTCGAGGGGACGGAGATCCCGGGGGCTGACGAGTTCACCACCCATCCGGCCTTCGGCCGCGTCGTGGTGAACGAGACGGCCCACGGCCTGGGGCACTACCTTGCCCGAACGCCCGGCAGCCACCCGCGCACCATCGCCGCCCTGGTGGAGGCCAACCGGGAGAACGCCGCGGTCGAGCTGGAGCTGTACGAGCAGGACGTCCTGGAGATGCTGGCCGCGCACACCCCCGACCTGAACGACCCGGGTTACCGTGACGCATTGGCCACTATGCGGAGAAAAGCGCAGGCGGAAGGCATGGACGCCGTCATGAACGAGTACCGGCTCGATGCGCTGGTCATGCCCACCTGCCCGCCACCGTGGCTGATCGACGCCGTCGAGGGCGATCCCGAGCCGCAAGGAGCCGCGCTCGTGCCCGGAGTGGCCGGCTACCCGGCCATCAGTGTGCCGGCGGGCTGGACGGAGGGCTTGCCGGTCGGTGTCACCTTCGCCGGTAGGGCGTTCAGTGAACCGGTTCTGTTTCGCCTGGCACACGCCTTCGAGCAGACGAGGCGGTCCCGCCGCCCGCCCGCTGCCTTCCTCGGTGACAGGTGAACGACCATGCTCGATCTCCTTCCCGGAAAGGACGACCCCGCACCACCGGCAGAGACCCGCGGTCTGAGGCTGCTCCCGCTGCGTGGAGTGCGCTATGTGCCGGAAGAGGTCGGCGGCCTGGAAGCGGTGGTCTCGTCCCCGCTCGACGGCGTGGTCCGCCGTGTGGGGCAGGCGCCCACGCACCCCTACAACATCGTCCGCCTGATACTTCCGCAGGCGGACACGGCCGAGGGCCGCCGACGACAGGCGTCAGGGACGCTGCGTGCGTGGGTTGCCGAAGGCATCCTCGCCTCCGACGCCGAACCGGCCCTGTACGTGTACGAACAGTCGCGCGGCGACCTTGTGCAACGCGGCGTCATCGGCGCCCTGGCGCTCTCTCCGCCCGAGGAGGGAATCGTCCTTCCCCACGAGGACGTCATCGCGTACGCCCTGGAGGAACGGGCGGCTCTCGTGCGGGCCACCGCGGCCCATCTCGAACCCCTGCTGCTCAGCTACCGGGGCACGGTCGAACCGACTGGAGCCACGTCCGTGGTCGAGCGAGCGACAGCCCGCCCTCCCCTGTCGGTCACCACCACGGAGGACGGCTTCCACCATCGCCTGTGGTCGATAACCGACCCGGCCGACGTCGGTGAGGTGGCCGATCACCTCGCCGGTCACCAGGCTCTCATCGCCGACGGCCACCACCGATGGGCCACGTACCTACGTCTGCAGCAGGAGCAGGCCGCCGCCCCCAGCCCTTGGGACTACGGTCTCGTTCTCCTCGTGGACACGGCGCTGTACCCCCTTCAGGTCAACGCGATCCACCGGCTCCTCCATCGGCTTCCCGTCTCCGAGGCGCTGGCCGCGGTAGGGGGCTCCTTCCGCGTCAGACACCTGGACACGTCGCTTTCGCAGGCCATGACAGCCCTGGAGGAAGCCGCCTCCACCGGTAACGCCTTCCTTCTCGCGGGCGATGGTTCCTATCACCTCCTCGACAGCCCGGACCCAGCACTTCTCGCCCGTACGGTGCGACCGGATCGTCCGGCGGACTGGCGTGCCCTGGACGCCGCGGTACTGCACGAGACCCTGCTGGCCCAGGTGTGGCGCATCCCGGATGCCGCCGACTCCATCGGGTACGTCCATGACGCGGAGGCGGCGGTGGCCCAGGCCGAGATGCGTGACGCGACGGCCGTGCTGATGCATCCGGTACGCGAGGAAGTAGTGCACGACCTGGCGCGCCGAGGCGTCACGATGCCGCGGAAGTCGACCTCCTTCGGCCCGAAACCGGCCTCCGGCCTGGTCTTGCACAGCCTGGAGGACATGGTGCCCGCTCCCGAGTAGGCGCCGGCACAAGGCGCGTGCGTCCGCACCCGGCTCCGCTCGCCGCGGCAAGGACCGGGCCGGGTGCTGTCCGCAAGGCGTCAGCGATCCTCACCCCGGCTGAAGGGTGCCGGACAGGCGAAACCTGCGGTGCACAGACACGCGCGCCCACCTCACCTGGCTCAGTCGAGAAGCTCGCGTGCTCGGGCGAGTGCGCTGTCGCGGCCGGCCGCGAAGTCGGCATCGGTGAAAACGGGTACGCGGACGGTGGGCGCAATACCGGTCCCTTCGAAATCCGCACCGTCCGGTGCGAGGTACCTCTCGTTGGGCAGGGTGAAGGACCAGCCATTGGGCAGGACACGGTCCATGGTGTCGGAGAGGGCTCCTTGGGTGTTCTCACCAATACGGACAGGGGCCGGGGCGCGGTCCATGAGGGCCTGAGTGAAGGTCTCTCCCGCGCTGACGGTCAGGCGGCCGGTGAGCACGGCGAGCGGGCCGGTGTAGACCGGGCCGCCCGGCTGCGGGCTTACCCTGATCGGTTGGGGTGAGGTGAACGATTGCGCCCCCTCGGTGTTGTCGCGGGCTTGCTTCGTGTAGGCGGTGTACGGGTGGGCGGTGAGCCGGGAGGCGACGCGCAGCCCGAGGGAGTCGGATCCGCCGCCGTTGAAACGGAGATCGATGACGAGTGCGCGCAGCGCCCGGGGGCCACGGGTGCGCGCTTCGGTGAATACGGCGTCGAGGGCCTTGTCGAGTGCGGCCTGGTCCCTCGCGTAGTCGCCGTTCTCGGTGAAGCCGGAGAAGCGGATGATACGCAGGTAGCCGAGGCGGTTGGGCAGGTCGGCGTATCCGATGGCGCCCCGCCCCCAACGTTGTTGCGGCGTGCCCACACTTGCGGTCGTCGCCTTCTCGATCCTCGTGACGGTGTCGGGCGTGGGCACCTTCGTGTCCGGCTGGTGGCCCGTGAAGTGCTGGTCTGCGCCCGCGACGACGGCGGTGTGGGCGTCGTGCAGCGGCTCGATCATGTCCTTGAGGACACCGAACAGTTCGGCATTGGTGGTGTCGGCGGTGACGGTGGGACGGTAGTGGTCACGTACCGCGGCCCAGTCGATGCCCTTGGCTGTGAAGGAGGGATAGTTCTCCGCGTACGTCTGCCAGAAGGTGTCGAAAACGGAACGAGGGTCTGCGGACGCTCTTTGAGCGCACCTCTCGGGGAGCTCGTGGACGCGGTGCAACGTGCGGAACCCCGCGTTGTCCGCGAAGCGGAGCCTGATGACAGCGGAGTCGTCGTCGGTGTACGGAGTGAGGGTGATGGGACCGGCGTCCGCCTTGGCAGCCGGCGTGTAGTCCACGGCACCGCCAGCCCGGGATGAGCCGCTCTGCTCGGCTTCCAGGCCGCCGGGCAGGCAACTGACGCGTGTCGTCTCGTACGTGCGGAGGTGGCGTCCGCTGACCGAGACGACGGTGCCGTATCCGCTGCTCCGCCACAGCCCCCGCAGCGAGGGGCGCGCAGGTTCGGCGTTCCCGGGCGGCCCCGTACCGCAGGTCATGGCGGGGAAGACAGTGGCGGCGAGGGCGAGTACGAGAGCGCGGAACAGGATGTGCCGACGGGGGGTCCTGGGATGCATGTCGCGTACGTTACGAAGAGCGTGTCCTCTGGCACTATGGGTCGTTCACCCGTATTCGGGTTCGGGAATCCGAACCCGAATACGGATGAACGTTCCATATCGGCTCGCGGCTGGGCGGTCTGTGGCGGGGGCTCGCCCTCCGCCTCGGTGACGTCTCGTTCCAGGATGATCCCGGCGCGGAGGCTTGGGGGCCATGCGGCTCGGCGGGGGCTCATCCGCGCCGCGCGGACGGGCGTGACGCGGGCAGGCGTGCCAACCGAGACAATCGGCCGCGACGGGATGAGGTGCCGGCGAGGTTTGCGGGACCTGACGAGGCCGGGGGCGGTCGCGCCCGCACGAGGTCCTTCTCGCGCAACTCCGCAGAGCCGGTCCGCCGGCACGTCCGACGCCATCGGCGGCTCGCACGTCCGGGCTCCGCGAACCGGGAGGTGTCCGGCCGGCCGTGTGGGGCTGCCGCCCTCACCCCCCGTGTTCGCGGAGCAACTCGATCATGTTGCGCAACTTCGGGATGGCCGCGTCGCCGGCCTTGTCCTTGTCGTTGAAGTGCATGAGTTCGTTGCGGACCTCACGCAGTTCGTTCAGGCAGTCCGTGAAGGACTTGCGGTCCAGCGGCCAACCGAGCTTGTCCCACTGCTCCTGATTGCTCAACACGCGCTGGTAGTCGCCGAAGGACAAGTGGCCGAACGACGTGAGCCCGCGGCGTCCGTCCGCGTCGCACAACGCGATCACGTCCGCCAGGTCGAGCCCTTCCGAGATGATCCGGCGCAGCTGCCGGTCCAGGTCGCCGATGAGCAAGAACGGCCTGGCCGTGGCCCCGTACTCCACGGCCACATCGGCGATGGTGACGATGCCGGCGATCTCGTTCGTCTGGTTCTTGACCAGGACGAAGCCGAACTGTTCGAGATGCGGCAGGACGTCGATCAGATGATCCGCGTAGCTGACGGCGTGCGCTCTGACCACGGCTCGGGCGAAGGGCGCTCCGGCGTCCGTATAGCGGGCCAGCGCCATGGATTCCCAGGTGACGGCACCCTGGAGACTGCGCGTCCCGTTCAGTACCGGAAGCTGCGAGTACCCGTTGAGCCGCATCTTGGTGAACGCCTCCTCGAAGCTGGCCGAGGACTTCACGGATGTCACTCCTCCCAGGGCGGAGCGCAGGTTACCGACCGTCTGCCCCTGTATGGGTTCGTCCTCGTCCTCGCTCTTCTTGTCAACAGAGGGGGTGGGCGGTGGGACGGCGGCCAGGGGAGCGCTTTCTGGCCGCGTCTCCTCTGGCTCACCGGACGTCACTCCGACCATCAGCCGTCCTGACAACAGCTCGTCCCCGGTCGCTGTCTCCTGATCGTCCTCGGTGTTCACAGGTGGCCCGGTCAGGGTGATCTGGTCGTCGAGGCCGACCGCCGCGAAGTCCGGCACAGTGGACAGCCCGTGGTTCGCCAACTCCGTCGCCACTTGCTCGCTGACCAGATAGCCGCGTCGGGAGACGCCCCACCACGCCAGGAGGTTGCGGACGGTGAGTGTGATAGGTGCCGAGGCGTCAGCCTGCCTTCGGGCGTCCTTCAGCCAGGCGTGCCTGGCCGCCGAACTGTCGTCCGGCACCGCTTCACCGGACAACGGTTCGGCAGCCGCGTCGAGCAACTCCTGGCGCAGGGCGTCCAGCAGTGTGCCGTCGGGCAACTGCCAGGCGGTCCAGCCGTCATAGGGGCCTCGTCCAGTGGCCGCGGCCGCTGCCTTGGAGGGGGTGCGAAACTTCCGCCCGTTGGGGAGTTCGATCTTGCCGTCCGCGGTGACGAAACCGGTGTACTCCTGCCCCGATCGCCTCCGCGGGAACGTGAGCCGTGTCCCCGCAGCGAGCAGGCCGGCGTTCACGAGGTCCGAAACCCGGACGCGCCGACCGCCGATCAGATACGAGGCCCGTCCGGTCGACAGCTCCACGGTTGAGTTCGGCATCAGCCCGCCCTTCATTCGTTCGACGAGACCCGATCGTCGCAGAGACGCGTCCCCGGCGCCGGAGATCGGCCCAAGGCCGTCGACTCGGTGTCGACTGCCGGGAAACATGTCAGCGCGGTGGAGGCGCGGTTGTGTGAGACGGACAGGGCGTGCGAGTCGGTCGTACGACCAGTCGCGGGCGCTGCGCAGCTCAAGGTGATCACCCCCGGTGAACCAGGGAGCCGAAATCAGGGGCGCGATCGGTGGGTCGACAGCCGGAGCCACCGTCGCGTTCGGTCCCCGCGGCCCGCAGCCGTACGCGGGCGCCGGGGCGCGAGCCGGTTGACCGTGCCGTGCGGCAGCCCGCTCTGCCGGACACCCCGCCGAACGCATTGTCAGCGTGCCCGGCCGGATGATCCCCCGTCGCGATGGGGACCGTGCGACGATGGCGCCATGAACCGACTTGCCAACGAGCAGTCGCCCTATCTCCTCCAGCACGCCTCCAATCCTGTGGACTGGTGGCCATGGGGAGAGGAGGCGATGCAAGAGGCCAAGCGGCGCGACGTACCCATCCTTCTCTCGGTGGGATATTCGTCGTGCCACTTAGCCTGCTGATCTCTGGTGCCACGTCATGGCCCACGAGTCCTTCGAGGACGAGGCCACGGCCGCCGTCATGAACGCCGGGTTCGTCAACATCAAGGTCGACCGTGAGGAACGGCCGGACGTTGACGCCGTCTACATGGAGGCTGTGCAGGCGGCCACCGGGCACGGTGGATGGCCGATGACTGTTTTTCTCACGCCCGACGCCGAACCCTTCTACTTCGGTACCTACTTCCCGCCCGAGCCCCGGCACGGTTCGCCCGGTTTCCGGCAGGTTCTCGACGGGGTGGGCTCCGCGTGGGCCGAGCGGCGGGCGGAGGTCGACGACGTGGCCGCGCGCATCACCGCCGACCTCGCCGAACGCCGGCTGAACGTCCCCGAGGACAGCGCGCTGCCCGGCGAGGACGTGCTCGGCGCCGCCCTCCTCGGGCTCACCCGCGACTACGACTCCACCCACGGCGGTTTCGGTGACGCGCCCAAGTTCCCGCCGTCCATGACCCTGGAGTTCCTGCTGCGTCACCACGCGCGCACCGGCTCCGAGGGCGCCCTCCAGATGGCCGTCGACACCGCCGAGCACATGGCCCGCGGTGGTATCTACGACCAGCTCGGCGGCGGCTTCGCGCGCTACTCCGTCGACCGCGAGTGGGTCGTGCCGCACTTCGAGAAGATGTTGTACGACAACGCGCTCCTCACCCGCGCCTACACCCACCTGTGGCGTACCACCGGTTCCGCGCTCGCCCGCCGTGTGGCCCTGGAGACCGCCGACTTCATGGTCCGCGAACTGCGCACTCCCGAGGGCGGCTTCGCCTCCGCGCTCGACGCCGACAGCGACGACGGCAGCGGCCGGCACGTCGAGGGCGCCTACTACGTGTGGACCCCCGCACAACTGCGCGCCGTCCTCGGTGAACAGGACGCCCGGCTCGCCGCCGCCCATTACGGAGTGACCGAGGAAGGTACCTTCGAGCACGGCAGTTCCGTACTGCGGCTCCCCGCCGGTGACAGCCACGAGTACGGTAGCCCCGACCTGGAGGCCCTGGACCCGGACGGCCCCGGCCCCGACGCCTCCGGCGGCGACCGCGGACGCGGACCGCTCCTGGACGCCCAGAAGCTCCACTCCCTGCGCGCGCGCCTCCTCGAAGCACGCGCCGGACGCCCCGCGCCCGGACGGGACGACAAGGTCGTCGCCGCCTGGAACGGGCTCGCCGTCGCCGCGCTCGCCGAGACCGGAGCCGCCTTCGAACGGCCCGACCTCGTCCAGGCCGCCGTCGACGCCGCGGACCTCCTCGTCCGCCTCCACCTCGACCCGCACGCCCGGCTCACCCGCACCTCGCGCGACGGACGCCCCGGCACCACCGCCGGAGTCCTGGAGGACTACGCGGACGTCGCCGAGGGCTTCCTCGCCCTGGCTTCCGTCACCGGGGAAGGCGTCTGGGTCGAGTTCGCCGGTTTCCTGCTCGACATCGTCCTCGACCAGTTCCGTGACGCGTCCGGTGCCCTGTACGACACCGCCGCCGACGCCGAACCCCTCATCCGCCGCCCGCAGGACCCCACCGACAACGCCACCCCCTCCGGCTGGAACGCCGCCGCCGGAGCCCTCCTCTCCTATGCCGCGCACACCGGCTCGGAGGCCCACCGCACCGCCGCCGAACAGGCGCTCGGCGTCGTCAGCGCACTCGGCCCGCGCGTACCCCGGTTCATCAGCCAGGGACTCGCCGTCGCCGAAGCCCGGCTGGCGGGCCCCTACGAGATCGCCGTCGTCGGCGACCGCGAGGACCCCCGCACCCGCGCCCTGCACCGTACGGCGCTGCTCGCCACGTCCCCGGGAGCGGTCGTGGCCGTCGGCGCCCCCGGAGAGGAGCCCGAGTTCCCGCTGCTCGCCGGCCGCCCGCTCGTCGACGGCGCCCCGGCCGCCTACCTGTGCAAGGGCTTCGTGTGCGAACGGCCCGAGACCGACCCGGAGGCCGTCGCCGAACGTCTCGGCAGCCGAAGCTGAGACAGCGGGGGGCGGGGGCGGGGCGCTCCCGGACCTTCGCCGCCCCTGTGCGGGCCCGCACCTTTGCCCTGGGGCGGGCCCCGGCCCGCACCGCGCTCGGGCTTCGGTCAGGTGCGGAGCCAGACGCGGAGATCGCCCAGCGGGCAGAAACCCGCCGCGAGGGCCACGGCCAGCGCCTCGCCGGACTCGTAGCCCACCAGCGGGGAGCCGGGAAACAGCCGGGCCGCGGCATCGACGACCGCGCCCAGCACCCGCGGCTCCTCGCCCTGCCGTACGGCGAAGAGATTCGACAGGCCGGTCACGCCCGCCGCCTCGTTGAGGACCGCCCCGCCGCACAGCGAGCCGTCCTCCTCCCGCACCTCCAGGACCCGCACCGACGGCTCGTCGAGCAGGGCGGCCCGGAACACGTCGACGGGCTCCTCGCTCCAGGCCCGCTGCCACCGCTCCAGGGCGCCCGCCTCCCGTACGGCCACGACCCGCGGGCGGGGGGACGGGGGCGGGGACGGACGGGTGGTTGCGGGCAGGTGTGTCCAGGTCGCCGAGAACAGCTCGGAGAACCCGTACGGCGACAGGTCCAGGCACGCGTAACTGTCCTTCACCGCGGTGGCGGAACTCGCACCGTCGAGCAGCTGGGCGACCTCCCGCGCGCGGACCTCCCGGCTCAGCGTCACCGCGTCCGGGTAGTACGGGGGAGTCGCGCCCCCGCTCCACCACACCCCGGAACCGAAGGTGCCCGGCCCCTCGTGGGTCGCGCACACGGTGGAGCACCAGGCCGCGTTGTTCAGGACGGCGGCGTCTAAGGGGGTGGTGGCCGTCGGCTGTCCGAAGTCCCGCACGGCGTCCGCGACGATCGCCTCCAGGCGGGAGTGGTGGGCGCCCCGCCAGTAGACCTGGCCGCATTCCACGCACTGCGCGAAGACGTCGTAGGTCCGGCTGGTGCCGCCCTCCAGACGGTCCCGCACCTCTTCCGCGCGGGCCTCGCGCAGTGCGCCGTTGCAGGCCGTGCACCGGGTCCACGGAGCGAGGGCCGGGCGGAAGCGGTCGAGGACGTCGCGCAGCTGTTCCTCGGGGCGGTCGCTGTAGACGTAGGCCCCGGCCCACAGCTCCCGGCGGCGCAGCAGTCCCCGGTCGCGGCTCAGCAGGACGCGGCGGTCGGCCGCGGAGCGGGAGGCGAGCGCGGGGTCGCCGATGTCCAGCGCCTCGTAGTCCGCGTCGACGCCGAGCAGGCGCAGGCGCCGCGCCAGGGTGCCGAGATGGACGTCGAGCAGGAAACGCAGGGGCGCCCCGGGAACCGGCTGCGGGCGGCCCACCGGGCGCACCTCCACCGACTCCCCGGCCGCCGGTATGTGGGAGGGGCCGACCGGGGCGCCGTTTACGAAAAGAGCGCCGACCTCGGTCAGTGGCACGCCGAGGGACTCCACGACGTGGCCGAGGGTGGACACCCCGTCCGTCGTGGCGGTGGTGGGCCCGTGGCGGCGGCCGGCGGAGACGAAGGTCTCCAGGCCGCGCCCGAACGCGATGACGATCTGCGGTCCGTTCACGCGGTCAGAGTGGCACGCCGGGGCGACTGCTGCCCGAAGTTATCCACAAGGGAGGGGTGATGATCGTATAGGCGGCCCAGGTGGCGGCCCGGGCGGCGGCCCAGGCGGCGGCCCAGGCGCCTCGAACGGCCCGAAGCGACCACGCGGGGAGGTGCCGGAGGGCGCGGAGAAGGCGAACACACCCTCCGCGCCCCTCTTCACCGGTGGCTCATCACCGGTGTGGAGCCACCGATAAAGAGCCACCGGTGATGAGCCACCTGAAGAGGAGGAGACGGAACACCCTCCGCGTCCCCCGCCGACAGACGACCAACGCCCCCGTCAGAGTGCGAAGCCGTTCGCGAAAGGGGAGAGGGCCCGGTCCACGAGGTCGAACAGGCTGTGCTCGTGGTGGTGTTCGGCCCAGTACAGCGTGGTCTGGGACATCGCGCCGATCAGGCCCATTGCCACGGCCCGCACCTCCAGCTCTCCGGCGTCCCTGCCGGTGCGGGCGGCGATGACGCGGCACAGCATGGCGCCCGTCAGCGAGAAGCTCTCCAGCATCCTGGCGCGCAGCGCGGGCACCTCGTTCAGGAGGCGGGAGCGGACCCGTACCTCGTCGGCGTGGTTCTCGTACTGCTCGCGCATCACGTGGTGCATCACCTGGCGCAGCGATTCGACCAGCGGTTCGTCGGCCGGCCGGTTCGTCAGCGCGTCCTCCAGCAGCGGGTCGTACTCCTCAGTGAGGAGGATGTCCTCCTTGGTCGGGAAGTACCGGAAGACCGTGCTGGGGGAGACCTCGGCCGCCTCCGCGATCTGCTCGACCGTCGTGCCCTCGTAGCCCTGCGCCGCGATCAGGCGGTAGGTCGCGGTCCGGATCGCCTGGCGGGTCTTGATCTTCTTGCGTTCCCGAAGACCCAGGTGGGGAGTGGTTGCGGTCGCCGGGGACTGTACCGATTCCATGGCCTCATTGTCGGCCATCCCCGACGGGCGGGGCTATGCCCGGTGGCATTCCGCGCCGTCCTCACCCGCGGTCTCGGCCGGCCGGCTGTTCCCGTCGCGGCCGGTTCACGCCTCGTGTCGCGCGCCTCGTGCCGCGCCTCGTGTCACGAGGCGTGCCCGCCCCGTTCCCGCTCCAGCCCGCCCCGTCCCCTCCCGGCCCCCGGTTCGCCGTCCGCCGCCCATCAAGCGGCAGTAGCTCGCAATTACCGCCCTCAGTCAAATGCGGGGAACCTCCTCCATTGTCCGAGGTGTGTGTCACGCTGGGATGACGGTCGGTCAACCGGTTGTGATCATGGAAGGTCGCGGAGGGCGCGGAGGTCGCGAGAGGACAAGGAGGAGGGCCCATGACGGGTGATGCGCCGCGTGGAGACGGGTGGGCGAGGCGTGCCGGCGGGAGGAGAGGCGCCGGTTCACGGGGCGGGACGCGAGGGCGCGTCCTGCGGGAGGTGGCCGCGTTCCTCGCCGTCGCGGCCGCTGTCGTGCTGGGGTTCCTCGCCGGCGGCGCCCTCGCCGTGTTCGTCGCGGTGAGTGCCGGGGTGGCCGCCCTGACGTGGCGGGTGGCCGTGGCGTCGAGGCCGCCACGGCCACCGGGGGCGCGGCGGGCGCGTCGCCGCGCCCGGGGGTACTGGGGGTCAGGCGTGCTGGTAGGCCACCAGCGAGATGCCGACATAGTGCACGACGAAAGCCGCGAGCGTGAGGGAGTGGAAGACCTCGTGGAACCCGAACCACCGAGGTGAGGGGTTGGGGCGCTTGATGCCGTAGATGATCCCGCCCGCGCTGTAGAGCACGCCGCCGACGACCACGCACACCAGGACGGCGGTCCCGCCGGCCCGCATGAAGTCCGGCAGGAAGAACACCGCGGCCCAGCCCATCGCGATGTAGCAGGGCGTGTAGAGCCAGCGGGGCGCGCCCACCCAGAACACCCGGAAGGCGATCCCCGCCGCGGCCGCGGCCCAGATGCTCCACAGCAGCCATCGGCCGGTGCTGTCGGGCAGCAGCAGGAGGGTCAGCGGCGTGTACGTGCCCGCGATGATCAGGAAGATGTTGGCGTGGTCCAGCCGGCGCAGCACCGCGCCGGCCCGCGGCCCCCAGTCGCCCCGGTGGTACAGGCCGCTCACGCCGAACAGCAGGCACGCGCTCAGGGTGTAGATCCCGCAGGCGACGCGGCCGCGGCCGGAGTCGGCGAGCGCGGTGAGGACGAGACCCGCGACGACCACCGCCGGGAACATCCCGGCATGCAGCCAGCCCCGCATTCTCGGTTTCACCACGGCGGGAAGCGCGATCTCGGTGGGTTCGCCCGTGGGGACGGGGTGGTTCGGCGTCGCGTCGGACGCGGGCGCAGTCATATCGGCATCGTAAGCGAGGTTCTCCCCGGCCTCCGAGGGTGCCCGGGAGCCGGGGGCGCGCGGGTGCGGCGAGGGGCGCCGGGCCGTGTCCCGCGTCACTCCGCTCAGATGTGAGGCCCTCTGGACAGATGGGCGGGAACGGCGCAGGATCATATGAGTGCGGTCGGCACCGGATGAGCGGCTACGAAGCATCCGGGTCGCAGCCCCCAAGGGGCACAACCCTCGAACCCCTCGCTTAGGAGCGATCGTGGCGCGCGACAACGCGGCTCCCCAGTACTCCGCCGACCCGGGCACCCCGGCTCCAGTGGGCACCCCGGCTCCGGTGGGCACCCCGGCCTCCTCGGGCACCCCGGCCTCCTCGGGTGCTCCCGCCTCCTCGGGTACGCCCGCCTCGCCGGGCGCCCCGGCCCCCTCGGGAAACGCGGGGCCCGCGGCGGTCGCCCTCGCCGTCGATCCCGGGCCCTCCCGTACCCGGCACCGGGCGCTCGTGGACTGGGTGGGCGAGATCGCCGCCCTCACCGAGCCGGAGGCGGTCGTCTGGTGCGACGGCTCCGAGGCCGAGTACGACCGGCTCAGCGCCGAACTGGTCCGCAGGGGCACCTTCAGGAAGCTGGACCCGACGCTGCGGCCGAACTCGTACTACGCGGCCTCCGACCCCTCGGACGTCGCCCGCGTCGAGGACCGGACCTTCATCTGCTCCGCCAGGGAGGAGGACGCGGGCCCCACCAACCACTGGCGCGACCCCGCCGAGATGCGCGAGGTCTTCCGCGGCAAGGACGGGCTGGGGGGCGTCTTCCGCGGGTCGATGCGCGGCCGGACCCTCTACGTCGTCCCGTTCTGCATGGGGCCGCTGGGCTCCCCGCTGTCCGCGATCGGCGTCGAGCTGACCGACTCCGCGTACGTCGCCGTGTCCATGCGCACCATGACCCGCATGGGACAGGACGTGCTGGACGAACTGGGCGAGGACGGCTTCTTCGTCAAGGCCGTGCACACCCTGGGCGCCCCGCTCCAGGAGGGCGAGGCCGACGTGCCCTGGCCCTGCAACCCCACGAAGTACATCTCGCACTTCCCCGAGGACCGCGAGATCTGGTCCTACGGATCGGGCTACGGCGGGAACGCGCTGCTCGGGAAGAAGTGCTACGCGCTGCGCATCGCCTCCGTCATGGCCCGTGACGAGGGCTGGCTCGCCGAGCACATGCTCATCCTCAAGCTGACCCCGCCGCGCGGCGAGAGCAAGTACGTCGCCGCCGCCTTCCCGAGCGCCTGCGGGAAGACGAACCTCGCGATGCTGGAACCCACCGTCAAGGGCTGGACGGTCGAGACCATCGGCGACGACATCGCCTGGATGCGGTTCGGCGAGGACGGCCGGCTGTACGCGATCAACCCGGAGGCCGGGTTCTTCGGCGTCGCGCCCGGCACCGGCGAGCACACCAACGCCAACGCGATGAAGACGCTGTGGGGCAACGCCGTCTTCACCAACGTCGCGCTCACCGACGACGGCGACGTGTGGTGGGAGGGCATGACCGAGGAGCCCCCCGCCCACCTCACGGACTGGAAGGGCCAGGACTGGACCCCGGAGTCGGGGACCCCTGCCGCGCACCCCAACGCGCGCTTCACCGTGCCCGCCGCCCAGTGCCCGATCATCGCGCCCGAGTGGGAGGACCCCAGGGGCGTGCCGATCTCGGCGATCCTCTTCGGCGGGCGCCGCGCCTCCGCCGTACCGCTGGTGACCGAGTCCTTCGACTGGAACCACGGCGTGTTCCTCGGCGCCAACGTCGCGAGCGAGAAGACCGCCGCCGCCGAGGGCAAGGTCGGCGAACTGCGCCGCGACCCCTTCGCGATGCTGCCCTTCTGCGGCTACAACATGGGCGACTACATGGGGCACTGGATCGACGTAGCCAAGGGCAGGGACCAGGCGAAACTGCCGAGGATCTACTACGTCAACTGGTTCCGCAAGGACGAGTCCGGCCGCTTCGTGTGGCCCGGCTTCGGAGAGAACAGCCGGGTCCTCAAGTGGATCGTCGACCGGCTCGACGGCCGGGCCGAAGGGGTCGACAGCCCGATCGGCGTGCTGCCCGCGAAGGGCGCCCTGGACACCGGGGGCCTGGGCCTGTCCGAGGCCGACCTCGACTACCTGCTCACCGTCGACAAGGACGTCTGGCGCGAGGAGGCCGCCCTCGTGCCCGAGCACCTCAACACCTTCGGCGAGCACACCCCGAAGGAGCTGTGGGACGAGTACCGGGCGCTCGTACGACGCCTGGGCTGACCCCCCGGTCGCGGCCCCGGCCCACGGGCCGCCCCAGCCTCCTCGCCGGGCACGAAACCGGCGTGGAACCAGGGACGGGCCCCTCGCACAACGGCGTGCGAGGGGCCCGTTCCCCGTGCGGCGGGCCCAGAAGGCCCGTCTTCCGCGTGGCGCACCCGGCGGGCGCCGGTGACGGGACCGCTCAGGCGGCGGCCAGTGCCGGGCCGTCGGCCGACGCGGCGGAGTGGCCGGCGGCGACGTGGTCGGAGTGGCCGACGGCGCCGGCGCCCTCGGCCTGCGCGGCGTGCGCCTCCATACGGCGGGCGGCCAGGATCGCCACCGTCGTGTCGGCGCGCGAGGCGGCCACGACCAGGGCCCGGCCGGCGAGCGCGTGCGCCCGTACGTGCAGGGCGGAGAGCGCGGGCTCGTGGATCGCGCGGACCACGGCCGAACGGGCCGGGGCGTTCCCGCGCCGCAGCCGGGCGATGTGCCGGGACAGCTCCGCGGCCGCCTCGTCCAGGTCCCCGGCGGCCTCGTCGGGGGAGAGGGAACGCAGTTCGTCGGTCACCGCGAGCAGGGCGGCGAGATGGCCGGCGAGCTGGATGTCCAGCTCCTCCTCGCGTGAACGGTGCGGGAAGGAAGCCTGGTCGCCGGCGGGTGAGTGCACCGACTTGCCGCGGATCGGTTCATACATGGGGGCCTCCAGGTGGTATCTGGGGACCATCCTACATTGGATCGTGTCTAAGTTAGAACCTGTCCAAAGTAGCGTCGCGCACTTTCCCGAGGCCGGGTCGCCCCGTGGTCGTGTCGTCGGCCGGGCGGGCGGTGCCCTCCGTGCGGTGGTCGCGGCGGGCCGCCCGTGTGGTGGTCGCGGCGATGCCGCCCGTGTGATGGTTCGGCGGCGGCGTCCCCGCCGTGATGCCGGGCGGTACGGGCTCAGCTCTGGCTGTAGCCGTCCAGGAAGTGCCCGATCCGGGTCACCGCCTCCGTCAGGTCCTGGACGTTGGGCAGCGTCACGATCCGGAAGTGGTCCGGGTCGGGCCAGTTGAAACCGGTGCCCTGCACGACCATGATCTTCTCCTTGCGGAGCAGGTCGAGGACCATCTCGCGGTCGTCCTTGATCTTGAAGACCTTCGGGTCCAGGCGCGGGAACAGGTACAGCGCGCCCTTCGGCTTGACGCAGCTCACCCCGGGAATCCGCGTCAGCAGCTCGTACGCGGTGTCGCGCTGCTCCATCAGCCGGCCGCCCGGCAGGACGAGATCGTTGATCGACTGGCGCCCGGTGAGCGCCGCGACCACCCCGTGCTGCCCCGGCATGTTGGCGCACAGCCGCATGTTGGCGAGGATCGTGAGCCCCTCCAGGTACGAACTGGCGTGGGCGCGCGGACCGGACACCACCATCCAGCCGACCCGGTAGCCCGCGACCCGGTACGCCTTCGACATGCCGTTGAAGGTGAGGGTCAGCAGGTCCGGGGCGAGGGCGGCCGTCGGGGTGTGCGTCGCCCCGTCGTACAGGATCTTGTCGTAGATCTCGTCGGAGCAGACCAGCAGGTTGTGGCGGCGCGCGATGTCCGTCAGGCCGCGCACCATCTCCTCGTCGTAGACGGCACCCGTCGGGTTGTTCGGGTTGATGATGACGAGGGCCTTGGTGCGGTCGGTGACCCGGCGTTCCACGTCGGCGAGGTCCGGCATCCAGTCGGACTGCTCGTCGCAGCGGTAGTGCACCGCCGTGCCGCCCGCCAGCGAGACCGCCGCCGTCCACAGCGGGTAGTCCGGGGCCGGGACCAGTACCTCGTCGCCGTCGTCCAGCAGGCCCTGCATCGCCATGACGATCAGCTCGGAGACGCCGTTGCCGATGAACACGTTCTCGACGTCGGACTCCACGCCCAGCGTCTGGTAGTGCATCGTCACCGCGCGGCGCGCCGCCAGCAGGCCCTTCGCGTCGCCGTAGCCGTGCGCCGAGGACACGTTGCGGAGGATGTCCTCCAGGATCTCCGGCGGGCAGTCGAAGCCGAAGGAGGCCGGGTTGCCGGTGTTGAGCTTCAGGATGCGGTGACCCGCCGCCTCCAGCCGCATGGCCTCGTCGAGCACCGGGCCCCGGATCTCGTAACAGACATTGGCGAGCTTCGTCGACTGGATCACCTGCATGCCGGTCACCTTACGGCCGCGTCAACCGGCCTGCGAGGCGATTGCCGCGCACGCCCCGGCCCGCCAAAGGCCCGCCCGCCGGGTCCACGGCTTCCTTTCCCATCCCGTCCCGCCCGCCCGGCGTGGCTTTACGGTGCCCAGGGCCCCGGACCGGCTTGGAATGTGGCGGTCCGCGCCGCGCGCACGCCCAGTCGCGTGAGTTCCGCCACCTGTGAGCACGGACACTCCGCCACGGCGGGCTAAGGTCGGCCGGTCCCGTCGACGTGACCCCAGGAGCACCCCCATGCCCATCCGTCCCGCCACCGCCGAGGACGCCCCCTTCCTCACCGACATGCTGCGCGAGGCGTTCGACTGGACCGGCCAGGGGCGGTTCACCCGCGAACAGGTCCGCACCGACCCCGCCATCGCCCACCACGTCGAGGGCTGGCCGCTGCCCGGGGACTTCGGGGTCGTCGCCGTCGAGGAGGGCGAGGCGGGGGAGGAGCCCGCCGGGGCGGCCTGGGCCAGGGCCCTGCCCGCCGAGGACCCCGGATGCGGCTTCGTCGCCCCCGACGTCCCCGAGATCATGCTCGCCGTGGCACCCGGCCACCGGGGCAGGGGCCTGGCACGTGCCCTGCTCACCGCCCTCGTCGACGAGGCCGCCCGGCGCGGCGTCGCCCGCCTGAGCCTCAGCGTCGAGGACGGCAACGGGGTGGCGCGCCTGTACCGGGAGGCCGGGTTCACGGCGGTGGGGCGCTCCGGGGAGGCCGACACGATGGTCCTCGACGTGGGACGGCGCACCGGGGGCGGCGCGGGCGCGGGGGGCTGAGCCGCCGCCGCGCCCGGCCCGCTCGCCGCCCGGCCCGCTCGCCGTGCCCGGTCCGTTCGTCGTCCCTGGGCGGTCGGTGCGTCGTGCCCGGTCTGCGCGTCGTGCCCGGTCCGCTCGTCGTCCCCGGGGTGGTCTGCTCGCCGTGCCCGGTCCGTTCGTCGTCTCTGGGCGGTCAGTCCGTCGTGCCCGGCCCGGTTTCGCCGGGTGCCGTGTCCGTGTCCTCGCCCCCGGTCGTCCTGCTGCCCGGCCAGCCCGGACAGCAGCCCGTCGTCTCCAGCAGGTCGCCGATGCGGTCCGGGGGGACCGGACGGGAGTAGAGCCAGCCCTGCCCCGTGTCGCAGCCCATGCCGCGCAGCCGCTCCGCCTGGCCCCGGGTCTCCACGCACTCCGCCGTCACCGTCAGGCCCAGCCGGTGCGCCAGCTCCACCAGCGCCTGCACGATCACCTCCTCGGCCTGGTGCGCCTCGCCGTCCCCGGACGTGCCCCCGTCCCCCGCCTCGTACGGGAAGCCCCGCACAAACGATCCGTCGAGCTTGAGCACCGACACCGGGAGGCGGCTGAGGTACGACAGGTTCGAATAGCCCGTGCCGAAGTCGTCGATCGCGATGCGCACCCCCATGTCGCTCAGCTCCTGAAGGGCGCGCAGCGGCCGGCCCGTCTGCCCGACGACCGCCGACTCCGTCAGCTCCAGTTGCAGCAGCTCCGGAGACAGCCCCGTCTCCTTGAGGACCGTCGCGACGTCCCCCACCAGATCCGAGTCCCACAGCTGGCGCACCGCCACATTGACGCTCACGAACACCGGCCGGCTCAGCGGATGGTCCCGCTGCCACGCGCGCGCCTGGGCGCAGGCCGTACGCAGCACCCAGCGGCCCAGCGGGACGATCGAGCCGTCCTGCTCGGCCAGCTCGATGAAACGGCCCGGGGCGAGCCGGCCGAGCCGGGGGTGGCGCCAGCGCACGAGCGCCTCCACGCCGTGCAGGGTGCCGTCCTTCAGGGCCACCAGCGGCTGGTACTCCAGCTCGAACTGCCCGTCCTCGACCGCCGGGCGCAGCGCCGCCGACAAGACCTGCCGGTCACGGCACCGCTCGTGGCGCTCCGCGTCGAACAGCGTCCAGCGGTCCCGGCCGTCACTCTTCGACCAGCGCAGCGTCGCGGTCGCCGCCCGCATCAGGTCCGCCGGGCTCGTCTCGCACGCGTGCCGCTCCACGACCCCCGCCGAGGCCGACAGCGACAGCCGCCGCCCCGCCACCACGAACGGCTCCCGCACCGCCCGCAGGGCCGACTCGGCGAGCGCCGTCACCTGCTCCTGGCCCCGGCAGTCCTCGATCAGCAGCCCGAACTCGTCCCCGCCCAGACGCGCCACCAGCGGCACCTTGTCCGGCCTTGGGGCCGCCGCCCGCGCACACCCCGTCAGGCGCTCGCCGACCATGCGCAACAAGCGGTCGCCGACCCGGTGGCCGAAGGTCGCGTTGAGCGCCTCGAAACCGTCCAGGCCCAGGCAGCACAGGCCCACCCGGCCCACGTCGCCGCGCCGCGCGCCGTCCTCCAGCGCCCGCGCCAGCCGCTCCAGGAAGTACGCCCTGCCGGTCAGCCGGGTCACCGGGTCCTCCCGGTGGGCGTGGCGCAGCCGGGTACGCAACTCGTGGCGCAGGCTCACGTCGTGCACCGAGAGCAGCACCGTGTCCTCGCCCGCCACCCGGTCCACGGACACCTGCGCCCACACCACCCGGCCCGCCGGCAGCCGCAGCCGGCGCACACAGCACAGGCGGGTTCTGCGGCCCCGCAACAGGTCCTGGTACCCGCGCGCGGAACGCGGATCGGCGACCAGCCCCGTCAGCTCCCCGGCCGACCGCCCGGTCAGCCCCTCCGGGCCCACCGCGAACAGCTCACGCAGCGAGGCGTTCGCCGAGACGATCCGGCCCGCCGCGTCCACCACGGCCATCGGCAGGGGAGCGCTCGCGAACACGGCCCGCCACCCGACCCCGGGTGACGCCCCCGGATCGTCACACTCGGTGAGGCCGAGGGGGTGGCCTCCCGGTTCGTCGCCCGGGGCCGGTGGACGCGCGGCGAAGGCCGCCGGCAGGCCGGTGCCGTCTTCCCCCGGCAGGTCCGCACCGGCCGCCACTGACGGTCCCTCGGACGTTCCGTTCACCGCTCGCTCCCGCCGTTCGCCAGGGTGTCCGTACTGGAAAGTGTGCCGATCATAGAGGCCGACCGGAGGGCCGTTCCAGTGATTCGGGGGCGTGTGGAGCGCACGGAACTCCACGTCCGATCGCCGATGTTCACTTGACTCCCGGCCTTGTCCGTCGAGGGCGTGAATCAGTCGTTCCCCGACCGGATGTGACACAGCGTGAAAAGGGAGGGTTTCGCTCGCCCGCGTGCCCGCTCACTCGCCCGGGTCAGATAAACAGGGCATGAGTAAATAAACCTCCGCAAGGTGGTGGACGTGTTCCGCCCCTCGCGCCCGCACCTCCGTGTACCGCGCCAACTGCCTCCGGGGACCCGCCCCCGGCGCCGTCGGTGGTGGCGTCGCGCGCGGCCGGGACCGGTCCCGCGCGATTCCGGCCGAAGCGGGTCCGGCGCCCACCGGGGCAGCCCCCCGGGCAGCTTCCCCGGCGGTCACCCGGGCGGCTTCCCCGGAGGCTCCCCCTTCCCCGGAGGCTCCCCCGAAGGTGCGGAGGGCCGCCCCGTGACGGGCGGCCTCGCCCTGCCTCCCGGCCTTCCCCCGATCCCGCCCGGACCCCCGGGGCCGTCCGGGTTCGCCGGGCCGCCCGCGCCCCGCGAGCCCGAGTCGTACCCGGGCGGGCCCGCCCGCCGCCGGCTGTCCTGGCCCCGGCGCGCCGCGGCGGCCGTGACCGCGCTCGCCGCCCTGGCCGCCTGCTCCCTCGTCGCCGCCCCCGCCCTCGCCGACCTGCGTGCCGGGCCCTGCGCCCTGCCGCGCACCGCCGCTCACCACTCCGAGGGCCTCAGCACCTGGAACGGGTCCTACCCGAGGCCCGACGGGCGCCTCGACGCCGTCCTCGTCTACCTGTCGTTCCCCGGCGCCGAACCCGGGGCGAGCCCCCGGCAGCTCAGCGGCGACTACTTCCCCGCCACCAGCCGCTTCTACGACACCGCCTCCTACGGCCGCACCCGGCTGGTGCCGCACGTGCGCCCCGACTGGGTCCGCATGCCGAAACCCGCCTCGGCCTACGCGATACAACGGGACTGGAACGGCGGGCAGCGCTCCGCCTACCTGCGCGACGCCCTCGCCGCCGCCGACCCCGGCACCGACTTCGCGCGCTACGACCTCGTGTACTTCGTCGCCGACCCCGACGCGCCCGGCGTCAACTCCGACGCGACCAAGGTCGTCAACCTCGGCGAACCGCTGCACGCCGACGGCAAGGCCCTGCGCCGTGTCGTCACCGTCTTCGAACAGCACCCGCCCGACCACAACGTCCTCGCCCACGAGACCGGACACGTCTTCGACCTGCCCGACCTCTACCGCCGCCCCGCCGACGGCAAGGGCGACTGGGACACCCACGTCGGGGACTGGGACCTCATGGGCAGCCAGTTCGCGCTCTCCCCCGACTTCCTCGGCTGGCACAAGTGGAAGCTCGGCTGGTTGCGCGACACCCAGGTGTCCTGCCTGCGGGGCACCGGCACCACCCGGCTCAGCCTCGCCCCGCTGTCCGCGCCCGCCACCCCGCCCGGCGTACGGGGCGCGCCCCGCCTCGCCGTCGTACGCACCGGCCAGTACAGCGCCCTCGCGATGGAGATCCGCACCGCCGCCGGGAACGACCGGACGACGTGCGCCGAGGGCCTGCTGCTGTACGAGGTGCACACCGACACGGCGTCCGCCGAGGGCCCCGTCAAGGTCCTGGACGCCCACCCCGCAAGCGCCGCCTGCGAGGGCACCTCCGTCCTGCCCGCCCTCGCGGACGCCCCCGTCGGTGTCGGCGAGACCTTCTCCGTGCCGGGAGAGCCGCTCCAGGTCGCGGTGGAGGGCACCGGGCCGGACGGGGAGTGGACCGTCCGCATCACCCGCACCCCCTGAGGACGTCTTCGTCAGGGGGGCGGACGCGGGCCTACGGATGCGGGCGTACCGAGTCCGCCACACGGCCGGTACACGTCCGGTACACGGGCGCGGGCATGCGGAAAGGCCCCCCGCTCGCGCGAGGGGCCTTTCCGTGTCGGTGCGCCGCCAGGGACTCGAACCCCGGACCCGCTGATTAAGAGTCAGCTGCTCTAACCAACTGAGCTAGCGGCGCCTGCTGACGTCGTAGACATTAGCACCCTGGTCGGCGGGAGGAAAAATCGATATCCGCACCCCCGACCTGGCCGCCCGGGAGGCCGCCCACATCAGCACCTCCGGGCCCGGCAGCCAGGGCGCCGACGAGTCCGGGGCGACCAGCCAGCGCGTCTCCTGACCGGCGTCCGGGTCCGGCTCCACGGCGGGCAGCGTCACGACGTCCCCGGCGCCGTGGCACAGCAGCGGCGGCACGGCGTACCGGTGGCGGCCTCCCCACTCCTCCCAGCGCAGCAGGGACAGCAGCCGGCCCCCGGTGCCGGGCGCCGCGAAGATCAGGACCCGGTCCCTGCGGACGGCGAGCGGGCCGCAGCCCGGCCCCTGGGCCCACAGCCGGTCCACCATGCGGCGCCCGAACAGGGCCGGGGCGTTGATCAGGTCGAAGGCCGTGCCGCACGGCACGACGAGCGGCGAACGGGGCCGGGCGTCCCACAGCGCCAGAGTCTCCGGCGGGCACGCCGTCGCCGAGGCGAGCCAGCCGGCCCCGGCCCGCGTCATCCGCCCCGCGTCGTCGCCGCCCGCCAGGGGCGTACCCCCGAAGTCGTCCACCGCGCCGCCCGGCACCTCCGCGGTGCGCCGCCCGGTCCTGCTGCCGATGATGTCGAGATCCACGCTGCTCATACCCCTACGGTCTCCCCGACGGAGGCCGTGTGCGACGAACTTGGCGGAAACAGGGACAGAAGGACGGGGGAAGGCGTACCGTGCGCGCTCACCCGGCATATGCCGGATGCGGACGGCCCCGGGCACCCGCACACGCGAGGCCGGTGGGACAGGGGCGCGGCACTGTGGCGGCGCACGCGCGGGCAGGGCGGGGCGGACGCGCGGGGGTGGTGGGTCCGGTGCCCCGCACCCGGTGGGGCGGGCGCGCGCTGAGTGAGGGGGACGCCGGGGTCGCGGGACCGGCCCCCCGCACCCGGTGCGGCGGACAGGCGGGCGGGGTGAAGCGCGCGGGGTTGGCGGGACCGCCCCCCCCGGCGGGACCGGTGCGCGGGGCTACTTCTCGACCGCGCCGCGCAGCAGGTCGTGGCCGAACTCGATCATCTTCTTCGCGTAGTCCTCGGTCCACTCCGCGCGCTCCGCGATCGCCGCCGGGGTGAGCCGGTCGAAGCGGCGCGGGTCGGCGAGCTGGGCCGCCGCGAGCGCCTGGTACTCCAGCGAACGGTCGGCCGCGGCGCGGAAGGCGTGGGTCAGCTCCGTCGCCCGGTCCAGCAACAGACGCGGGTCGTCGATGTCCTCCAGGTCGAAGAAGTGCTCGGGGTCGGCGGCCGCCGCCTTCGGCTCGAAGAGCAGCGGCGCGGGACGCGGCCGCGGCTGCCGTTCGGGCTCCGCCATGAGGTCCTCCTGTCGTGCGCGTACGGTTCGTGCGGTCCCGCGGGAATCCGCTGGTCGTGTGCGGCCGGGCGGTGGACCACCCACCATTGTCCCCCGCACCGCAAGGAGGAGCCTTGGCCCAAGCTCGGCGGCGCGGGGGAGCGCCCCGGCCCCCCGTGCTGTCAGCAATCCAGGGGCACCCGATGTTCCGCGAGGTGCGCGAGGACCGCGTGGTTGGCCTCCCAGCCGTCGGGGAAGCGCAGCGTGACGCCCAGCTGCACCGGTTCCGTCGACGGATGCTCGTCCAGGAGCTCGGCGACGCCCGCCCGGCACACCACGACACACGCGTGCCGGTGCCGGGAGGCCAGGACGCACAGCCGGCCCGTCTCCAGGTGGAAGGCCGTCGCGTCGGGGCGGCCCGACAGCGGGTGCAGGACCACCGTCACGTCGTACTCGCGGCCCTGGAGCCGGTTCGCCGTGTCGACCGTGACCCCGGTGATCCCGAGGGCGGCCAGCGCCGCCCGGACCGCCGCCGCCTGGTCGCGGTGCGCCGTGCCCACCGCCACCCGGGCCGCCGTCACCGGCCGCGGACCGCCCTCCTCGCCCGCCGAGGCCGCGACCCCGCCCCGCTCCAGCAGCCGCCGCACGACCCGCGCCACCGCCGCCACCGCCTCCGGGTCGGTACGCGGAGTGTGCCGGGCCGGCAGCTCCAGCAGCCCCCATCCGGACAGCGCCGCCTCGTCCAGCACCCGGTCGTGCGCGGAACCGTCCCCCGCCACCGCGAAGCCCAGCGTCCGCTCCCCGGGCCCGGTACCGCTGCGGAACGGTGTGTACGGATAGAAGGCCGCGCTCACCAGCGGGGCCGCCGAGGCCGGCAGCCGCCAGGACACCGGCAGCCGGTGCTGCGGCAGCCCCGGGTTGTGCGCGAGCAGCGTCGCCACCGCGCTCGCCGAGGGGTCGTAGGCCAGCCCCGCCCACTGCTCGGCGCCCACGATCGAGAACGGGTCGAGCTGCCCCGGGTCCCCCACGAACAGCGCCCGCTCGAAGAGCCCGGCCACCGCGAGCAGCGCGTCCGAACGCATCTGGTACGCCTCGTCCACGATCGCGTGCGGCCACGGCTCGACGTCCTTGACGTGCGCCCACTTCGCGGCCGTCGACACCACGACGGGCAGCTCAGTGAGGTCCCCGACCGCGCTCGACGTCTGCACCCGCTCCAGCGCGTCCAGCGCCGGGTCGTACGCGTCCTGGTCGCTGCTGTGCAGCCGCCCCACCGGCAGCTCCGGGTCCTTCGCGGCGAGCCGCAGCACCAGATCGTCGACCTGCGCGTTGGTCTGCGCCACGACCATCAGCCGGCGGCCGGCCGCCGCCAGCTCCCGGGCCGCCCGCACGACGAGCGTGGACTTCCCCGCGCCCGGCGGCGAGTCCACCACCACCCCGCGCTCCGTCCCGTACAGCGTGTCCGCGAGGATCGCCCCGGTGGCCCGCGCGGCGAGCGCCGAGGGGTCGAAACCCCCGCCGGTCCCCGCCGCGGTCGCGGCCGATGTCGTCGTCACAGCAGGTCCTCCTCGGTGACCGGGTCCGGCGGTTCCGGCAGCGGTACGTCCTGCGGGCCGGACGGCGGGCCGCCGTGCGTCCACGGGGTGTCCTCCGCCTCCGGCAGGGCCGCCCCCGGCCGCTGGTCGTGCGCGAAGAGCGTGAAACACAGGGCCGCGCCGACCTCCGGCACCGAACCCTCGGCGGGCTCCCTGCCGCGGCCCATCCGGTCCAGGAGCCTCAGCACGAGCGACCCCTCCTCGTCCGTCCGTACGTACTGCGCGGTCTGCGGCTTCCCGTCGAGCACCCGGAACACCTTCGTCCGCTCGGCCACCTGCGGCCGGTCGCCGGTGCGCAGGGTGAGCAGCGGGCGGGGGCTGGGCCGCTTGCTGTCCGTGTACGTCATCTCGACGCCCGTCACCTCGCCGACGAAGGCCTCACCGGACAGCCGCCGGGCCGCCATGACCAGCGGGTCGTCCAGCGCCTCCTGGGCGTCCAGCCGGGCCTGCTCGCGTTCGCGGGCGGCCAGCTTGCGGGCGGCGGTCACCGCGTCGTCCCGGCGCGGCTGCGGCGGCTCACCGGCCGCGATCCGGTCCCGGTGCGCGGTGTACGACCAGCGGTCCCTCGTCCACCGCTCCCGCGCGTACCCGCCCTCCGGCAGCTCCCGCAGCAGGTCCAGGCCGCGCCACACCGCGTCCCAGGTGGGCCGGGTACGGCTGAGGACCAGCTCGCCGACCTCCCGCTCGGCCGCCGACAGGGCGCCCAGCAGACGGTCCGCCTCCCCGCCCTCCTCGGCCGCCGCCAGCGCCGCGCGCGCCCGGTCCCAGCGCTCGATCGCCGGGGCGAGCAACCGGTTGTCGAAGGCCGGGTCGGTCGCCGGACCGGCCGGCGGCAGCCGCAACTGGCCCTCGGCGTCCCGGTCCAGCTCCGCCGCGAGCGCCGCCTCCGCGCCGCTCAGGCCCTCCGGCGGGTCCAGCCACGCGAGCAGCGCCCCGAGATGCTGGTCCTCCAGATTGCTCTGCCCCGTCGCCCAGTGCCGCGACAGCAGCTCCGTCATGGGCAGCAGCAGCGCCGAGCCCGGCACCCGCGAGCGCTCCCCGAAGTGCGTGAGCCAGCGGCCCAGCAGCGGCACGTGCGGCGGCGCGGGGTAGGGCGCCTCCGGGTCCTGCTCGGCCGTACGCCGGAACCGCATCGAGCGCCCCAGCAGCCGCAGGAACTCCACGCCCGGCCGGCTCGGGACGATCAGCTGCGGGGCGTCCTTGCACAGCTCCGTCTCCACGGTGACCCGCTTGCCCGTCCCCGGATCGGTCTCCTTGCGCTCCACCGCCTCCACGTCGCCCGCGAACCCGTCGACGTACGGCAGGACCACCGAGGCCAGCGCCGACAGGAAGCCGAAGCGCAGCTCGCGGTCGCGGGGCTGCGGGACGAACAGCAGCCGGGGCTCCTCCCGGTCGCAGCCCACCAGCGCGCCCAGCGGGGCACCCGCCTCACCGGCCGTGACGAGCGGCACCAGGACCAGCGGGCGCGGGGACAGGTGCCGGTGGCGCACCGTCGTCAGCGCCTGGGCCCGCCCCGTGTGCACCGCCTCCAGCCGGGCCAGCGTCGAGATCAGCGACATCTCAGACCCCCCGTTCCCGGCCGGAGCCGGGCGCGGCGGCGGCCCCCGCCAGGGCCTCCGCGCGCAGCTCCTGGGCCCGGCGCAGGGCCGCGACCGCCGGGTCGGCCGGGTCGGCCGGGTCGCCCGCCTCGCCGTGGGCCGCCGCGAGCACGTCCGCGACCGTCGTCAGACCGCCCAGTTCGCCGCGCACCGAACGGCCGAGCGCCGTGACCGCCCCGGCCCCGCGCGCCCGCGACCGGCAGTGGAAGGCCAGTTCACAGGCGGACAGGCACTCCGGCGCGTACACCGCGGGGACCGCCTCCACCGCCGCCGTCAGCTCGCCCACCGGGAGTCCCGTGTCGAAGGCCGTGCCCTCGGGCAGGGCGCCCGCGATGTCCTCGACCCGGGTGAGCCGGGACAGCTGCCTGCGGGTCACCGCGAGCTGCTTGCGTACGTCCACGGCGGCCCCGGCCGGGAGGTTCGAGAAGTCCCTCGGGCACACCAGCAGGACCCGCTCGCGCACCTCGGGCACCGGGTCCAGTCGCGCCGCGACCTCCTGGAGCGCCAGGACGTACACCGCCGACTGCCGCGCCGCCGCGCCCACCTTCGCAGGGTCCGCCGCCCCGTCGATCATCGGGAAGGACTTGATCTCGACCACCGCCCACGAACCGTCCGGGGCGACCACCACCGCGTCCGGCTCCAGGAAGGCGGGGGAGCCCGCGACGTCCAGCGCGAGCATCGGGTGGTCGAGCAGGGTCCAGCCGCCCTCGGCGACCGCCTCGCGCAGCGCGAGCTCCGTACGCGTCGCCCGGCCCTCCGGTCCCGCCGCCGACAGATCGGGCACCCGCGCCCGGCCCGGCACCGGCTCGGGGCCGCCGCCCAGCCGCGCGTGCGTCAAACGCAGCAACTCCGCGCCGCCGTCCGCCTTGACCCGGGCCTCGAAGGCGTTGCCGCGCATGAAGGCGAACTGGGACTGGCCCGCGTCCGAGGGGGCACCGAGCGCGCGGGCCAGCTCCGCCTTGTCGACGCCCGCCCCGTCGAGCAGGGCCCGCCGGTCGCAGCCCGGGTTCGCGGCGAGCGCGGCGAGGGCGCGGGCGTCCAGCGGCCGGGCCGGGACCTCCGGTCCGCGCAGCTCAGCGAGCCGCCGCCGGAGCCCCGTCCGGTCGCTCTGCCGGGGCAGGTTCGCGCCCCCGGTCGGCTCCTGGGGCGAGGGGATGCTGCTGGGGTATTCGCTCACCCGCCGAAGTCTCGCATCCGCCACCGACAACCGGTCCGCGCACCGCGACCGGGGACGCCCCCCGGCCCCTCCCGGTGTCCGCCGCGTCGTCCTCCCCGGGGGAGCGCGCCACGAGCACGCTGTGCTCCGCGGCGCCGCCCAGCCGGACCCGGAGCCGGGCGGCCCAGCGCAGGACCGGGCGGCTCAGCAGCGCGCCCACGCCCATCACGGCCGCGCCCGCGAGCGCGTCCAGCAGGTAGTGGTTGGCGGTGCCCATCACCACGAGGGTCGTGATCAGGGGGTAGACGATCCCGGCCGCGCGCGCCCAGCGGCCGCGCCCGTGCCGCCACAGCATGACCCCGCACCACAGCGCCCAGCCCACGTGCAGACTCGGCATCGCCGCGTACTGGTTGGTCATCCCGCCCAGGCCCCGGGGGGCGCTCGCCTCGCCGCCCCACCACCCGTACGAGCTGTAGTGCGCCATCGTGTCGACGAAGCCGTACCCGGCGGAGAGCAGCCGGGGCGGGCAGGTGGGCAGCAGGGTGAAGCCGACCAGCCCGATCATGGTCGAGGTCATGAGCCAGGTGCGGCCCGCCCGGTACACCGCCGTCCGGTAGCGGAACAGCCAGACCAGGACGGCCGGGGTGACCACGTAGTGCAGGGAGGCGTACCAGAAGTCGGCGGGTATACCGAGCCAGGGTTCGCGGGTGAACAGCCGGTTCAGCGGGTGCTCGGCGTTGATCCGGAAGAACTTCTCGATCCGCAGGATCGTCAGCCCGTGGTCCACGGCCCCGGCGACGTCCCCGCGAGCGACGAGACGGCCGGCCGAATACGCCCCGTAGACGAGGAGCAGGAGGGGTATCTCCGTCCACCAGCGCAGCCGGGTCATCCCGGCCGGCCCCGTGTCGGCGACCGGTGCCTCGGTCCGCTGCATCCGATCGCACTCCCTATCCCTGGCCGGCGGCGGCCGACTGCGGCGCCCCACTTTACGACGTATGCGGTTGTACGCCAGGGGCTGGTACCGGCGCCCGCACGACCTCGCACGTCACGCCCTCGCCTGCCCCGCTTCACGCCGGCTTCATCCCCCGGGCGGCCGACTGCTAGGACGCGAGAGGCGGCGGGCGGGTTGCCCCGGGGCAGGAGAGACGGACGGAGACCGTGCGGGATGATGGGGACGCGTGCGCGGGCCCCCTCCGCGGGCCGCGCGCACCGGTAACCCGGCGCCCCCGGCCGCACGCCCGGTGGCGCCCGTACGACGAAAGGTCCCCCTCATGGCGCCGCGCGTCCTGCTCGCCCGTCACGGACAGACCGCGTGGTCCCTGTCCGGCCAGCACACCGGGCTCACCGATGTACCGCTGCTCGACGAGGGCAGGCAGGGCGCGAAGCTGCTCGGCGACCGGCTGCGCGCCCAGCCGTACGAGGGGCTGCCGGGCGCGGTGGTCCGCACCAGTCCGCTCTCCCGCGCGGCCGAGACCTGCGAGCTGGCCGGTTTCGGCCCGCGCGCCCAGGCGTGGGACGCGCTGCGCGAATGGGACTACGGCGACTACGAGGGGCTGACCCCGGCCGAGATCCAGGAGCGCCGCCCCGGCTGGCACATCTGGCGCGACGGCGTTCCCGGCGGGGAGAGCGTCGGGGAACTCACCGCGCGGGCCGACTCCGTGGTGCGGCTGCTCAAGGAGACGGCCGAGGAGGAGGACACGGACACCGTGCTGCTCTTCGCGCACGGGCACATCCTGCGCGCCGTCGCCGCGCGCTGGCTGGGGCTTCCGCTCGACTTCGGGGCGCGGCTGCGGCTGAGCCCGGCCTCACTGTCGGTACTGGACTGGGCTTACGGGAGGCCGGCGATCGCGGCCTGGAACGAGACGGGTCATCTTTTCCCGTGAGGGGGCGCGTCTTTCCGTGAGGGGCGCTCTTTCCGTGAGGGGCGCCGGGGCCGTGTCCGGGGCGGGCGCGGCCCCTACGGTGTGGGCCTTCCGTCCTCCCGGCGGTCCTTCCGTCCTCCGGGCGGGCCCCCAACCGCCCGACGGGCGCGGAGAACCGGACGGGTTCAGGGGGCCGGGCAGCGGTCCAGGAAGTGCGCGACGCCCTGGAGCTTGCGGTGGCGGGTCAGGGCGCGGCTGGTGCGGTGCAGCATCGCGCGGATGCGGGGGGAGCGGACCTCGCCGAGGAGGGTCAGCACCGTGCTGCCCGCCGCGGCCGCCTCCTCGGGGTGGCCCGCGCGGGTCAGGTCGTCGGCCAGTTCCGCCGTGTAGAGCGCGATGTTCCGGGTGAACCCCGGGGTGCGGGAGGCCGCGACGGCCGCCGCCCGGCGGGCGTGCCGGGCCGCGCGCGACCAGTCGCCCAGCGCCGACCAGCACTGCGCCTCCAGGCCCTCCAGTTCGGCCTCGCCGTAGAAGGTCATCCACTCGGGGTCCGCGTCGCCGTCGCCTCTGCCGAACAGGGTGTGCGCCTCACCGAGGGCGCGTTCGCACGCGCCGCGGTCGCCCAGCCCCGCCCAGCCGCCCGCCTCGCGCAGCGAGAGCAGGGACAGCAGCCGGGGGGAGGAGAGGTGGCGGGCCGCGCGCTGCGCGGCCTGCGCGGCGCGGACCGCCTCGCGCGGCCGGTCCACGTCGCGCGCGAGGAAGGCCGTGTTGCAGAAGGCGTGCGCCTCCAGCGCGTCGTCGCCCGCCATCCGGGCGCCCGCGAGGGCCTCCGCGTAGTGCGAGCGGGCGTCGCCGAAGTGCCCCGAGTCGTGCGCCAGCCAGCCCACCGAGATGGACAGTTCGCCCGCCCCGGCCTGGAGCCGGTCGGTGGTGGACTGCCGGACGGCGCCCGTGTCGAGCAGCTCGTACGCGGTGCGCAGCGGGCCCGCCGCGCGCTGGTACAGTCCCTCGGCCCCGTGCCGGTCGTCGAGGACCCGGATCTGCCGCACCGCCTCCTCGACCGCGCGCGCCTCCCGCTCCCCGGGGTGGTGGCCCGGCCGGGGGGTCACCTCCGCGAAGGGGTCGGGCAGTTCGTGGGGCGCGGGGTCGCCGGAGCGCTGCGCGGGCAGCGCGGCGTGGGCCGGGCCGCCCAGCGCGCCGACGGAGGCGGCGGCGACCGAGGCGCCTGAGGTCATGAATGCGCGACGCCGCACGTCGCTCTCCTCGTCACTCTGTTTCTCGTACCGCGAGTTGTTCGCGGGGTGCGCGGGCTGCGCGGACTGCGTGCCCACGCCGGCCGCCCTCCGTCCCCGGACCGCAGAGCGCGGCGCGAAACCGAGGTCGCTCAGGGTTCTGCCCGGGAACATGTGCAGGAACACCCGTTCGTAGGCGTAGTTGGGGCAGCGGATCTCTCCGGACTCCACGCGGCCGATGTAGCGCGCGTCGCACGAGACGCCCTCGCCGATCTCCCGCGCCGCCCGCCGTACCGAGGCCGCGAACTCGCCGGGGGAGAGGGACCCCCGTAAGGCGCGGAAGGCCGCGTTGGGCCGGGGAGTCGTCGCGGGACTCCCCGGTGAGGCTGACGAAGGTGACAGTGGTGCCGACGACGCCATGGCCGAGCCCTCTCGTGCGGTTCGTGCGGGCCGGGCCGGCCGCTGCCCCGCGACCGGCCTGTTCCGACGGAGCAGAAAGGTACCCGCTGTGACGGTGCCGACACGCTGAGTTTGCGTACAAACCGGATATCTCACCCTCGATCTGCCATGAAACGCCATCCTTTGCGGCGGCGTGCCGCCGTAGCCCTTGACGCGTTGACGCGTTGAACGCTGTGGGGAGTGAGGAGCCGCCGGACGGCTCCGATTCGATCAAGGAGGGGTTCCCTTGTCGGAGTCCACGACAACGTCTGCTTCGTCCACCGCTACCGCCGTCGCCGCCGTCAACGCGGTCGTCAGCACCGGCGCCACCACCGTCACCGCGACCGTCACGGACGGTGAGGACGCCCCTGGGGGGCCCGAGCAGGGCGCCGGGGCCGTCCCCTGGGATCTGGTGACCGTTCCCGCGCGCTACGGCCTGGAGGCCGTCGACATCCTGCGCCGCAGCGCGCCCTCGGTCGGCCCCGTGGTCCACGACGGCACCTGCGCGACCCTCGGTTTCCTCGTCCCGCAGGGCACCGCCGACGCGTGGGACGTGCCCGGCAGCGCCTGTACGGAGACGGCGGGCCGCGGCATCACGCTGCCGTCGCTCGACGCCGACGGGGGCAGGACGGGCACCGGGCACAGCGCGTGGCTGCTGCCCCCCGGCGAGGGCGGCGAGGTCACCGACCCGGCCGTACTGCGCCGCGCCCTCGGCGAGGCGGCCCGCACCATCGAGGCGGTCGACCGCTGCCACTGAGGCCGTGCCGCACGCGGCGGGCGGACGCGGGCGGCGCGGTGCCCCGGCCCCTTCCTACAATGGGCGGGTGGCACGGAAGAAGAGCGCGGCGCCGGACGTCGCCGTACCGGTGGACGGCGGGCTCGCGGAACTGGTGCCCGACCGGGACCGGCCGCGCTCCTGGACGCTGACCCTGGACGGCGCCCCCCAGTCGCACGTGGACCTCGACGACCCGACGCGGCTCGACTTCGCCTACCAGCGCCGCATCGGCCACCTCGTCGACCTGCTCGCGCCGCCCGGCAAGCCCGTGCACGCCCTGCACCTGGGCGGCGGGGCCCTCACGCTGGCCCGGTACACGGCCGCGACCCGGCCCCGCTCGACCCAGCAGGCCGCCGAGGTCGACGCCGGGCTCGTCGCCCTCGTCCGCAAGGAGCTGCCGCTCGACCCGGGCGCCCGGATCAGGGTGCGCTCCCTCGACGCGCGCGCCGCGCTCGCCAAGGTGCCGGAGGGCTGGGCCGACCTCGTCATCACCGACGTCTTCGCGGGCGCCCGCACCCCCGCGCACCTCACCAGCACCGAGTTCCTGGAGGAGATCGGCCGCGTGCTCGCGCCGCGGGGGCGGTACGCCGCGAACCTCACCGACGGGCCGCCGCTGGCCTTCCTGCGCGGGCAGGTCGCGACCGCCGCCGCCGTCTTCCCCGAACTCGCCCTCGCCGCCGACCCGGCGGTGCTGCGCGGCAAACGCTTCGGCAACGCCGTCCTGTTCGCCTCCCGGGCACCGCTCCCGGTCGCCGAACTCACCCGGCGCATCGCCTCCGACCCGCACCCCGGCCGCGTCGAACACGGGCGGGGCCTGGCCGGCTTCACCGGCGGCGCGAAGCCCGTACGGGACGCCGGCGCGGTCGACTCCCCGCCCCCGCCCGCCTCCGCCTTCTCGTAGCGGTCCGGGCGTCCCGCGGCCCGCGAACGGCCTTCGTGACGCGCCCCGCGCCCGCGCCGCCGGGACCCGCCGCGCCCCGCGCCCGCGCGCCCCACGCGCCCGCCCCCCGTCACGCGATCTCCCCAACCGCCTTCCCGTCCGGCGGGGTCGGGGGCGCCGGGCATGGGTTACGGTGCCGGTCATGGCACGTGTGCTCGTCGTGGAGGACGACCCGTTCGTACGCTCGGCGCTGATCAGACACCTGACGGACGCCGCGCACGCCGTGCGCAGTGTCGGCACCGCCCTGGAGGCGCTGCGCGAGGTGGCGCACCAGGGCTTCGACCTCGTGATACTCGATCTCGGGCTGCCGGACCTCGACGGGGCGGAGGCGCTCAAGATGCTGCGCGGCCTGAGCGACGTGCCCGTCATCGTCGCGACCGCGCGCGACGAGGAGAGCGAGATCGTGCGCCTGCTCAACGACGGCGCCGACGACTACCTCGTCAAACCCTTCTCCGCCCCGCACCTGTCGGCCCGGATGACCGCCGTCCTGCGCAGATCCCGGTCCGGCGGCGCCGCGGAGCCCCCGCGCCTCATCGAGGTGGGCGGGCTGTGCATAGACCCGCGGCGGCGCAAGGCCGAACTCGACGGCGTGGCCCTGGAGCTGACCCGCAGGGAGTTCGACCTGCTGACCTTCCTCGCGGGCCGCCCCGGGGTCGTCGTCCCGCGCAGGGAACTGCTCGCCGAGGTGTGGCAGCAGTCGTACGGGGACGACCAGACCATCGACGTCCACCTGTCCTGGCTGCGCCGCAAGCTCGGGGAGAGCGCCGCGCGCCCGCGCTACCTGCACACGCTGCGCGGGGTCGGCGTGAAGCTGGAGGCCCCGGTGACCCAGGCCGGGGCGGGCGGCGTGCTGCCCGGCCCGACGGCCTGACCGGGGGGCGGACGTCCGCGATGCGCTGGGCCCTGGTCAAGGTGTGTCTGCTCGCGACCACGCTGGTGGTCCTCGCCTTCGCCGTCCCCCTCGGCCTCGTCGTCGAGCAGACGGCCCACGACCGGGCCATCACCCGGGCCGAACGCACGGCCGCCGCGATCGCCCCGACCCTCTCGGTCACCACCGCACGCGAGCCGCTGGAGCGGGCCATGGCGACGGTCGCCGAGGGCGGCCCGGACCGGCTCGCGGTGCACATCCCCGCCGGGGCGGGCGCCCCCGCGCAGGAGGCGGGGCGGCGGCGGGCCGCGCGGGGCGACATCGACACCGTGCGCCGCACCGGGCACACCACCTCCGTACCGGTGCCCGGGGGCCGTGCGCTGCTGCGGCCCGCCGCGCTGGGCACCGGGCAGATCGCCGTCGTCGAGGTGTACGTGCCGCGCGGGGAGGCCGGGCGCGGGGTGGCCGGGACCTGGCTGCTGCTGGGCGCGGCCGGGGCCCTGCTCGTCGTCGGGGCGGTCGCGGTCGCCGACCGGCTCGGGGTGCGCATGGTGCGCCCGGCCCGGCAACTCGCCCGCGCCGCGAGGGAGCTGGGGGAGGGGCGGCTCGGGGTGCGGGTCGCGGAGCGGGGGCCGGCCGAACTGCGCATGGCCGCCGCCGCCTTCAACTCGATGGCCGACCGGGTCACCGCACTGCTCGCCGCCGAACGCGAGCTGGCGGCCGACCTCTCGCACCGGCTGCGCACCCCGCTGACCGCGCTGCGGCTGAACGCGGCCTCGCTCGGCGGTTCCCCGGCCGCCGAGCAGACCCGCAGCGCCGTCGAGCAACTGGAGCGCGAGGTGGACACGTTGATCCGCGCGGCGCGTTCCGCGCACAGCGGGGACGAGCGGCCCGGCCGGGCGTACTGCGATGTCGCCGAGGCCGTACGGGAGCGCATGGCCTTCTGGTCGGCGCTCGCCGAGGACGAGGGGCGCGACACCCGCGTCTCGGGCGTCGGCCGGACGGTGTCCGTCCCGGTGGCGCGCGGTGAACTGTCCGCCGTGCTCGACGCCCTGCTCGGCAACGTGTTCCGCCACACCGGGCAGGGCACGGCCTTCGCGGTCGACGTCGTCGAGGGCGCCGCGCGCGGAGCGGTGTTCGTGGTGGTCTCGGACGCGGGCCCGGGAATCGGCGACCCGGGCAGGGCGCTGCGGCGCGGTGGCGGGGCCGGGGTCGCGGGCTCCACGGGGCTGGGCCTGGACATCGCCCGCCGGCTGGCCGAGTCCACCGGCGGGGACCTGCGGATCGGCCGTTCGGCGCTGGGCGGCGCCGAGGTGCGGCTGCGACTGCGGACGGGCGCCGGGGAGGCGGGGGAGCCCGGCTCCGCGTGCGCCGCGCACGGTGGTGGCCACCGGGCCGGCGGGGCGCTGCCCGCCTCCCCGCCGGCCGTCCCCGCCGGCCGGCGGCGCGGCTCCTTGGCCCGGTCCCTCGGTGACGGTCTTTAACGCGGGCCGACCGGCGCGTTAAGCGCGCCTTAAGAGGCTGGGCCTCGCGGGCCCGCCGCACTAGCGTCGCCCTCGCTCCCCTCCCCCACGGGGAGTCCCCGCAGGCCCCGTCCGGGACCGTGCGGGACCCCACGGGGTTCCCCGCCGGGAGCCTCTCAGGGAACGCGCGCCCCGGCCGGTCCTCTTCCCCCCACCCGGCCGGGGCGGGCCCGCCGTCAGGAGCCCGCGGCCCGCCATTCGGCCGCGTAGTCGTCGAAGATCTTGCGCAGGTGGTGGCCGATCCGCAGGTAGTCGAGGTCGTCCAGGTTGGCGAGGGAGACCCGCACCGACCACTCGGGCCCCTCGAAGCCGCCGCCGTTGAGCAGCACCACCTTGGTCTGCTCGGAGAGGCGGAAGAGCGGGTCCACGGCCTCGTAGTTCTGCCGGAGGTAGTCGGCGAAGTCCTTGCCGTGGGTGCGTTCCGCCTCGGCGAGCAGATCGAGTTCCACGTAGTACCCGGCCCGCAGCGGGTCCTCGGCGATCTTCATGCGGACGCCCTCAAGCAGCAGGTCGAGGCGGTCGCGCACGATGCCCCGCACCCGCCGCTTGTACGCCTGACCCTCCTCCAGCAGGTCGAACAGGGAGAAGAGCGACATCAGCACCTGCTGCGGGGTGGAGAGGCCGGCGGTGTGGTTGAGCGCGACCTGCCGCGAGTCGGCCACCATGCGGTCGACGAAGCGCAGTTTCTCCGGCTCCAGGGTGATCGTCCCGTACCGCCGGGCGAGACGGTCCTTCCACTCCTGGGGCAGTTCGGCGATCCGCCGGTCGATGACGTTGTCGTCGTGCAGCGCGATGACCCCGAGCCGCCAGCCGGTGGCCCCGTAGTGCTTGGAGTACGAGTAGACGAGCAGCGTGTTGTGCGGGAGGTCGGCGGCCAGCGAGCGGAAGCCCTCCACGAAGGTGCCGTACACGTCGTCGGTGACGAGGACGAGATCCGGGTTGTCCTTCGCGACGATGCCCTTGATCTGGTCCGCGACCCGCTGACTGAGCGCGAGCGAGGGCGGGTTGCTCGGGTTGACCAGGCACACCATCCTGATCGAGGGGTCGGCGAGCTTCGCGACCTCCTCGGGCGGGTAGCGCCACTCGCGCACCCCGCTCTCCGCGAACAGGCTCGCGCGCACGTACACCACGTCGAAGTCGTAGGTGTCGAGTTCGGGGATCTCGATGTACGGGGTGAACACCGGCGTCATGAGCGCGATCCGGTCGCCCCTGGCGAGCAGGCCGTTCTTCATGAGCGAGTCGAAGATGTAGCACATCGCCGCCGTGCCGCCCTCGGTGGCGAACAGGCTCAGGTTCCCCTCGGGCGCGTCGCCCGCGAACATCTCCTCGTTCAGGTACTCGCGCACGATCCGTTCGGTGTGCGGCAAAACGCGGTCCGGGACCGGGTAGTTGTCGGCGACGATGCCGTCACTCAGCTCGTGCAGGAAGGAGTCCTTGTCGAAGCCGAAGCGGCGCAGCGCCTCGTCCACGCATCTCACGAGCAGTTCCACGCCGGGCAGTTCGGGGTGGCGGTGGACGAAGGAGTCGAAGCGCTCGCCGGAGCCCTCCTTCTCGGGCATCCCGCCGAGGTTGTCGGCGGTCCACACCCGGCCGGACTCCTCCAGCGCGAAGTAGCCGAGGGCGTGGAAGGCCGCGCGGGGCCCGGTCGCGACCCAGTTGGGGTTGCCGCGGCCCGCGTTGAGCATCTGCGCCTGCGACTTGCCCTTCTGGCCCGGCTCGTCGGCCTGCTTCTCCTCGGCCAGGTCGATGAACACGTTCTTCAGCTCGAAGGGGCTCAGCCCCGCGTACCGCTGGATCTGCTCTCGGGTGAAACGGGTCTTGGGCATGGGGCTTCCTCCCGGGTGGGGGCGGGGCGGTCAGTGGTTGAGCAGGACGATCACGGCGCCCCAGATGGTGAGCAGGACGTTGCCCACCGCGTAGGGGATCGTGTAGCCGAAGGTGGGGACCTGGCTCCTGGAGGTCTCGTTGATCGCGCCGATCGCGGCGGTCGTGGTCTGGCCGCCCGCGAGGACGCCCATCAGGATCGGGAAGCGCATCTTCTGCACGTAGTGGCCGAACAGGAAGCCGACGAGGAGCGGGACGACCGTCGCGATCGCCCCGAACAGCAGCAGTCCCCAGCCGGCCGTGGACAGTCCGCTGGTGAAGCTGGGTCCCGCGTTGATGCCGACGACGGCGACGAACAGGCACAGCCCGAGCGTGTCCATGAACCACTGGGCGCCCGGCGGGACGTTGCCGAAGGTCGGGTAGCGCCCCCTGATCCAGCCGAAGACCAGGCCCATGATGAGCGCCCCGCCCGAGGTGGACAGCGAGATCGGGACCCCGCCCAGGGTCAGCGCCGGGATGCCGATGCAGCCCCCGAGGAAGATACCGAGCCCGACCCACACCATGTCGGTCGCGAAACTCGTCGGGACCGGCTTGCCGAGCCTGCGCCCGGCCGGGTCCACGAGCCGCTGCGGACCGGTCAGCACCAGGGTGTCGCCGCGGTTGACCGTGCTCGCCAGGCGGTAGGGGTACTCGGCGCCCGAGCGGTACACCTTGTCGATGTAGACCCCGACCATGAAGGGCTCCTTGCGCAGGTCGGCGACGCTCCGGCCGATCTGGTCCTTCTCGGAGACGACGACGTGCAGGTTCTCGGTGCGGTACGTCAGCAGGTCCGCGTCGTCGGCCTCGGGGCCGATGTGGGTGAGCGGGTCGTAGTCGACGAGGGCGCCTCGCAGGGCGCTGACCGCGAGCACGTCGCCGTGGCGGAGCTTGAGCTGCTGGTCGTGGTCGAGGATCTTCCCCGCGCGCCGTACCCGGGTCAGGTAGACGCGCCGCCCCAGGTGCGCCTGCTGGTCCTCGAAGTCCTGGACGGAGCGGCCCACGAGGTCGGGGCGCTCCAGCCGGTAGGCGCGCAGCACGACCTCGTAGTAGCCCTCGGCCAGGTCCGGGTCCTCGTTCGGCGCGTCGAGTTCGGCGGCGAGCCGCGCGGACTCCGCCGCCATGTCCTTGCGGTAGATCCTGGGCAGGAAGCTGGACAGCAGCAGGGCGCACAGGATCGTGCCGAGCGGATAGGTCACGGCGTACGCGATCGGCACCAGATTGGACTGCGACTTCACCTCACTCTTCGACAGGCCGGGAAGGTTGCCGATGGCGTCCTGGGCCACCCCGATGACCGCCGACTGCGTGAGGGCCCCGCCCAGCAGCCCCGCCCCCAGCCCCGGCCCGTATCCGAGCAGCACCGCGAAGCCCCAGCAGACCAGCAGGCCCGTCACGCACACCACGATCGCGTTGAGCACCTGCGGCAGCCCGTCCTTCTTCAGGCCCCGGAAGAACTGCGGGCCCACCCGGTAGCCGAGCGCGAACAGGAACATCGTGAAGAACAGGTTCTTCACCGTCGCGTCGATCTCGACCTTGAGCTGGGCTCCGAAGACCAGCCCGATCACGAGGCAGCCGGTGACGCTGCCGAGCGCGATCGCCTTGTAGCGCAGCTTCCCGACGAGGAAGCCGAAGGCGACCGTGATGAAGACGAGCAGCTCGGGATAGGGCTGGAAGATGTCGCGGTTGAGGAAGTCGATCATGTGGCCGGTCTTTCTGCCCGCCGGGCGCGTACGGCACCGGGCCGCGTGTGCCGGGGCGGCGGAGCGTTCAGGAGCCGAGGACGCCGACGAGGATCGGGCCGGTCAGCGGCAGCAGGAAGTTGGAGAGCGTGTACGTGATCGTGTAGCCGATGAGCGGGACGGAACTCTGCGCCACCTGGGTGATCGAGGTGATGGCCGGGGTCGAGCACTGCTGCCCGGCGATCGCCCCGATCAGCAGCGGCTTCTCCAGCCCGAGCAGTCGCAGACCCACGAACAGCGAGACGCACGCGGGGATCAGGACCATGCCGATGCCCGCGAGCGGCAGCAGCACCCCGTACTGCTTGATCAGCGGCCACGCCTGCGGGCCCGAGGTCAGGCCCGTGCAGGCGATGAACACCGCGAGGCCCAGGTCCTTGAGGGTGGACGCGGCCTGCGGCGGGAAGGCCCCGAAGGTCTGGCTGCGGGAGCGGAACCAGCCGAGGACCAGCCCCGACACGAGACAGCCGCCGCCGGTGCCCAGGGACAGCGGGATGTCCCCGAGGGTGATCACGACCTGCCCGAGCAGCGCGCCGAGCGCGATGCCCAGACCGATGTAGACGAAGTCGGCGCTGCTGTTCTGGACCACCGAGCCGAGCTTCGAGGTCAGCCGGTCGAGTCCCGAGCGCGCGCCGACCAGCGTCAGCACGTCCCCGCGCCGCAGCACCGTGTCGGGTGCCGCGGGCAGGTCCTGGTCCCCGCGCACCACGTCGGTGACGTACACGCCGTCCCGGACGAACTCCGGATGGGCGCGCTGGAGCTCGTCGAGGGTGCGGCCGACGCTGCTCTTCTCCGTCACGGAGATCTGACGCGTGGCCAAGGGGGTGTCCAGGCCCGGCACGGCGGGCGTCTCGGGCCCGATGTGCCGTCCCGCGTCGATGGTGTTGGCGCGCCGGCCCACGACCAGCACCAGATCGGACAGCGTCAGCCGCAGATCCGGCTCCGGGGTGAGAATCCGGCTGCCGCGCTTGATCCGCTCCACGGTGACCCGGCCGCCCGTGGCCCGCTCCAGCTCACCGACGGTCAGGCCGTCCGCGTCCGTCACCAGATAGGTGCGGCCCACCGTGGTGGGCAGGGCCTCCCGCTCGTCGGACTCCAGCGCGTTCTCGTCCCCGCGCATCCTCGCCCACAGCTCACGGGAGGCGTCCCGCAGGTTGATGCGGAGCACGATCGGCAGGATCTGGCTGGTGAACAGCACGATGGTGATGAGCCCGAACAGGTAGCAGACGGTGTACGCCGTCGCCACGTGCCCCTGGTACTCGCTGATCTGCGCCGCACTGAGCCCGGACAGCTTCCCGATCGACTCGGTGGCCGTGCCGACGACCGCCGACTCGGTGGCCGCGCCCGCGAGGATGCCCGAGGCGGTGCCGATGTCCAGGTCGAAGAGCTTGGCCAGGGTGAAGGCGATGGCGAGGACACAGACCAGCTCGATGAGGGACAGCACGCCGTAGCGCAGCCCGCGCCGGTTGAGGTTGGCGAAGAACTGGGGCCCCGCCATATAGCCCAGCGCGAAGATGAAGACCGCGAAGAAGACCGTCTTGACGTCGTCGCTCACCGAGATGTGACGGGTCCCCAGGAGCAGCGAGACGATGAGGGTCCCGCAGATACCACCGAGCTTGACCGGCCCGATGTGCAGCTTGCCGACCAGATACCCGGCCGCGATGCACAGGAACAGCGCGAGTTCGGGATGGTCCCGGATGAGGCCCATGCGGATCAGCCGGTGAGGGGGACGGGGGAGACGGAAAGGCGCGTAACGGGCATAGGGGAGAAATTAGCAGCCGTCGGCGGCGGTGGCCGGGCACGCGCGTGGCGTGGTGCCCGGCCACCGGGCGGCCGCTTGGCGGAGGCGGCGACGGGGTGCCCGGGGCGTGTGCGCACAATGGAGGCCGCGCGGGCGGAGCGGGGGCGAGACGAGCGACCGGCCCAGGAGCAGCGGGGAGAGGTCATGGCACAGACATCGCGGGGCCGCTCGGCGGGACGGCCCACGCTGGAGGAGGTCGCCGCGCGGGCCGGGGTCGGCCGCGGCACCGTCTCGCGCGTCATCAACGGCTCCCCGAAGGTCAGCCCCCGCACCCGCGCCGCCGTCGAGGCCGCCGTGGCCGAACTCGGCTACGTACCGAACACCGCCGCCCGCGCCCTCGCCGCCAACCGCGCCGACGCCATCGCCCTCGTCGTCCCCGAACCCGAGACCAGATTCTTCGCCGAGCCCTACTTCTCCGACATCATCCACGGCATCGGCGCGAGCCTCGCGCGCACCCCGCTGCAACTCCTGCTCACCTTCGCGGGCGGCGAACGCGAACGCGGCCGGCTCGCCGGATACCTCGGCGCACACCGCGTGGACGGCGCCCTGCTGGTCTCCGTGCACGCCGACGACCCGCTCCCCGACCAGCTGCGGGAACTCGGCATCCCGGCCGTGATCAGCGGCCCCCGCTCGGCCGCCGAGACGCTGCCCTCCGTCGACTGCGACAACTACGGAGGGGCCCGCGCCGCCGTCGAGCACCTGCTCTCCCAGGGGCGGCGCCGCATCGCGCACATCACCGGGGAACTCGACGTGTACGGCGCCGAGCGGCGGCTGGCCGGCTACCGCGAGGCGCTGGCCGACGCGGACGCCCACCCCGCCCTCGTGGCGAACGGCGACTTCACCGAGGAGTCGGGGCGCCGGGCCATGGCCGAACTCCTTAAACGCGAACCGCGGGTCGACGCCGTGTTCGCGGCCTCCGACGTCCTCGCGGCCGGCGCCCGGCAGGTGCTGCGCGCGGCGGGCCGCCGCACCCCCGAGGACGTCGCCCTCGTCGGCTTCGACGACTCCGCCATAGCCCGCCACCTCGACCCGCCGCTCAGCAGCGTCCGCCAGCCCATCGTGGAGATGGGCCGGGCGATGACCGGGCTCCTGCTGAGCCAGATCGCCGCCCCCCGCCCCGCCCCGGGACGCGCCCGCGCCGACCGGCACGACTCCCTCGTCCTGCCCACGGAACTCGTAGTCCGCGAGTCGAGCTGAGCGCGCGGCGGCGTACGGCTCAGCCCGCGTGCTCCAGGACGTCGTCCACGACGTCCTTCTCCAGCGCGGCCCGCACGAGCGCGGCGGCCAACACCGCCGGTCCCGCGTCCCCGGCGAGCCGCGCGAGACGGTCCGGCTCGCGCGGCAGACCCAGCCGCTCCGCGCCCTGGAGGGCCTTGGCGTCGAACCGGGGGGCCAGTTCGGGCCATACCGCCTGTGCCTCGCGCAGGAAGATGTCCACGCCCGCCGGGCCCATACCGGGGGTCTCGCGCAGCCCGGAACGCAGCGCGCCCTCGTCGCCGTCCGCGTCCCGGCGCACCCGCCGCAGGTCACCGCCGTGTGCTTCCAGCAGCCGCTCGGCGCCCTCCCCGAGCTGGGTCGCGGTCCGCTCGTCGTACCGCCGGTAGTGGCCCTCGCCGAGCGCGTCCACCCGCCGCTGCCAGCTCGCCTCGGCCATCGCGCGCGGGCTGCGCATCCCGTCGTGGAACAGGGCCCGCGCGGCGGCCACCGCGACGGAGGCCCGGATACGGGCGCTGAGCAGCGAACTGAGCACGAGGAGCTGGTAGAGCGGCTGCGGGGTGTCCTGGAGCCTGATCCCCGCGTCCCTCGCGTAGGTGCGGCCGTGGCGCGCGAGAAGAGCGGCGGCCACGGCGGACTGCGAAGCACTCACGTGCGGTCTCCCTTCGGGTGGATACGAGTGGGGGGGTGGCCGACCGGTCCTTGGGGTGGGTACGAGTGGGGGCGGGCGGCCTGTCCCATCGGCCGGTCACACCGTCTTGTCACCGGGTGGCCCGTGCTCCCCTCCGCTCACGTCTGCTGGTCCTCGACCTGGCGCAGCGTGCGGCCGGTGCGCGCCGAGCGCGCGCGGTGCGGGTCGGGGGTGCCGTGCGGCTCCGGGCGGGCGGTACGCCCCTTGTCCCTGGCCTTGATCAGCAGCCACGCCTCCTCGCCGGCGGCGCCGGTGCGGAACCGGGTCAGGGCGTACTCGCCGTGCAGCTTGTCGCCCTCCAGCCAGAAGGTGGCGTGCCCGCGCTCCAGCGCCTCGTCGAAGGGCAGCGGCCTGCCGTGCTTGTCGTGGCTCAGCGGCCGGTAGGTGCCCTGGTCCCACACGATGACGGTGCCCCCGCCGTACTCCCCGGCCGGGATCACCCCCTCGAAGGTCCGGTACTCCAGCGGATGGTCCTCGGTGGGCACGGCGAGCCGTTTGTCGCGCGGGTCGCCGGACGGCCCCTTGGGCACCGCCCAGGACCTGAGCACCCCGTCGACCTCCAGCCGGAAGTCGAAGTGCATCCGCCGCGCGTCGTGGATCTGGACGACGAAACGGGCGCTGGGACCGGGCGCCGCGTCACGGCCCGCCGGTTCGCCGGTCCGCGCGAAGTCACGCCGGCCGTGGTACACGGACAGCCGCCGTGCGTCCTTGTCCCCGTGCTGAGCCCGGCCCATACGAGGCCCCTTCCCGGAGGGAGCGCGTTCGCACCTTCACTGTGACGCGGATCGGGCGCGGGCGCGCGGGGAGCGGGGCCCGGGGCCCGGTGGTACGACGCCGGGCGCCGTAGCCTGGAGGCATGGCAGCGTTCTCAGGGTCCTCAGCGTTCTCGGCGGGGCCGGTCCCCGGCGCCTCGGCCGCGCCCGGGGCAAAGGAGCTGGCCCGCGTGCTCAAGGGGGGCGGCATCGTCGTCCTCAGCGGTGCCGGGCTGTCCACCGAGTCGGGGATTCCCGACTACCGCGGGGTCTCCGGCACGCTGCGGCACCACACCCCCATGACGTACCAGGAGTTCACGGGCTCCGAGGAGGGGCGCCGCCGGTACTGGGCGCGCAGCCACGCCGGGTGGCGGCGGATCGCGCGGGCCGAGCCCAACGCCGGGCACCACGCGGTCGAGTCGCTGCGCCGCTCCGGGTACGTGTCGGGGGTGATCACGCAGAACGTCGACGGACTGCACCGGGCGGCCGGGACACGCGAGGCCGTGGAACTGCACGGGGGCCTGGACCGGGTCGTGTGCCTGGCCTGCGGCCGGATCACCGCGCGGGAGGAACTGGACGTACGGCTGCGCGGCCTCAACGGCGACTTCGCCGGTGCGGCCGGCGGGCGGGTCAATCCGGACGGCGACGTGGAACTGCCCGAGGAGGCGGTGCGGTCCTTCCGGATCGTCCCGTGCGCCACCTGCGGCGGCGTGCTCAAACCCGACGTCGTCTTCTTCGGCGAGAGCGTCCCCCGGCCACGGGTCCAGCGCTGTGTCGATCTGGTCGACGCCGCTCGCGGACTCCTGGTCCTCGGCTCCTCGCTGAGCGTGATGTCCGGACTGCGCTTCGTACGGCAGTCGGCCAAGGCGGGCAAACCGGTGGCGATCGTGAACCAGGGCGCGACCCGGGGCGACGACCGGGCCACCGTACGCGTCGGACTGCCCCTGGGGGCCGTCCTCCCGTCCCTCGTGGAACAGCTCGCGGCCGACCGGGCCGCGCAGGGGTGAGAACCCGGCCCGGGTGCTCGGGTACTGACGAGGACCGTCGTGGTCCGGCCGGTCCCGGGAACGGGAAAGCGTCCCGGGAACGATGAAAGCCCCTCACCCGCGTTTCCGCGGGTGAGGGGCTTTCCCTCTCAAGGGTGAGTGACGGGACTTGAACCCGCGACTTCCTGGACCACAACCAGGTGCTCTACCAGCTGAGCTACACCCACCATGACCGGCGTTTTTCTGACCGGCCGAGAAAAAGTGTACAGGGTGATGAGGGGTGCTCGTGCACACCTTTTCCCGGGGGCGCGCGTGAACGGTCGCGCGGGGTGTCCGGGGAGGTCAGGAGGGGGGCAGGGTGTGCTTGGCGGCGATCGACTTCGCGGTGTCCGAGTCGGGGCCGGGGTGCGGGACGAAGACCGCCTCGCGGTAGTAGCGCAGCTCGGTGATCGACTCGCGGATATCGGCCAGGGCCCGGTGGTTGCCGGCCTTCGCGGGGGCGTTGAAGTACGCCCTCGGGTACCAGCGGCGGGCCAGCTCCTTCACCGAGGAGACGTCCACGATGCGGTAGTGGAGATACCCCTCCAGCTCGGCCATGTCCCGGGCCAGGAAGTTGCGGTCGGTGCCGACCGTGTTCCCGCACAGGGGGGCCTTGCCCGGCTCCTTCACGTGCTCGCGGACGTAGGCGAGCACCTGCTCCTCTGCCTCGGCCAGCGTCGTACCGCCCGCCAGTTCCGTGAGGAGGCCCGAGGAGGTGTGCATGTCGCGCACCACCTCGGGCATCGTCTCCAGTGCTTCGTCCGGCGGCCGGATCACGATGTCCACACCGTCACCGAGGATGTTCAGCTCGGAGTCGGTGACGAGTGCGGCCACCTCGACGAGTGCGTCCTTCGCCAGCGAGAGGCCGGTCATCTCGCAGTCGATCCACACCATACGGTCGTTCATATGTCCTACCCTACGGGGCGCTCCCGCTGACCCGGCAGCGCGCCGCGTCCCAGGCCACCCGCGGCCAGCGCCTCGGCCCGCTCCCGGTCCTCCGGATACGGGGGCGGGAGGCCGGGGCCCGACGGACCGGGCCGCCTGACCTGGGCCGGCACCGAACCCGCCTCCCCGTTGCCCAGGGAGCCGGTCACCGACACCGCGGCGCCCACCGGCTCGGCCACCCGCTCCTGCTGCGGTCTACGGGCCCGGTAGGCGGCCCGGTAGGCGGCGGGGGAGGAGCCGAGCTGGCGGCGGAAGTGCCCGCGCAGCGCGACCGGCGACCGGAAACCGCAGCGGCCCGCGACCTCGTCCACCGAGTAGTCCGAGGTCTCCAGCAGACGCTGGGCCTGGAGCACCCGCTGGGTGATCAGCCACTGGAGCGGGGCGGACCCCGTCAGTGAGCGGAACCTGCGGTCGAAGGTGCGGCGGCTCATGTAGGCGCGCGCGGCGAGCGTCTCCACGTCGAACTGCTCGTGGAGGTGCTCCAGCGCCCAGGAGACGACCTCGGCCAGGGGGTCGGCCCCGATCTCCTCCGGTAAAGACCTGTCCAGGTAGCGCTCCTGGCCCCCACTTCTGCGCGGCGGCACCACGAGCCTGCGGGCCAGCGCGCCGGCCGCCTCGTTGCCGTGGTCCGAGCGGACGATGTGCAGGCACAGGTCGATCCCCGCCGCCGTACCCGCCGAGGTCAGGACGTCCCCGTCGTCGACGAAGAGCTCGCGCGGGTCCACGTGGACCGAGGGGTAGCGCTTCGCCAGCGTCGGGGCGTACATCCAGTGCGTGGTCGCGGGACGCCCGTCGAGCAGCCCCGCGGCCGCCAGCACGAAGGCGCCCGTGCACAGGCCCACGATGCGGGCACCCTCCTCGTGGGCACGGCGCAGCGCGTCGAGCGCCTCCGCGGGGGGCGGCGCGGTGATCGAGCGCCACGCGGGGACCACGACCGTGCCGGCCCGCGCGACGGCCTCCAGGCCGTGCGGGGCGGTCAGTTCGAGTCCGCCGGTGGTGCGCAGCGGTCCGTCCTCACCGGCGCACACCAGGAGGCGGTAGCGAGGAACCCCCGCGTCCTGGCGGTCGATGCCGAACACGGACAGCGGTATGGAACTCTCGAAGATGGGGCCGCCGCTGAACAGCAGCACCGCGACGATCTCGCGGCGCCTGCGGCCCGCCAGTTTCCGAGCCGGGGCCTCCGGTGCGGCAATGGCGTCCTGGCTCATAGCGCTAAGCCCCCCTCGGTGGTCGTTGCACCCCGTTCTTGTCGGGCGTTTCGCTCCTGCACGTTTCCCCTCGGTCCTGCACGAGTCCCCCGCCGTACGACAGTCATGATCGAATCTACTGTGTCCCGTGATGCCGGCGTGACCAGTTCGGCACCGCGCACTATGTCGACATGGCAACGTGGCGTAAACCATTCGATCACGAAGCGTTGCACTCCATCAGCCCGCTGGGAAGTGCGCCTTCGGCCGGTGGCCAATCCCCGTAGGGTGCGCGCGTGCCGCCCACCCCTTTCCTCCCTGGTGACACGGGGGTTGGGGAGGCTCGTACAGGGGGCGGGGGCAGGCCACAGAAGTTGGCCGAAAAGATACGGGAGCGTGTGCGGTAATGCGTCATTCCTCCGGAGCGCGCACCTGCGCGGGAAGTGCGCCCGGGACGCGCCCCCACTCCTGGCCCGCGCGCCCCGTCCGTCCCGTGCGCCCGCTCCGCGCAGGCTACCCGCCGACCCGTCAGTAACCGTGCCCGAGCGTTCCGCTGACGTCGCGACGGCGGGACGCCGCCGCCGCCCCTTCCGACGCCGTGGAGGGGGGCGAGGAGTGGCGGGGACGGGGGGAACGGGGTCCGGGCCGGCCGGAGCGTCCGCCGGGTCGCGGGGCGCCCTGGCGGGCCGCCGGAGCGCGGCGCGGTGAACGGTGCGGGGGAGGGGGTGAGGGGCCGCCCGTCGCTCCTCGCGTTCGCGGGCCCCCGGCCCCGGGACCGCGGCCCAGGGCGCCCGTCGCCGGGCCGTACGCCCGGGACAGGCCCGGACGGGCCGGGGCGCACCGTCCCGCCCGCCCCTCCCGTGCCGCCCGCACGCCGTACGCCCGCCCCGCCCCGCCCCGGCACAGGCCACCGACCATTGCCAGACGGGCCCCGCCTCGTGCATGCTCCCTGGAACGCGCCGGGCCGCAGGGCCCACGCACGGGCCGTAGAAGGAGTGACGCCGTACCCTGGGGGGTATGCGGTGGGGAAGACGATTCCCGGACAGCTCCACCGCCCGGTGAACCCTCTCGCAGCCCCAGTTGTCCCGCCCCGTTCCTCCGACCCCTGCCGCTGACCCTCCCACGAGGACTATCTCGCCGAGACACCGATGGCCGGTCACGAATACTACGAACCCGCGGACCGCAAACGGCAGGTCGCCGACTCCTCGGCCGACCCCCTGGCGGTGGAAGAAACCCGTCACTCCTGCGACCCGGCCTTCCGGCACGGCGTCGTCGTCGGCTTCGACGGATCGACGTCGAGTGAGCGGGCGCTCGCGTACGCCGTCGGCCTCGCGCTGCGCTCCGGCTCCGGGCTGATCATCGTGCACGTGGCCAACCGGCTGCCGACCACGGTGTGGGCCGGCTGCGAACCCCCCGTCTTCGTCGACGTCCCCGACCACCGCACCGAGGTCCTCGGCCTCGAACTGGCCTGCGCGGACTACCTGTCCGACGTGCCCTGGGTGCTGGTGGAGCGCGGCGGGGACATCTGCCACGAACTGGAGGAGGTCGGCAAGGAGTACGAGGCCGACGCGATCGTCGTGGGCACGACCCAGGGCGTGGTGGGCCGGATCTTCGGCTCCGTCGCCGGCCGTCTCGCCCGCCGCGCCCGTCGCCCGGTCATCGTCATCCCGTAACCGGCCCGGCCGTCCTCCCTGTCGGCCCTGTGGCCCTGTAGGCCCTGTCGGCGTGAAGGCCGGGGCGCGGTGGGTACCGCGCCCCGGCCTTCGCCAACTCGGTGCGGGCGAGGGCTACTCGACAGTCACCGACTTCGCCAGGTTGCGCGGCTTGTCGATGTCGCGGCCCATCGCGAGGGCCGTGTGGTAGGCGAAGAGCTGGAGCGGGATGCCCATGAGGATCGGGTCCAGCTCGTTCTCGTTCTTCGGTACGAGGAGGGTGTGGTCGGCCTTCTCCTGGTGGCGGTGCGCGACCGCGAGGATGCGGCCCGAACGGGCCTTGATCTCCGCCAGGGCGGCGCGGTTCTTCTCCAGCAGGTCGTCGTCGGGCACGATCGCCACGGTCGGCAGCGCCGGCTCGATCAGGGCGAGCGGGCCGTGCTTCAGCTCGGAGGCCGGGTACGCCTCCGCGTGCACGTAGCTGACCTCCTTGAGCTTGAGCGAGGCCTCCCGGGCCACCGGATAGCCGCGCACCCTGCCGATGAACATCATCGACTGGGCGCCCGCGTAGGCGGCGGCCAAGTCCTTGACCTCGGCCTCCCGGCCCAGGATCTCGGTGATCTGCTCCGGCAGCCGGCGCAGGCCCTCGATGATCCGGCGGCCGTCGGCCACCGACAGGTCCCGGATACGGCCGAGGTGCAGGGCGAGCAGCGCGAAGGCGACCGTCGTGTTGGTGAAGCACTTCGTGGACACGACGCAGACCTCGGGCCCCGCGTGCACGTAGATGCCGCCGTCGGTCTCCCGGGCGATGGCCGAGCCCACGACGTTGACGACGCCCAGCACCCGGGCGCCCTTGCGCTTGAGCTCCTGCACGGCCGCGAGCACGTCGTAGGTCTCCCCGGACTGGGAGACGGCGACGTACAGCGTGTCCGGGTCGACCACCGGGTTGCGGTAGCGGAACTCGGAGGCCGGTTCGGCGTCGGCGGGGATACGGGCGATCTCCTCGATCATCTGCGCGCCGATCTGGCCCGCGTGGTACGAGGTGCCGCAGCCCAGGATCTTGATACGCCGGATCGTGCGGGCGTCGCGCGCGTCGAGGTTCAGCCCGTCCAGGCGCACCGTCGAGAACCGGTCGTCGATCCGGCCGCGCAGCACCCGGTCCACGGCGTCGGACTGCTCGGAGATCTCCTTGTGCATGTACGTGTCGTGGCCGCCCATGTCGTACGACTCGGCCTCCCACTCCACGGTGGTCGGCGAGGGCGTGGTGCGCGAACCCTCCGTCGTGTACGTGCGGAAGTCGTCGGCGGTCAGGGTCGCCATCTCGCCGTCGTCCAGGGTCACGATCTGCCGCGTGTGGGCGACGAGCGCGGCGACGTCGGAGGCGACGAACATCTCCTTGTCCCCGATGCCCAGGACCACCGGGGAGCCGTTGCGGGCCACCACGATCCGGTCGGGGAAGCCGGCGTGCAGCACGGCGATGCCGTAGGTGCCCTCGATCTGGGCGAGCGCGGAGCGGACCCGGCCCTCCAGGGTCTTTGCCGCGGCGCGCGCGATGAGGTGGGTCAGCACCTCGGTGTCGGTCTCGGAGGCGAAGACGACGCCGTCCGCGGTGAGCCGGGCGCGCAGCTCGTCGGCGTTGTCGATGATGCCGTTGTGGACCACGGCCACCTGCTCGGCGGGGTCGAGGTGCGGGTGCGCGTTGTGGTCGCTGGGGGCGCCGTGGGTGGCCCAGCGGGTGTGCGCGATGCCGGTGGTGCCGGTGAAGCGCTTGGGGACGCGGGCCTCCAGGTCACGCACGCGGCCCTTGGCCTTGACCATCTTCAGGCCGGGGGTCTTGGCCTTCGGGCTGGTGATGACGATGCCCGCCGAGTCGTAGCCCCGGTACTCCAGCCGCTGAAGCCCTTCCAGCAGCAGGGGAGCGACGTCCCGTCGCCCGATGTAACCGACAATTCCGCACATACCTGCTCTGCCCCTCCGGGTGATGTGAGACCGGCCCGGCGCCCCGCGCCCGGCCGCCGGCCGCGCGCGGGCGGCTCAGCCGTAGACGATCCGCCGCAGCTGCCGCAGGGACAGCTCGGGCGGGGCCACCGCTCTGCGTGGCAGCTCCTGGGTGATCCGCTCGAAGATGTCCGGGTTGGTCAGGCCCCTGGCCTGTAGTTCCCGGTGCCGGCGGCGGACCCAGTCCTCGGTGGTCTCGTCGAAGAACGCCAGGACGTCCATGACCACCCGGGACGCCTCGCCCCTGCTGAGCGGGGTACTCCGCGTCAGGTGGTCGAGCAGCTCGTCCAGGGGGTCCTGGTCCGTACGGCGTTCGTGCACCCGTCGATATTCACGGGCTCATCTGAATTTCGCAAGAAATCTGCCCGATATCGGGCAAGCTCTTCCTGATCGGTGGCCGATAAGGGCGTCGTCGCGGTCACAGACGCTTGAGGACCGCCTGTTTCGCGGCGCTGAACTCCTCGTCGGTCAGGACCCCGGAGCGGTGCAGCTCGCCCAGCTCCCGCAGCCGGCGCAGCAGCGTGTCCGTCCCGGCGCCGGAGCCCTTGTCGAGGGCGCGCGCCCCGCCGCCCGACGCGCCTGCCGCCGGCTCGCGCGCGGCGCCCGGATGCGGCAGGCGGGCCTGTACGGCGGCGCCCACCAGGGCCAGCGTCGCGTCCTTGCGGAAGCCCCACAGCTCCACCGCGTGCGGGTCGTACTTCGCGGGCAGCGAGGGGGCCGCCCCGTGCACGGCGAAGCGCAGCCAGCCGTGCTCCATGCCGCTGGAGGGCTGCCACTCGACGGAGGCGACGTCCCGCAGCGCGAGCGCCCGTGCCCCGCCCGAGGACTTGACCTCCTCCGTCTTCCAGTTCCACTCCAGCCGTACCGTCTCCCCGTCGAAGGACACGGAGCCGTCCCCGGCGGCCGCGCTCACCGGGACGCGCGGCCCCGGCAGCAGGTAGCGCGTGCAGGGCCCCTGCGGGACCTGATCGAGCAGGAGGGCCTCGCGGACCGCGTCGACCACGTACTCCGCGACCCCGGTGCGGTCCGCGTCCACCGTCAGGGCGTACGGGTCGGCGCCCTCGGGCAGCCGCTCGCCGGTGACCTGGAGCAGCGGGTCGGCGCCCTCCCGCAGGCGCAGCCGCAGCCGTCCCGCCCGGCGCCCCCGCTCCAGGGAGATCCCGGCCAGCGCCTCCAGCGGCACCCGCAGCTCGCCGAGCCCCCGGCGCAGCAGCCCCACGCTCCTGTCGTGGCCGGGGACGATCCGCAGGAGGTCCCCTTCGAGGGACCAAGTGCCGTCGCGCTGGATGATTTCCGTCATGGGGAGATTCTGGCACCGCCCCCGGACCGTGCCCCGGGCCGCCGGGACCGCCGTGACGTGCGAAGAGCACCGGGGCGACGACGGGGCACGTGTGACGTGCGGTTCGGCCCGGCGTACGGCGGCGCCCCCGGGAGGCTCTGGACTCCCGGGGGCGCCGCCACCTTCGCCCCGGACAGGGGCCAGCCGGTTCAGGGGGCGAAGGGGGCCAGCGGGTTGTCGAGTTCACCGATCAGCTGGAGCGCCGCCGAGGGGTCGGTGAGGTCCACCATCTGCTTGTTGTTCCGCAGCTGGAGCCGGTTGAGGCAGGACAGCGCGAAGGTCGGCGCGAACAGGTCGTAGCGGGCGAACTTCTCGGCCAGTCCGGGCGCGGACTCCTGGTAGTCGCGCACGCACCGGGCGACAGCACCCCAGAACGTCTCCTCCGAGAGCCGCCCCTCGCCGACCAGATTGGCGGAGAGGAAGCGCAGGAAGCAGTCGAGGACGTCGGTGAAGACCGACAGCAGCTTCTGGTCCTCGGGCACGTCCACCCGGACCCGCTCGACGCCCGGCGGCAGCACCGCCGAGGGGTCCATGACCGCGATCTCCTCGGCGAGGTCCTTGAAGATCGCGCGGCGCACCTCGCCGTCCTCGATCACCAGGATGACGTTCTCGCCGTGCGGCATGAACACGAGGTCGTACGCGTAGAAGCAGTGCAGCAACGGCGTCAGGTACGCGTGCAAGTAGGAGCGCAGCCACGCGGCCGGGGTCAGGCCCGACTCGTCGATCAGGGCGCCCGCGAAGGAGGCTCCGGCGCGGTCCACGTGGAGCAGCGAGGCCATCGTGGCGAGACGTTCGCCGCCACGCAGCCGGTCCACCGGGCTCTCGCGCCACAGCGCGGCGAGCATCTTGCGGTACGGGGAGTAGCGGTCGGTCGCCGCCTCGAACTGGAGGTGCCGGTAGCCGACGGCGGCCTCCTCGCGCAGCACGCTCAGGCCGGTCCCGCGCAGTACCGGATCGCCCTCGACGAGCTGGGCGAGCCAGTCGTTGATCGCCGGGGTCGCCTCCATGTACGCCGCGGAAAGGCCGCGCATGAAGCCCATGTTGAGCACCGAGAGCGCCGTCTTGACGTAGTGCTTCGTGGGCGCGCTGACGTTGAAGAAGGTGCGGATGGACTGCTGGGCGAGGTACTCGTCCTCGCCGGTGCCCAGCACCACGAGGTGCTCGCGGGCCACCTCGGCGGCGAAGGTCACCGACAGCTTGTTCCACCACTGCCAGGGGTGCACCGGCATGAGCAGGTAGTCGTCCGGGTCCAGGCCCCGGCCGGTGAGCACCGCGGCGAACCGCTCCAGGGCCGCCTCGCCCAGTTCGGCGCGGAAGAAGGACTCGTACGTGATGCCCGCGCCGGCCGTGAAGGCGGCCCGGTCCCGGCGCGCCGCGAGCCACACGAGGTGGACGGGGCTCGCCGTCTCCGGGGCGTAGGACAGGTACTCGTGGATACCGAAGCCGATGCGCCCGTTGTTCGCGACGAAGCAGGGGTGGCCCTCGGTCATGCCGGTCTCGACGTCCTGGAAACCGGAGCGCGCGAGTTCGGCGGAACTGACGGGTTTCTGCGCGTACTTGAAGCACAGCCCGGAGACCGTGGAGGTGATCTCCTCCAGGTACACCGGCAGGATCTCCTCGCTCAGGCCCAGCGAGTCGCGCAGCTCGACGCAGAAGTCCAGCGCGTCGAGGGGCAGTTCGGCACCCTCGCGGTGCCGGGTGATCGACTCGGCGGGGATCTGCCAGTGGTCCAGGGCCAGGCGGTCGGCGCGGAAGCGGTACTCGGTGCGGCCGTCGTCGCCGCGTACGACGTAGGCGCCCGGCTCGTACTCCTCGGGGCTCAGCAGCCGTTCGTGGGCGAACTCGGCGAGCGCCTTGCGCACGACGTGCCGGTTGGCCTCGGCCCAGTGCTCGGGGGTCAGGTGGTCGACGGCGTCGGCGAGGCTCATCGGGCTCCTCCCGTGGCGGCGGCGAACTGCTCGCGGGTGCAGAAGCTGAGCAGCGCCTCCTTCTCCGGTTTGGCGACGCGGCGCGACTCCTCGAAGCCGACGGCCTTGTTCAGCGCGTGCACGGCCGTGTTGCGCACGTCGGGCTCCACGACCACGCGGCGCACCCCGGGGTCGGTGAACAGGAACTCCATGACGGTGGTGATGACGGTGAGGGTGAAACCGTGCAGCGGCTCCCCGGCCGGGGCGGTCAGGAAGTGCATGCCGATGTCGCCGGGCTCCGGCTCGTACAGGCCGACGAGTTCGACGTGCGCCGGGTCGTAGCGCTCCACGAGGAAGGAGGGCTCGCCCTCGCGCAGGCCGAGGAAGGCGTCGTGGTGCGCGGCGGCGGCGATGGAGTGGTACTCGCGCTCCACCTCGGGCAGCGTCGCCTCGCCCATGAGCCAGAAGGAGGCTTTCGGGTGGGTGACCCAGCCGTGCAGCAACTCCCCGTCGGTGTTGGGGTCCACGGGCCGCAGCGCGAAGGCGCCGAGGGCCGGGTCGGTGCGGGTGAAGACGGTGGGGGGTGGGGTGGTGCTCATATCAGCGTGCCCTCCGGTGCGCCGAACTCCTGGAACGCGATGGACTTCTCGACCGGGTAGGGGGTGCGGCCGAGCAGCTCGCCGATGATGTACGCGTTGCGGTACGCGCCCATGCCCAGGTCGGGGGAGGTGATGGAGTGGGTGTGCACCCCGGCGTTCTGGAGGAAGACGCCGCCCCCGCTCACGTCGATGCTGTAGTTGCGGGCCACGTCGAAGCGGCCGTGCGCGTCCTTGCGCAGCCGGTCCTGGACCGGGGCGAGGAACTCGGGGACCTGATAGCGGTATCCGGTCGCGAGGACGAGCCCCTCGGTGATCAGCTCGAAGTCCCGCCCCTGCTCCTCGTGGCGCAGCCCCAGTGTGTAGCGCCCGCTTGCCTCGTCGTACGAGGCGGAGTCCAGGGAGGTGTTGGTGAGCAGCCGGGTCGGCACCGGGCCCGCCACGTTCTTCTGGTAGAGCAGGTCGAAGATCTCGTTGACGAGTTGCCCGTCGATCCCCTTGAACAGCCCCTTCTGCTCGGACTCCAGGCGGTAGCGGGTCTCCTCGGGCAGCGCGTGGAAGTAGTCGACGTACTCCGGGGAGGTCATCTCCAGCGTGAGCTTGGTGTACTCCAGCGGGAAGAACCGGGGGGAGCGGGTGACCCAGTTGAGCCGGTAGCCGTGGGTGTCGATCCCCGACAGCAGGTCCTGGTAGATCTCGGCGGCGCTCTGCCCGCTGCCGACGATCGTGATGGACTCCTTGCTCAGCAGTTCCTCGCGGTGGTGCACGTAACGCGAGTTGTGCAGGAAGTCCCCGCCCAGGCCCGCGCAGGACTCGGGGACGTACGGGGGTGTGCCGGTGCCGAGCACGAGGCGGCGGGCGCGGGGGGCGTCGCCCCCGGCGGTGTGCACGGTGTACGTCTGGTCGCTCTCGTCCCAGGTGACGCGGGTGACGGTCGTGCCGAAGCGGATGCTGCCGAGTTTCCCGGCGGCCCACCGGCAGTAGTCGTTGTACTCGGCGCGCAGCGGATAGAAGTTCTCGCGGATGTAGAAGGCGTACAGACGCCCCGATTCCTTCAGGTAGTTGAGGAAGGAGTACGGGGAGGTCGGGTCGGCGAGAGTGACCAGATCGGAGAGGAAGGGGGTCTGGAGGTGGGCGCCGTCCAGGAACATCCCGGAGTGCCACTCGAAGTCGGGCTTGGACTCCAGGAAGAGGCCGTCGAGCTCGTCTATCGGCTCGGTCAGGCAGGCCAGGCCGAGGTTGAAGGGGCCGAGCCCGATGCCGATGAAGTCGTAGGGCTCGCCCGGGTCGTGGCGCTCGCGCGCGGGGAAGGACCCGGTGGCGGTGTCAGGACGCGTGGACAAGACTGTCTCCCAGGTACTGCTCGGCGTGGCCGGCGACGAGATCGAGGACGGCGGCGACGTCGGCCACCGTGGTCTCGGGGTTGAGCAGGGTGAATTTCAGGTAGTGCCGTCCGCCGACGGTGGTCCCGGCGACGATGGCCTCCCCCGAGGCGAACAGGGCTTTGCGGGCGTACAGGTTGGCCCGGTCGATCCTGGCGGGGTCCGCGACGGACCCGGGGATGTAGCGGAACACCAGCGTGGAGAGCGTGGGCTGCACCACGACGTCGTAGCGGGGGTCGGAGGCCATCAGCGTCCATGCCTCGGCAGCCAGTTCACACACCTCGTCGAAGAGCTGGCCGATGCCGTCGGCGCCCATCACGCGCAGCGTCATCCACAGTTTCAGCGCGTCGAAGCGGCGCGTGGTCTGGAGGGACTTGTCGACCTGATTCGGGATGCGCTCCTCGACCGTGCGGCGGGGGTTGAGGTAGTCGGCGTAGTAGGTCGCGTGCCGCAGGGTGGCCGCGTCGCGGACCAGGACGGCCGAGGAACTGACCGGCTGGAAGAAGGACTTGTGGTAGTCGACGGTGACCGAGTCGGCGCGCTCGATGCCGTCGATCAGGTGCCTGCGGGTGGGGGAGGCGAGCAGTCCGCAGCCGTACGCGGCGTCCACGTGCATCCAGGCGCCGTGCCGGGCGCACAGTTCGCCGATCTCCGGCAGCGGGTCGATCGAGCCGAAGTCGGTGGTCCCCGCGGTCGCCACGACGGCCATCGGTACCAGGCCCTCGGCGACACAGCGGTCGAGTTCGCGGGCCAGGGCCACGGTCTGCATGCGCTTGTCGCGGTCGCAGGGGATCGAGACCACGGCCTCCGGTTCCAGGCCCAGGAGTTTCGCCGACTTCTTGACGCTGAAGTGGCTGACCTCGGAGGCGAAGACGCGCAGCGCGCTGGGGTGGGCCTTGGCCTCCTCGCGGGCCAGCAGCAGGGCCTGGAGGTTGGACTGCGTACCGCCGCTCGTGAACACCCCGTCGGCACCCGGGCCGAGGCCGATGCGCCCGGCGGTCCAGTCGATGAGGCGCCGTTCGATGAGGGTGCCGCCCGCCGACTGGTCCCAGGTGTCGAGCGAGGAGTTGACGGCGGACAGGACGGCCTCGCCGAGCACCGCCGGGATGACCACGGGGCAGTTGAGGTGCGCGAGGTAGCGGGGGTGGTGGAAGTAGACGGCGTCGCGCAGGTACAGCGTCTCCAGCTCGTCGAGGGCGGCGGCGCTGTCGTGCAGCGGGCGTTCGAGGTCGACGGCGTCGATCTGGGGAGCGAGCTGGTCGGGGGTGGCACCCGTGAAGGGGCGGCGGGTCCCGGCGAGCCGTGCTGCCACACGCTCGACACCTTCGGTGACGGAGCGGCGGTAGCCCTCCGCGTTCAGGTCGTTCAGGAGCTGGGACCTGGGCGCGAGAAGACTCATGGAAACGGTCCTCCTGGGTGAGGGGACGGAGCGGGGGTTGACTTAGGTAAGGCTAACCTAACATCGGGATCACGGAGCCCCCGCCGGGGGGTACGTCCGAAACCTGACGTCCCCCCGGTCGTGGACCCGGACGAAAGGGGGCGGAACCCGCCCCGAACGGGCCCGCGCGCGACGGGACATGACGAAAAGCCGCCGGTTCCCCGGCGGCTTCCCCCGGCCTTGCTAGTCGGTCTCCTGTCGCCTCGCGCTCAGCCGCGACCGCTCCTCGCCCAGGCCGCGCCGCCCGTGCCCGGCGAAGGTGACGGAGTGCCGGCCGAGCCCGCGTTCGCGCGCGGGGCGGCGGCGCGCGGCGTGCGCGGTGCCGCAGTCGCCCGCGCTCCACGCGCACGGGGTGAAGCCGGGCGGCCGGTGGGCGCGTGGCCCGGCGGGGCGGCCGGCCTCGCTCCCGGCCTCGGTCCCGGCCTCGGTCCACACGTCGACTGGCGGGCCCGGCGGCAGCGCCTCCGGGGTCGCGGCGGCGGCCGGACGGCGGGCGGTCGTCGGGTCGGTGGCGGTCAAGTGCGGACCTCCTGCGGTGCGGTGCGGCGGACAGCCTCTCGCGAGGGCCGGCGACTGGCCGGGAAGGTTAGCCTAACCTCAGACGTCCGGGCCGGGGAGGGGGCCCGCGCGTACACACGTCCCCCGGTCAGCCAGGGGCCGTGCGGCGAGCGTGCTCACGGCGACGGTGGAGCGAGGGCGCGCCGTCCCCCGGAGGTGGCGCGGGCGGCGGTCCTGCCGCGCAGGTCACCCCGGTGGCCCCGGAGGGATGCGTTCCGGTGGTGGGGAATCGCCCGGCCGCAAAGCGCGGCATCCGGTAGCCGCCCCCCTGTCGTTGGTAGGTTCCCCGCCATGATCCGTAGAGCTGTCGTGCCCGCCGCCGGGATCGGGTCCCGGATGCTTCCCCTCACCAAGGCCATGCCCAAGGAGATGCTGCCGGTCGGCGACCGGCCGGTGATCGAGCACACCGTCCGCGAGCTGATCGACTCGGGGGTCACCGACATCACCGTCGTCGTCTCCGGCGGCAAGGGACTCGTGCACGACCACTTCCGCCCGGACCCGGTGCTCGTGGGCCGGCTGCGCGCGGAGGGGCACGACGACTACGCGGACGCCGTCGAGGAGATCGGGGAACTCTCCCGCAGCGGCCACCTCACCTACCTCGACCAGCAGGGCCCCTACGGCAACGGCACGCCCGTACTCAACGCGGCCCGCCACCTCGGCGACGAGCCGCTGCTCGTGCTGTGGCCCGACGACGTGTTCGTGGCCGAGGTGCCCAGGGCCCGTCAGCTCGTCGAGGCGTACGACGCGACCGGCGGCCCGATCGTCGCGCTCATGGCGATGGAGCCGGAGGAGTCGCGCCGCTACGGCGTCCCCGTCGTGGAGGAGGACCTCGGGAACGGGCTGATGCGCATCGCGGGCCTCGTGGAGAAACCCGAGCCCGAGGACGCGCCCTCCTCCTTCGCCGCGGTCGGCGGATACGTCGTGACGCCGCAGGTCATCGAGGAACTCCAGACCATGACCGACCGCTGGTACGAGCGGCCCGAGGGCGAGATCTACCTCACCGACGCCTTCCACACCTGCGCGGCGCGCCACTCCGTGCACGGAAAGGTCATCCACGGCCGCTGGTACGACACCGGCAACCCCTCGGCGTACCTCACCGCCCAGTTCGCCCACGCCCTGGCCGATCCCGCGTACGGCCCCGCCCTGCGCGAACTGGCCCGCCAGAGCGAACACCGCCAGGTCTGAGCGGGGGCCGGGGCGGGGCGGCGTCCGGGCGGGGCGGCGGGGACGACGCGCGGCGCCCCGGGCGCCCCGTCCACCAGCGGCGCCCGTGCCGCCTACGCCGCCGTCGGCAGGCCCAGTTCGCGGGCGATCAGCATGCGCTGGACCTCGCTCGTGCCCTCGCCGATCTCCAGGATCTTGGAGTCGCGCCACATGCGGGCCACCGGGTACTCGTTCATGAAGCCGTAGCCGCCGTGGATCTGGGTGGCCTCGCGGGCGTTGTCCACCGCGATCGTCGAGGAGTACAGCTTCGCGAGGGCCGCCTCCTTCTTGAAGGGTTCGCCCAGGGCCAGGCGGCTCGCCGCGTCGCGCCAGGCCAGGCGGGCGGTGTGCGCCTTCATCTCCATGTCGGCGATCTTGAACTGGACGGCCTGGTTCGCGCCGATCGGGCGGCCGAAGGCGTGCCGCTCCTTCGCGTACTTCACCGACTCGTCCACACAGCCCTGCGCCAGGCCCGTCGCGAGCGCCGCGATGGCCACCCGGCCCTCGTCCAGGATGCGCAGGAACTGGGCGTAGCCCCGGCCCTGTTCACCGAGCAGGTTGGCGGCCGGGACCCGTACGTCCTGGAAGGACAGCTCCCTCGTGTCGGAGGCGTTCCAGCCCACCTTCGAGTAGGGCGCGGCGACCGTGAAGCCCGGGGTGCCCGAGGGCACGATGATCGCCGAGATGCGCGGGGCGCCGTCCTCCTTGCGTCCGGTGACCGCCGTGACCGTGACCAGACCGGTGATGTCGGTGCCCGAGTTGGTGATGAAGCACTTCGAGCCGTTGATCACCCATTCGCCGCTCGCCTCGTCCAGGACGGCCGTCGTCCGGGTGCCGCCCGCGTCGGAGCCCGCGCCCGGCTCGGTCAGCCCGAAACCGCCCAGCACCTCGCCCGCGCACAGCTTCGGCAGCCACGCGCGCTTCTGCTCCCCGGTGCCGAACAGGTGGATCGGCATCGCGCCGAGCGAGACGCCCGCCTCCAGGGTGATGGCCACCGAGGAGTCGACGCGGGCCAGTTCCTCCAGCGCGATACCGAGCGCGAGGTAGTCGCCGCCCATCCCGCCGTACTCCTCGGGGAAGGGCAGACCGAACAGGCCCATCCGCCCCATCTCACGGACGATCTCGTAGGGGAACTCGTGCCGTTCGTAGAGGTCGCCGATCTTGGGGGCGACGACGTCGTGCGCGAACTCCTCGACGGTACGGCGGAGTTCCTCGTGCTCGGCGGAGAGACGGTGGTCCAGGGACATGCGGCGTGCTCCTTGGGGAGAGAGGGGGCGGTCAGGCGGGGCCGAGGGCGCGGACCGTGCGGGAGGGGGAGGGGCGGCCCAGGTGCCCGGCCATCCACCGGCTGGTCGTCACGAGCGCGTCGAGGTCCACGCCGGTCTCGATGCCGAGGCCCCGCAGCATCCACACCAGATCCTCGGTCGCGAGGTTGCCGGTCGCGCTCTTCGCGAAGGGGCAGCCGCCCAGGCCGCCCGCCGAGGCGTCCACCGTCGTCACCCCGTGCTGGAGCGCGGCCAGCGTGTTGGACAGGGCCTGACCGTAGGTGTCGTGGAAGTGCACGCCGATCCGGTCGGTCCGCACGCCCGCCGTGTTCAGCGCGCTCAGCAGCTCCGTGACGTGGCCCGGGGTCGCGACGCCGATCGTGTCGCCGAGGCTCAGTTCGTCGCAGCCCATGCCGAGCAGGGCGCGCGCGACGCGCACCACCCGCTCCACCGGCACGGCGCCCTCCCACGGGTCGCCGAAGCACATCGACAGATAGCCCCGCACATGACAGCCCGCCTCCTTGGCCCGCTCCACGACGGGGGCGAAGACGGCCAGCGACTCGTCCACGGTGCGGTTCAGGTTGGCCTTCGCGAAGCTCTCCGTGGCGCTCGCGAAGACCGCGACCCGGTCGGCGCCGAGGGCCAGCGCCCGCTCCAGGCCCCGCGCGTTCGGCACCAGCACCGGCAGGCGCACCCCGGCGCGGGCCAGATCCGCGAGCAGCGGGTACAGCTCCTCGGCGTCGGCGAGCTGCGGTACCCACTCCGGGCGTACGAAGCTCGTCGCCTCGACCGTGTCGAGACCGGCGGCGGCCAGCCGGTGCGCGAACTCGGCCTTCACCGCGGTCGGCACCGTCGTCCCCTCGTTCTGGAGCCCGTCGCGCGCGCCCACCTCGTGGACGCGGACCCGGGCGGGCAGCCCGGCCGCGGGGACCGTCATGGGCAGCGCGGACCCGCTCATGCCCCCACCTCCTCGGCCGCCCGGCTCCCGGCCTCGGCCGGGGCGGTGACGACCGCGAGGACCTCGTCCATCGCGACCGTGCTGCCCGCCCGTACCGTCAGCTCGGTGAGCGTCCCCCCGTGCGGGGCGCTGATCACGTGCTCCATCTTCATCGCCTCCACCACCAGCAGGCTCTGACCCGCGTTCACCACGTCGCCGACCTGCGCCTTGACCACCGTGACCGTGCCGGGCATCGGCGCCGTCAGCGCCTCGGTGCCCGGCCCGCCGCCCGCCGCGCGCAGCGCCGCGAGCACCGGGTCGTGGTCCCGTACCTCCCACGCGTCGCCGTCCCGGCCCAGCCACTGACCGGCCCGGACGAAACGCACGCGGCGCCCGTCCACGGTCACCGTGACCTCGGTGTCGGTGACCTCGGCGTCCGCCGGGGCCTCGTACGTCACGGGCTCCTCGCCGGGGACGCGCAGGGGAACGAGGAGGGGGTGCGCCGGGCCGCCCAGCCGCCAGCCGTCCAGGGCCGCGAACGGGTCGGGCGGACCGGTCCGGGCGGGGACGAGGTCCGCCGCGCGGACGGCCGCCGCCGCCAGGTACACCGCCCGGGGCACCTCGTCCGGGATCAGCGCGGCCGCCTCGCTCTCCACGAGGCCCGTGTCGAGATCCCCGGACACGACCCGGGGGTGGGCCAGCAGCCGGCGCACGAAGCCCGCGTTCGTGGGCACGCCGAGCGTCACCGTACGGGCGAGCGCGGCGCGCAGCCGGCGCAGCGCCGTCTCCCGGTCCGGGCCGTACGCGACGACCTTCGACAGCATCGGGTCGTAGGCGCTGCCGACCTCGGCGCCCTCGCTCAGCCCCGAGTCGGTGCGCACCCCGTCCCCGTCCGGCTCCCGGAGCGCGAGCACGGTGCCTCCGGACGGCAGGAACTGGGCGCTCCCGTCCAGCAGGGTCACCGTCTCGGCGCAGATCCGGGCCTCCACCGCGTGACCGGTCAGCGTGACCTCGTCCTGCGTGAGGGGCAGCCGCTGACCGGCCGCGACCCGCACCTGCCACTCGACCAGATCCAGGCCCGTGACCAGCTCCGTCACCGGGTGCTCCACCTGGAGACGGGTGTTCATCTCCATGAAGCAGTACCCGGACGGGTCGTCGCCCGGCACGATGAACTCGACGGTGCCCGCGCCCGTGTAGCCGCAGGAGCGGGCCGCCTGGACGGCCGCCTCGCCCATCGCCGCGCGGGTCGCCGCGTCGAGCAGGACCGAGGGGGCCTCCTCGACGATCTTCTGGTGCCTGCGCTGGAGCGAGCACTCGCGCTCGCCGAGGTGCACGACGTTGCCGTGCGCGTCGGCGAGGACCTGGATCTCGATGTGCCGGGGCCGTTCGATCCAGCGCTCCACGAGCAGCGTGTCGTCCCCGAAGGAGGACCGCGCCTCGCGGCGGGCGGCCGCGATCTCCTCGGCCAGCCGCTCCGGTTCGCGGACCAGCCGCATGCCCTTGCCGCCGCCGCCCGCCGAGGGCTTGAGGAGCACGGGCATCCCGATCTCCCGTGCCGCGTCCGCGAGTTCGGCGTCGCTCAGGCCGCTGCCCGAGGAGCCGGGCACGACCGGGACGCCCGCCGCCCGCACCGTCTCCTTCGCGTGGATCTTGTCGCCCATCAGCTCGACGGCCGCGGCGGGCGGTCCGATGAACACGAGTCCGGCCTCGGCGCAGGCCCGCGCGAAACCCGCGTTCTCCGCGAGGAAGCCGTAACCGGGATGCACCGCCCGCGCCCCGCTCGCACGGGCCGCCGCCAGCAGCGCGGGGATCGACAGATAGCTCTCGGCGGCCGGAGCCGGGCCGATCCGCACCGCTTCGTCGGCCTCCCGCACGTGCCGGGCCCCCGCGTCCGCGTCGCTGTACACCGCGACCGAGCGGATACCGAGGGAGCGCAGGGTGCGGATCACGCGGACCGCGATCTCCCCCCGGTTGGCGATCAGAACCGTGTCGAACATGGCACCTTCCTCGGACTTCGCGGGTACGTGCGGTGGCTGGGCGGGGCTGGGGCGCGGCGATCCGGGCCGGTCACATGCGGAAGACGCCGAACCCCGCCTCGCCCTTGCGCGGCAGCGGCGCGTGCGCGCAGGCGCTCAGGGCCAGGCCGAGCACCCGCCGGGTCTCCAGCGGGTCGATCACCCCGTCGTCCCACAGCCGGGCCGTCGCGTAGTAGGCGTTGCCCTGCTCCTCGTACTGGGCGCGGACCGGGGCCCGGAACGTCTCCTCGTCCTCGGCGGACCACTCCTCGCCGCGCGCCTCCAGCTGGTCGCGCTTGACGGTCGCGAGCACCGAGGCGGCCTGCTCCCCGCCCATCACCGAGATCTTGGCGTTGGGCCACATCCACAGGAAGCGGGGGCCGTAGGCCCGGCCGCACATCGAGTAGTTGCCCGCCCCGTAGGACCCGCCGACCACGACGGTCAGCTTCGGGACGCGGGTCGTGGCGACGGCCGTCACCATCTTCGCGCCGTGCTTGGCGATACCGCCCGCCTCGTAGTCCCTGCCGACCATGAAGCCGGAGACGTTCTGGAGGAAGAGCAGCGGAATGCCGCGCTGGTCGCACAGCTCGATGAAGTGCGCGCCCTTCTGCGCGGACTCCGAGAACAGGATGCCGTTGTTCGCGACGACGCCGACCGGGTGCCCGTGGACGTGCGCGAAACCGGTCACGAGGGTCTGCCCGTACTCGGACTTGAACTCCTGGAAGCGCGAGCCGTCCACGACCCGCGCGATCACCTCGCGCACGTCGTACGGGGTCCTGGAGTCGGCGGGCACCGCCCCGTACAGGCCGTTCGGGTCGGCCTTCGGCTCCTCCGGGGCGCGCACCGCCCACGGGGGAGCCCCGCGCTCGGGCAGCGTCGCGACGATGTCGCGCACGATGCGCAGCGCGTGCGCGTCGTCCTCGGCCAGGTGGTCGGTGACGCCCGAGACCCGCGCGTGGACCTCGCCGCCGCCCAGCTCCTCCGCCGTGACGACCTCGCCGGTGGCGGCCTTCACGAGCGGCGGGCCGCCCAGGAAGATCGTGCCCTGACCGCGCACGATGACGGCCTCGTCGCTCATCGCCGGGACGTACGCCCCGCCCGCCGTGCACGAGCCCATCACCGAGGCGATCTGCGGGATGCCCGCGGCCGACATACGCGCCTGGTTGTAGAAGATCCGCCCGAAGTGCTCACGGTCGGGGAACACCTCGTCCTGCATCGGCAGGAAGGCGCCGCCCGAGTCCACCAGATACACGCAGGGCAGCCGGTTCTCCAGCGCCACCTCCTGCGCGCGCAGGTGCTTCTTCACGGTCATCGGGTAGTACGTGCCGCCCTTGACCGTCGCGTCGTTCGCCACGACCACGCACACCCGCCCCGAGACCCTGCCGATCCCGGCCACCACCCCGGCGGCGGGGGCGGCGCCCCCGTACAGGCCCTCGGCCGCGAGCGGGGCCAGCTCCAGGAAGGGCGAGCCGGGGTCGAGCAGTCCGTCCACCCGGTCGCGCGGCAGCAGCTTCCCGCGCGCCACGTGCCGCTCGCGGGCCCGCTCCCCGCCGCCGAGCCTGGCCCGCGCGAGCCGGCCGCGCAGCTCCTCGACGAGCGCGGTGTGCGCGGCCTCGTTGGCCCGCCAGGTCTCGGAGGAGGGATCGGCGGCGGTGCCCAGCACAGGGGCCCGCCCCCCGGCGCCCCCCCAAGGAGAGCGCTCTGCCGTCGTCTGTTCCGCCATGCGGTCGAGCCCCCTCGCTGGCCGGGCCGCGCCGCCCGGCGGTTAGTGAGCGTTAACGTACGGCGCTCAGGTTAACGAGCGCTAACGGCCTTGTCTAGGATGGCTTTTCATGAGCACCAGGCCAGTGGGCGCCGACGCGCCGACGAGACGGGACCAGATCCTCCAGGAGGCGGCCCGCCTCTTCGCCGCGCGCGGCTTCCACGGGGTCGGCGTCGACGAGATAGGCGCCGCCGTGGGCATCAGCGGCCCGGCGCTCTACCGGCACTTCCCGGGCAAGGACGCGATGCTCGCCGAACTGCTGGTCGGCATCAGCGAACGCCTCCTCGCGGGCGGCCGGGCCCGCTTCGGCTCCACCGGGGGCCCGCCCGAAGCGGTCCTCGACTCGCTCATCGCCGGTCACATCGACTTCGCCCTGGACGACCGCGCCCTGATCGTCCTGCACGACCGGGAACTCGACCGCCTCCGGCAGGAGGACCGCCGCCGCGTGCGCCGCCTCCAGCGCGAGTACGTCGAACTGTGGGTCGAGGCGCTGCGCGAGGCCCGCCCCGGCACCGGCGAACCCGCCGCCCGCGCGAGCGTCCACGCGGTCTTCGGCCTGCTCAACTCGACCCCGCACCAGGCGGGCGGCGAGGCGATGGGGCGCGAGGCGATGGCGGCCCTGCTGCACCGGCTGGCGCGGGGGGCCTTCGGGGTGGTGTGAGGGGCTCGCGCCCGTACGGTGCCGGGCCTACCCCCGCACGAGGAGGTCCGCCCGCTCCCGGTACCGCTCCACGAGGCGCGCGTTGACCTCGTCGGACCGGGCGACCCAGCGTTCGGCCTGCGCCGGGGACTTCCCGAAGCGCACGTGGCGGGCCACGAGCCGCCGTACCCGGACGGCCGGCTCCGGGTCGAGGAACCACGCCTCGTCCAGCAGGCCCCGCACGCCGGCCCAGGGCCCCTCGTCCACGAGCAGGTAGTTGCCCTCGGTGACGACGAGCGGGACCTCGGCGGGGACGGCCACGGACCCGGCCACGGGCTCCTCCAGGGCGCGGTCGAAGGCGGGCGCGTACACCACCTCGCCCAGGACCGGCGTACGCAGCCGCCGCAGCAGGGCCAGGTACCCGGCGGCGTCGAAGGTGTCGGGCGCGCCCTTCCGCCCGGCCCGCCCCAGCCGCTCCAGCTCGGCCCGCGCGAGATGGAACCCGTCCATCCCCACGAGCACCGCGTCCCCGCCCAGCCGCGCTACGACCCGCTCGGCGAGCGTCGACTTCCCCGCCCCGGGCGCCCCGGCGATCCCCAGCACCCGCCGCCGCCCGGGGACGACGAGACGGCGGGCGCGGTCCACCAGATGGTCGGGAGAGCCGGGAGAGGGAGAGGGGGAGGGGGCCATGCGCGGCATTGTGCCCGCCGGACCGCTCGCGCGTCAGCACGGCCGGGTCCGGCTCGCCCCGGGGCAGGGGGCCCCGGCCCGGATCTCCCGCGAGAACCCGGCGCGGGCGATCTCGCGTACGAGGGATCTCCCGCGAGAACCCGGCGCGGGCGATCCCTCGTAGGCGGGTACCGCGACTGCCCCCGCGCGTAGAGTCGGTCCCGGCCCGATTCACCACCCCCGGAGGTGCCCCATGACCGCTTTCATCCCGCTCGGGGAGCTGAAGGCCGGTCCGCCGCCACAGGCCGAGCCCGAGCCCGTGGGGATGGACCCCGCCGTGGACGGCGAGGACGAGTTCGACGAGGACGAGCGGGCCGCGCTCATGGTGTCCACCCGGGCGCAGCGGATGCGTGGCGGGGACGGGGCCTGCTCGGTGTGACGAGGGCGCGTGCCCTCGCCGGGCGCCCGCCCCCGAGGGTCCGCGTGCCGCCGCCGTCCGGTCTGGACACCCGCAATACGTACGGGTAACTTCAAGATGAGCGGGCGCTTAGTATGTCCGGCGTCCCGCCTGTGCACGTACCGCGCGGACCGGCCCCGTCGGCCGCCGAAGGAGGGTGGCGTCAGTGCGCCGTACCGTTTACAACGAGGACCACGAGGCGTTCCGGGAGACCATCCGCGCCTTCATCGAGGGCGAGGTCGTCCCGGTCCACGAGGAGTGGCTGGCCGCCGGGCAGGCGCCGCGCGACTTCTACTACAAGCTCGGTGAGCTGGGGATCTTCGGCATCGAGGTGCCCGAGGAGTACGGCGGGGCCGGCGAGGAGTCCTTCAAGTTCCAGGCGATCCTGAGCGAGGAGACGGCCCGCGCGGGCGTGTCCTTCGGCGGCTCCGGCGTGCACGTCGCGCTGTGCCTGCCCTACCTCAAGGCGTACGCCACCGAGGACCAGAAGAAGCGCTGGCTGCCGGACTTCGTGTCGGGCCGCACGATGTTCGCCATCGCCATGACCGAGCCCGGCACCGGTTCCGACCTGGCCGGGATGAAGACGACGGCGAAGCTCTCCGAGGACGGCACGCACTACGTCCTCAACGGCGCGAAGACCTTCATCACCGGCGGGGTGCACGCCGACCGCGTCATCGTGTGCGCGCGCACCGCCCCGCCGAAGGAGGACGACCGCCGCTTCGGCATCTCGCTGCTGGTCGTGGACACCAAGTCCGAGGGCTACGCGGTGGGCCGCAAGCTCGACAAGCTGGGCCTGCGGACCTCGGACACCGCCGAGCTGTCGTTCAGCGACGTCAAGGTCCCCGTCGAGGACCTGCTCGGCGAGGAGAACAAGGGCTTCTCCTACCTCGGCCAGAACCTCCCGCAGGAGCGCCTCGGCATCGCCGTCGGCGCCTACGCGCAGGCCGCCGCCGCCATCCGCTTCGCCCAGGAGTACGTGCGGGAGCGCACGGTCTTCGGCAAGCCGGTCGCCGCCTTCCAGAACACGAAGTTCGAGCTGGCCGCGTGCAAGGCCGAGGTCGACGCGGCCGAGGCCGTCGTGGACCGGGCGCTCGAAGCGCACGACCGCCGCGAGCTGACCGCCGCCGAGGCGGCGAGCGCGAAGCTGTTCTGCACCGAGGTCGCCGCCCGCGTCATCGACCGCTGCCTCCAGCTCCACGGCGGCTACGGCTACATGAACGAGTACCCGATCGCCCGCCTGTACGCCGACAACCGCGTCAACCGGATCTACGGCGGCACCAGTGAGGTCATGAAGATGATCATCGCCAAGAGCATGGGTCTCTGACAGCGGTGAGCGAAGCACTCGACGATCTCCTCGATCTGCTCGACCTGGAGCGGATCGAGGAGGACATCTTCCGGGGGCAGTCCCGGCCCGCCCTCGTGCCCCGCGTGTTCGGCGGGCAGGTCGCGGCGCAGGCGCTCGTCGCGGCCGGCCGTACCGTGCCCGCCGACCGGTTCGCGCACTCCCTGCACGCCTACTTCCTGGTCGCGGGCGACCCGGGCGCGCCGATCGTCTACACCGTCGACCGCATCCGGGACGGGCGCTCGTTCACGACGCGGCGGGTCGTCGCGATCCAGCACGGCCAGCCGATCTTCCACCTGTCCGCCTCCTTCCAGACGTACGAGGAGGGGCTGGAGCACCAGGCGCCCATGCCGCCCGCCCCCGGGCCACAGACGCTGCCGACCGCGCAGGAGCTGCTGCCGCGCTACGGCGACGCGATCGGCTCCCCGGAGGTCGTGCGCAAACTGCTCCAGGCCCGGGAGGCCGTCGACCTGCGCTACGTCGACGCCCCGCCGTACGCGACGGCCGGGCAGCCCCGCGAGCCCCGCTCCCAGGTGTGGTTCCGCACCAACGGCAAACTCGCGGACGACCCGCTGCTGCACGTGTGCCTGGCCACCTACGTGTCCGACATGACGCTGCTCGACTCCGTGCTGCTCGCCCACGGGCGCGGCGGCTGGGTCGTGGGCGACGTCGTCGGCGCGAGCCTCGACCACGCGATGTGGTTCCACCGGCCCTTCCGCGCCGACGAGTGGCTCCTGTACGACCAGGAGTCCCCCAGCTCCTCGGGCGGCCGGGGCCTGGGCCAGGCCAGGATCTACACCCAGGACGGCAGACTCGCGATCTCCGTGATCCAGGAGGGCGTGATCCGCGTCCCGCGCGAGGGCTGAGCCGGGAGCCGCGCGGCCGCCAGGCGTGTCCCGCCCTCCCGTGACCCCGGCCGCTCGGCATACTGCGCCAGTATGGGCAGCAAGGGAAACGGAACGGCCGGCGAGGGTACGCGTCCGGAACCGGGAAAGGGCCCCGACGGACCCGGCTCCGCACCGCCCGGCGGCACCTCCGGGACCGGCGGCACCTCCGGAACCGGCGGCACCGGTGAGAGCACCTTCACCGTGCTCGTCGCGGCCGGGGCCAACCTCGGGATCGCCGCCGCCAAACTCGTCGCGGGGCTCATCAGCGGGTCCTCCGCGATGCTCTCCGAGGCGGCCCACTCGGTCGCCGACACCGTCACCGAACTCCTGCTGCTGCTCGCCCTCAGACGCAGCGCCAGACCCGCCGACGAGGAACACCCGCTCGGCTACGGCCACGAGCGCTACATCTGGGCGCTGCTCGCCTCGGTGGCGACCTTCGTCGGGGGTGCCGTCTTCTCGGTCTACGACGGGGTCCACACGCTGACCCACGGCGAGCAGCTCGGCAGCCCGGTCGTCTCGTACGTCGTGCTGGCCCTCGCCTTCCTCCTGGAGGGCTACTCCCTGCGCACCGGGATGCGGCAGATGGCGGGCGAGGCCCGCGCCATCAGCGTCCCGTTCCGCCGCCACCTGCGCTGGACGGCCGACACGACGGTCAAGGCCGTCGTCCTGGAGGACTCCGCCGCCCTCGCCGGACTCGTCCTGGCCGCCGCCGGGCTGACCGCCTCCCACCTCGCGAAGGACGGCACCTACGACGGGATCGCCTCGATCCTCATCGGCCTGCTGCTCGTGTACGTCGCCTGGGTCCTCGGCCGCTCCAACGCCGAACTCCTCGTGGGGCGCCCGCTGCCGTCACGGGTGCGGCAGGCCGTACGCGAGGAACTGCTCGCCACCGTCCACGTCGAGGCCGTGCTCGAACTCGTCACCCTCGTGCAGGGCCCCGAGGAGGCCCTGGTCGCCGCGAAGGTCGACTTCCGGGACGCCTCGACGGCCGCGCAGATCGAGTGGGCCTGCGAGAACGCCGAGAACCGGCTGCGGGAGCGGTTCCCGCAGATCCGCCGCGTCTACCTCGACCCGACCCCGGGCGGCGGACAGCGCAGGCGGGCGGGGCTCAGTCCGTGGCAGGACGCGTAGCGGCCGCCTCCACGGCCTGCGCCAGCCGGGCCCGGTGGGGCAGGAGCGGGCCCGCCGGGAAGCCGAAGAGGCTGGTCAGTTCGGTGAGGTCGTGGACCAGTTCCGCGAGGCGGTGGGCGGGCGGCGCGAGCGCGAGGAAACCGGTCAGGCGCTCCCTCGCCTCCTCCTGACGGCCGCTCACGCAGGACGCGAGGACGAGGTTGCCCGAGCCGATCAGCCCGGTGGGCCCCGCAGCGGCGGCGTCCACGGTGAAGCGCCCGACGGCGTGCGCCAGGCGCCCGGCGGACTCGCGTGGGGCGGAGCGCCGCAGGGCCAGCGCCAGGCAGTAGGCGTGCCAGCCGTTCAGCGGCGCGAGACGGGCCGCCTCGGCGAAGTCCGCCACGGCGGCGGCTTGCTCATTACGCGCCAGCCGGACCAGACCCCGGCACAGCAGTCCCGTCGCGGAGTCGGGCGCCAGGCGCAGCGCCCGCCCCAGATCGCGCAGCGCCTCCTCGTACCGCCCCAGGCGGCGCAGGGACTCGGCGCGGGACACGAGCACCCCGGGGTCCTCCGCCGACGGGTGCCCCAGCACCCGGGTCAGGTCCGCGACCGCCTCGCGGTGCCGCCCCACCAGCCGGTGAACGCCCGCCCGCGCCGTCAGCGCCTCGGTGTGTCCCGGTTCGAGGGCGAGGACCCGCCCGAAGTCCGCGAGGGCGGCCCCGGGCCGGTCCAGGACGCGCAGCAGCCGGCCCCGGAACATGAGGTCCGGCACCGAGCGCGGCCGTACCCGCAGCGTGCGGTCGAGGTCCGCGAGCGCCTCGGGGAGACGCCCGAGGTCCACGAGGAGCGAGGAGCGCACCGTCAGGGCCAGGTCGTTCTCCCCGTCCAGGTCCAGCGCCCGGCCGAGGTCCGCCAGCGCCTCCTCGGGCCTGCCCGCCGCCCGGTGCAGGAGGGCGCGCCGGGTGAGGACCCAGGGCGTGCCGGAGGACACGGCGAGCGCCCCGTCCAGCTCCGCCAGGGCCTCGTCCGCCCTCCCGGAGGCGAGGAGTACGTCGGAGAGGGTGACGCGCGCCCACAGGTACCCCCCGTCCAGCTCCACCGCCCGCCGCAGGTCCGCGAGGGCGCGATCGGTGTCCCCCGACCGCCAGTACGCCTCGCCGCGCTGCGCGAGCCCCCAGCCGTCCTGGGGCCGTAGCCCCACACCCCGGTCGAACTCCGCGAACGCCTCCTCCTGCCGGCCCAGGAAGCGCAGGGTGATGCCCCGCTGGACGTGGAACCGGGCGTTCTCCGGGCTCAGCCCCACCGCCCGGTCGTGGTCCTCCAGGGCCTGTTCGAAGTGCTCAAGGAGCCGGTGCACCAGCCCCCGCTGCTGGTACGCCCACGCGTACTCGGGACGCAGGGCGACCGCCCGGTCCAGGCAGGGCACCGCCTCCTCGTACCGGCCCAGCAGCCGCAGCGCCGCGCCCTTCCCGGCCCAGGCCCACGCGAAGCCCGGGTCCAGCGCGAGGGCGCGGGTCAGCGCCCGCGCCGCCTCCTCCGCGCGGCCCAGCAGCCGCAGCGCCTCACCCCGGTTGCCCACGATCACCGGGATGTCCGGGGACAGCTCCAGCGCCCGGTCGAAGTCCGCGAGCGCCTCCTCGTAGCGGTCCATGGCCAGGTAGGTCCGGCCGCGCCCCGACCACGCCCAGTCCAGCCCCGGGTCGAGGACGGTCGCCTCGTCGTAGTCGGCCAGCGCCTCCGCGAAGCGCTCCAGGTCGCGGTACTCCCGGCCGCGCAGGGACAGCGCGAGCGCCCGCCCCGCCGTGTCGAGGGCGCCGTGCGCGAGCAGCCAGCTCAGCGCGCCCGTCTCCGACTCCTCGTACGCCGCGAGCAGCTCCGCCCCGGTGCGGGCCAGCGCCGCGTCCCCGGCGTCCCGGCCCGCCTGGGCGAGAGTGCGCGCCCAGTGCAGGGAGGCGCCGCGCGGCGCCTCGTCGTACGCCGTCAGGACCTCCCGCACGGCCGCGAGCCGGGCCCCGCGCGGATCGGCGCACAGCAGGTGGTACGTCTCCTCCAGCCGGTGCTCGCGCCACCGCTCGTCGCGCCAGCCGGAGCCCAGGGCCTCGCGCCGGGCGCGGAAGGCCGCCGCGAGCCGCTCGTGGTCGGCGCGCCAGCGGGCCGGGGACTGCCTGCGGCGCAGCCGCAGCATCGGCGCGCGCACCACCTCGTGGTAGCGGCAGCGCCCCGAGCGGTCCGTGACGAAGGGCTGGGCGCGCAGCCACGCGTACGGGCCGGCCGCCTCCTCGCCCGCCGCCGCGCGGTACACGTCCTCGTCCAGCTCGCGCGCCAGCGCGCAGGTCAGCACCGCCTCGCGGTGCGCCGGGCCCGGCACCCACCTGAGGAACCGTTCGACGGCCGTACCGCTCGGGTCGCCCAGCTCCGCGACGTCCGTCGGCCGGTTCTGCGCCAGCGTCGTGACGAGGACCGGCAGCCGGCCGGAGAGATCGAGGATCATCCGCACGACCCGCTCGTCGACGACCCCCCGCGCGGTCAGCAGATCGCGCGCCTCGCGGTCCGTGAAGACCTCCAGCGGCCAGTCCGTCACGAGGTCCTGGTAGTCGCCCCAGCAGCCGGGGGCCAGGGGCGACTGCCCGGCGAGGACGGCCAGGACGTTGCCCGGCAGCTCGCCGTACCTGCCGGTGATCAGCACGTCCCGCAGCCAGGCGTCCAGGGCCGGGCCGGTGCGCTCGTAGGTGTCGAGGAACCAGACCAGCCACGGGCGTTCGCGGGCCGCCTCGGCGAGATCCTCAAGGAACACCGGGGTGAGGGCGGCCAGCGGCTCCAGGACCAGGCTCAGGTCCTCGTGGCCGCGCTGGCGCGCGCTGAGCAGCGCCCGTACCCGGTCCGCCCCGGCCGCGAGCTGCGCCGGGTCCAGCGCGCCCGCGAAGGCCCCGGCCCCGGGGACCAGGCCGAGGCCCACCAGGCCCAGCCGGGCCCCGGTCAGCGCGAGCGCGGAGGGCGCAGGACCGGCCTGGGCCCCGGCCCCGCCGTCCTCCGGTTCCGCCGCCGAGCGCACCAGGCCCGCCGCCGCCTCGTGGCGCAGCCGCCGGTACTCCGCGAGGCGCCGCTCGAAGGTCCTCAGCGCCGGCCCCGACCGGGCCAGAGCGGCCGCGACGGTCTCCATCAGCTCCAGGGCGTCGGTCACCGACTCGTCCGCGTACACCGTCACGGCGCCCGCCGCCGTGGCCGCCGCCTCCAACTGCCGCACCAGGGTGGACTTCCCGACGCCCGCCGGGCCCCGGACGTGGAAGAGGAACTGCTCGGCGGCCTCCCTCGGCTGCTCCAGGGCGGCGCGGAACCCGGCGATCTGCTCGCGGCGGCCCACGAAACCGGACTGCCTGCCGCGCCGGATCAGCTCCTGCCGCGACGGCCCCGCCGCCCCCCGTCCCGCCACGCGTGTGCCCTCCCCGTCCTCAGTCGGCCGCCCGGCGCTCAGTACGCCCGGTCGGCCCCCGGCAGCCCCGCCGCGTGCAGCAGGTAGGCGGTCATCGGTTCGTAGAAACGCGGATCGGTCACGTGGTCGTCCAGCGGCACCGTCACCTGCATCGTGCCCTCCAACTCGCCGAGGAACAGGGCCGGGTCGTTGCAGTCCGCGTAGCCGATCGAGTCCAGGCCCCGCTGCCCGGCGCGGCCCGCCCAGCCGTGGTCGGCGACGACGAGGTCCGGCTGCGGACGGCCCGCCCGGTCGAGACCGTCCAGGATCGCGCTCATCGGCTCGGGGGAGTGGGTGTGCCACAGGGAGGCGCCGCGCTCGAACACGGCGACGTCGGCGAACTGCACGACACAGCCCTCGTCGGCGTGCAGTCCGCCCGGGATGCGGACCACCTCGCAGCCCGCCTCGCGCATCGCCTGCGCCGTACGGCGGTGCAGGTCGAGCAGGGCGCCGGGGTGACCGGTCGCGAACAGGACCCGCTCCCCGCCCTCGGCCGCCTTCCGCAGGCGCCCGGCCATGCGGTCCAGGCCCGCCACCGTCAGCTCGGGGTCGATCGTGTCCTGCCCCTGGCGGAACTCCGGGTCGTCGATCACCCCGCAGCGCTCGGCCATCACGGCGAGGACGTCCTGCTCGTCGCTCCAGCGGTCGCCCAGCTCCAGGCCCAGCCACCAGTTGCGGTCCCCGTTGGCCAGGTGGCGGTAGTGCGCCAGGTTGTTCTCACGCGGCGTCGCCACCTCACCCGAGATACGGGTCTCGATCAGGTGGTCGACCAGTTCGGCACGGCTCGGTATCGGCATGCGTCCATTGTGCCGCGAGCCACCGTCACCGGCCCGCGTGCGCGGCGCACCGGCCGCGGCCTCCGCGCCCCCCGGCCCCGGGCGTCCGCCCGGGAGGCCACCCTCGCCATACATACATCATTTTGATTTAATGACGCCGTACAAGTACCGCAGGACACGGACCAGCCGACGGAAGGAAGACGGCCACATGGCGAGCGAGGCAGTGGGCGCGAGGGCGGGCCGGCCGGCGGAGGCGACCGCGGGAGGACCGGCGGCCCCGGCGCCGGGCACCGGCGGGGACGACCTCTCCGTGCGGGCCCGCGCGGACGGACCCGCGAGCCCCCTGACGCACTTCTGGAGCCGCGTCGTGGGCGCGGGCCGGGCCAACGAGGGGCTGCGCGCCGACTGGCAGCGGCAGCTCACCGAGGCCCACGCGGCCTGCGGCTTCGAGTACGTCCGCTTCCACGGCCTCTTCCACGACGACATGTTCGTCTACACCGAGCGCGAGGACGGCAGCCCCGTCCACAACTTCCAGTACGTCGACGCCCTCTTCGACTTCCTGATCGGCCTCGGTGTCCGCCCGTTCGTCGAGTTCGGCTTCAGCCCGCGCGCCCTGGCCCGGGAGACGGAGACCGTCTTCTGGTGGGGCGCGCACGGCGCCCCGCCCACCGACCTCGGCAAGTGGTCGGCGCTCATCGAGAGCATCACCCGTCACTGGATCGGCCGTTACGGACTCGAAGAGGTCCGCTCCTGGTACTTCGAGGTGTGGAACGAGGCCAACCTGTGGGGCTTCTTCCACGGGACCCGCTCCGAGTACTTCGCGCTGTACGAGGCGACCGCGCGCGCCGTGAAGGGCGTGGACCCGCACCTGCGCGTCGGCGGCCCCGCGACCTCCAACTTCGTGCCCGACGAACGCTTCGGCGGTGAGGGGGAGGACGTCGACGCCCGGATCGTGGCGGGCCGCGAGGACATCGACGAACTCGACTGGCGGCCCGTGTGGATGGACGCCTTCCTCGCCTTCTGCGCCGAACGCGGGCTCCCCGTCGACTTCGTCTCCACCCACCCGTACCCCACCGACTGGGCGCTGGACGAGCACGGGCAGGGCGAGAAGCTCACCCGGGGCAAGGACGCCACCCCCACCGACCTCGCGCTGCTGCGCGAGCTGATCGCGAAGAGCCCCTACCCGCGAGCCGAGATCCACCTCACCGAGTGGTCCTCGTCCTCCTCGCCGCGCGACCACACGCACGACACCCTGCCCGCCGCGACCTACGTCGCCCGCTCCGTCCTGCACTCCCTGGGAACCGTCGACTCCCTCGCGTACTGGACGTTCACCGACGTCTTCGAGGAGGGCGGGGCGGGCGAGGAGCTGTTCCACGGCGGCTTCGGCATGATCACGCTGCCCGGCATACCCAAGCCCACCTTCCACGCCTACCGCATGCTGCACGCCCTCGGCGACGAACTGCTCGGACGCGGCGAGGACCACGTCGTCAGCCGGCACTCCGCGAACGGCCGGGTCACCGCGCTCGTCCACCACTACCCGGCCGAGGAGACCAAGTCGGTACCCGCCTCCTTCGACGGCCGCGAGACCGCCGAGGCCACCCAGGGCAAGGGGCACCCGCGCCCTCTGCGGCTGCGGCTCGAAGCGCTCGCGCCCGGCGCCCCCTTCCGCGTCGAGGTGCTCGACTCCGGGCACGGCGACGTCCTCGCCGCCTGGCGCGCCCTCGGCTCCCCGGCGGCCCCCACCCGCGAGCAGCTCGCCCACCTGGACCGGCTCGCCCGCGCCACCGAGGTCTCCACCGTACGGGCGGACGCGGACGGGGTGCTGCGCCTGGACCGCGTGCTCAGCCCCTGGTCGCTCGTGCTGATCGAGCAACTGGGCTGAGCCGGCCGCCGGGTGGGCCCGGGGCGGAGGTACGGGGGCGAGGGCGGGCCGTGCCCTCGCCGGGCGGCCCGCTTCCGGACAAGCCGGTAACATCTCATCGATTCGAGGCATCCCCGTGGGCGTCGGCGACTGGCCGCCCGCCCCTGCCGGGGCCAGGAGACGGACTGTGACGAGCACGAGCGCCGACGCCACGAAGGTGTCGATCCGGCGGGGCACCAACCTCCCGCGTATGGGGGACTTCAACGAGTCCGTCGTCCTGGACGCGATCCGCCGGCACGCGGAGGGGCTCAGCCGGGTCGAACTCGCCCGCGCGACCGGCCTGTCCGCGCAGACCGTCTCCAACATCACCCGCCGCCTCATCGACCAGGGCGTCGCCCGGGAGTCCGGCAAACGCAGCATGGGCAGCGGAAAGCCCCGCACCCTGCTCCAGGTCGTGCCCGGCGCGCGGTACGCCGTCGGCGTGCACCTCGATCCGGCCGTCATCACCTACGTCCTGCTCGACCTGCTCGGCACCGTCACCGCCCGCCGCAGCGAGCCCACCCCGCGCGGCGTCGACACCGAACGGGTCATGGCCGGGATGGCGCGGTCGGTGACGGAGCTGGTCGAGGGCTCGGGCGTGGACCGGGACCGGGTGCTCGGCCTGGGCATCGCCGCCCCGGGGCCCGTCGACATCGCCGCCGGGCTCGTCGTGGACCCGCCCGAACTGCCCGGCTGGGGAGCCGTTCCGCTGCGCGACCGGCTCAGCGCGGCCACCGGCTACCCGGCGCTGCTCGACAAGGACGTCATCGCCGCCGTCGTCGCCGAACGCTGGTCCGGGGCGGCCACCGACAGCCGTGACTTCCTCTTCTTCTACCTCGGCAGCGGCTCCGGCATGGGCCTGGTCGTGGACGACACGGTGCTGCGCGGCTCCTCCGGCAACCTCGGCGAGGTCGGCGGGCTCGGCGCCGCCTGCTCGACCCGCGCCCTCGTCGACGAGGCCATCGAACTCGGCGTACTGGGCTACGACTTCACGCCCACCGATCCGCAGGACGCGCAGCGCAGCCTGCGACGGCTCGCCGCCCTCGCCGCCGAGGGGGAGCCGCGCGCCCGCGGCATCATCGACCGCTGGGCGGTACGCATCGGACGGGGGGTGTGCGCGGCGGCCACCCTCCTGGACTCCGACACCATCGTCTTCGGCGGCCCGGTGTGGCCGCTGCTCGCCGACCGGCTGCTGGCCGTCGTGGAACCGATGGTCGCCGAGTCGCCCTTCGTCAAACGCGTCCACCCGACGGCGGTGGCCTCGACGGCCATCGGCGAGGACGTCGCCGCGGTGGGCGCCGCCTCCCTCGTCCTCGACCGCATCCTGTCCGCGCAGCCCAAGTCCCTGCTGCTGGGCTGAGCCCCCTCCCACCCCTCATACGGCTGTGGGCCCCCCCCCCCCCGGGGGCCCCCCCCGCGGGGGGGGCGGGGGCCCCGCCGGGCCGGGGGGCCCCGGCGGGGGGCGGGCGCCCCCGCCCCCCCCCGGCGGGGGGCCCCCGCGCGCCCCCGCGG
>NZ_JBIAFO010000021.1:0-113042 GCF_042869355.1 Streptomyces sp. NPDC007088
CCCGCGGAGCGGGTACCTCATCGCTGCGCGATGAGCAAGCGAACCACCGGGCTGCGCCCGGTGGTTGCGCTCCCGCTCCGCGTCCGCGCTGCACCTCGCTGCGCGAGGTGCGCACCACCCGGACTGCGTCCGGGTGGTGACGGCCTGTCCGCTGCGCTCCCAGGCCGGGCCTTGCCGCGCAAGGCATGACTGGTGCTCCGCTTCGCTCCGCACCAGGTTGGGCGGAGCCGCTGCGCTCCCCCGACCAACGGCTCCTACGGCTGCGCCTGCGGGCCTATGGCCCGCAGGCGCGGGCCAGGCTGGCTACGGGAGCGGGCTACTCGATGTGCCCGGTCGTGGGGTCTACCTGCTTCAAGAAGTCCTGCGCCAGTGCTTGGAGTTCCGGCTCGCTCAATGCCCTGGCCGGCTGTACTGCGGAAGTGAAGCCGTATCCGGGGTTGGGGCCTGATAGCCAGGTGAAGTCGTACGTGCCCAACTCGTCGGGACGTTCGGTGACGTCGAACGTCTCTCCGTCGACCACGAGTGTCGACCGCTGTGTGCTGTGCCTGTCCATGACTGGTCATTATGTCTGGTGCTCTGACATCGATCGTGCGTGTCGGCACTCTTCGTACCAGCGCTTCAGGGAAGCGCGGGTACTGTGTGCTTCATTTTTTGATCCGAGATAAACTATGGACTCGTAGAACACAACCCCGGACCGCTCCGAAGGGTTATCGAGATCCATCCCACGGCCTTGCTGGTGCTCCGGTGAGGCAGAGCAGCCACCCGATCACGTCAGTCCAACCGTAGCCCTAGTGGCTCCTCCACGTGCAGGTTTCCCGTTTCCCGTCGCTCGAATCGACCGGGTGGCACCCTAGGAGAAGGCAGGCGTTATGTCGAGCACAGAACGCGTTGATCAGCGCGAGGCGGCCCAGCGAGAAGCCGTTGACGCGGTCGTACGTGCCCTGGAATTGCCTGCAAGATCACTTGTGCCCGAGCGGGGGCTTCGAACGCAGGTGATCATGGCGACCGGGTCCGGGAAGACTCGAGTGGCGGTCCGCAGCGCGGAGGAGCTCCACGCGGGCCATGTGCTGGTGCTCGTGCCCTCTCTGGACCTGCTCGCCCAGACCGAGGCCTCATGGCGCGAGGGAGGCCGTCGTGGGCCGATGATCGGGGTGTCCTCGCTGCGGGGCGAGGAAGCGTCTTTCCCCAACACCACGGACGTGGACGAGCTGGTGGAGTGGACGCGAGGCTTGGAGAAGGTCACCGTGTACGCCACGTACGCCAGCCTCGGTCTGGGCACGCTGGAGCGGGCGCACGCCGCGGGTCTCGCGGCCTGGGACCTGATCGTGGTGGACGAGGCCCACCGCGTTTCGGGCCGGATCGGGAAGCCGTGGGCCGTCGTCCACGACAACCAGAAGATCCCGTCCCTGCGCCGCCTCTACATGACGGCCACGCCCCGGCTGTGGCAGCTTGAGGACCAGGACGAGGCCGGCGCACCCGGCGAGCTGGTCGCGAGCATGGAAGACGACCCCGAGGGCCCCTTCGGCAGCCGCTGCTTCACCCTGACCCTCTCGGAGGCCATCGACCGGGGAATCTGTGCCCCCTATCAGGTCGTATGCGTCGACGTCACCGACACCGCCCTCCAGGCCGCGCAGCTCCTGGGCGCCGAAAGCCGCTCGGCAGAGGTCCGCGGGGCCCGGCTCGCCGCTCTGCAGACCGCCCTGGTGAAGGCGTCGGCGGAGGAGAACTTCCGGCGCACGCTCGTCTTCCACCACGTCGTCAAGGAGGCCGAAGCGTTCGCGGCCGGCCTCCCCGACGTCGCCGCCCAGCTGCACGCATCCGACCCCGAGCTGTACCCCAAGACGATCTGGGCGGACTGGCTGTGCGGGGACCACAAGCCGCTCCACCGCCGCCGGCTGCTCGGGGAGTTCGCGGCCGGGATCGCCACGGACGGCACCGTGGTGGAGAAGTGCTTCCTGTGCTCGGTGAAGGTCCTGGGCGAAGGCGTCGACACCAAAAACTGCGACTCCGTCTACTGGGCCGACGTACGCGGCTCGATGCCCGATCTGGTCCAGGCCGTCGGCCGGGCGCTGCGTATGCAGCCGGGCGAGGGCAAGATGGCCAGCCTGGTCGTGCCGGTCCTGCTCGGGCCCGGGGAGACGGCCGACAACATGCTCACGAGCCGGGCATTCGGCGGGCTGGCCAAGCTGCTGGAGGCACTACGGGCGCACGACGCCAGGATCGTGGAGAGCCTCGCGGAGCAGCAGGCCCCGAGCCGCTACAAGCCCGTCAGCAAGGACGACAGCGGCAAGAGCACGGACGAGAGCGGCGAGGGCTCCGGGGGCGTCAGCGCCCCTGCCAAGGCCCTGCTGAAGTTCAGTACGCCGCGCGACCCGGCCGCCCTCGCCGCGTTCATCAACCTGCGGGTCCTCAACCCGGAACACGAGCACTGGCGGCGCGGCGTGGAAGCGGCCGTCATCTACGCCCGTGAGCACGGCGACCTGCGGGTGCCGTTCACGTTCCGTGTGCCCGCCGCCGTCGACGGCCAGGAGGCCGAAGGCGAGGGGTGGCCAGCCTCGCTCGCGGGCTTCCCGCTGGGGCAGTGGACCGCCGACGCGCGCCGGTTCTACGCCCGGGGCGAGATGGACGAGGACCGTGTCGAGCAGTTGGAGAAGCTCGGCATGATCTGGTCGCACTTCGACGTCGCCTGGGAGGAGGGCCTGTCCGCCGCGCGCGGGTGGGCCGCCGAACACGGGCACCTCCTGGCCCCGCTGAACGCCACCTTCCAGGGCGCGAAGGTGGGCATCTTCCTGAAGAACGCGCGGGCCGCCGCCCGCAAGGCGCAGGAGAACGAGCAGCGGCGCGCGGAGGGCCTGCCGGTGGAGTCGTCGGCCGGGACGCTGTCGGACGAGCGGCGCGAGCAGCTGGAGGAGATCGACCCGTCGTGGTGCCCGGCCTGGCCGATGACCTGGCAGCGCGCCTTCCACCTCGTGCGGATGCACCTGGACGCGGGCGAGGCGCTGCCCACCGAGGCGGGCGACGTCGTGCGCCAGGGCGAGGACCTCGGACGGTGGGTACAGTCGGTCCGGCTCGGCTGGGACCAGCTCACAGGCGTACAGCAGTGGATGTGTGAGCAGGTCCTCGGGATCGAACCCGCCACCGAGGACGAGAAGCCGCCGGCGCGCCGTACGCAGGCCGACAAGTGGGCGCTGAACTACGAGGCCGCCCGCCAGTTCTACGAGCGCGAGGGACACCTGCGAGTGCCGCGGAAGCATGTCGAGCGGATCGTCTGCGAGGGCGATGGGAAGGGCGGCAACGGCGACGACCAGGAGGTTCGGGAGCTTCGGCTTGGTGCATGGATCGGGAACCAGCGCAACCGGGCCGCGACGCTGACGCCGGAGCGGATGGAACAGCTGTCCGCCATCGGGATGCGGTGGTCGTGAAGGTGAACCTCTGACGTACGACGTCGACGGGCCGCACGGAGTCTTCCGTGCGGCCCGTCGCTGTCAGGCGTGTTCGTCGCCGTCCTGCTGGGCCTGCCAGCGCTTCTTCAGGTTCTTGCTCCACCCCTTGGGCGGTGGCCAGTCGATGCCCCAGGCAGCGAGCTGTGCCCGGCCGTAGCCATCGTTGGGTGTGCGGGCGGCCTCGATCTCTTCGGGTGACGGCAGGTGTGTCATGAGGGGATCAACGAACCGCGGGGCCGGGTTGTCACCCGCCGCCGTGCTCCCGTCGTCCGTTGATGAGCGCGGCCAGGCGCAGCGGCTGGTCGCTGGTGGGACTGTGCCAGATCGGAGTGAGGGGGCCGTGTTCCTGGAGGTTGGGGAGGGTGGTGATGCCGACGGCGAGTTCGCGGCGGCGAATGCCGCGCAGGGTGCGGATGCCCGCGAGGGTGTCGGCGGTCCGGTTGTCCAGCGTGGTCTTCTTCTTGTCGGCCAGCACGATCAGCAGGGGCGGGAACTTCATCTCTGCCCCGGCCCTCGGGAAGCGGGTGAACCAGTCGGGCAGCCCGGTCGGGCCTGCGCCGGCGGCGCGTGCGGGGCGCGGCCCGGTGGGGCGGTGGGTGTAGTGGCGGCAGCCGTCGTAGGCGGCGACCTTGTTGATCAGCTTGCCCAGCGACATGGTGGCGCGGTCCAGTTCGACGAAGACGTGCGGCAGGTTCTGGACCTCGAGGTGCAGCACGGCGTCCGGGATGAGCAGGCCGCCGGCTCCCAGCGGGTGGGCGACTTCGACCTCCCAGTCGCCGACTTCGCCCAGGGCCGTGCCGAATCTGGTGTCCGGCGCCAGGTCGCGGCCGAACGCGATGGCCGTGTCGGTGACGGCCAGGGCGTGCGCGGAGAGGCGGGAGAGGCGGCGACGTGCTCACCGGTCACCTGCGTGGGGCGGTGCTCGGCGAGCCCCGCGCGGCGCGCCTCCGCGAGGCCGGCGTCGGTGAGGAACCAGATGTGCGGGCGCCGCTTCTCGTTCGCGGCCACCAGGCCGCCCTTCGCCGGGCCGCGCAGGTGCTTGCGGATGGTGCTGGAGCCCGTCGCCATCGGAGTCAGCCAGGTGTGGAGCTGGTGGGGCGTGGCGACCCGGGTGCAGGCGAGCAGCTGCAGCATCCGCAGATCATGTTCCACTCCGTACTCGGTGGAAGCAGGTACTAGAGAGGAGTCGGCATCCCGCGCGAAGGGGGAATCCCCCTTGCGAACAGGCACAACGCCCTCAGAGCCCGCGTCGGCTGTGAGTCCGGCATCGGGCCCGTGAGTGTGCCCCTGACCGGACGGCGTCTCCGTGCCCCGGGACGGGTTCTGTGTCTGCGTGGAGGCCGGCTCGGGCATCGGGTGGGCGGTGGTCGTCACGGTGGTCTTCTCCTGTCGGTCGGCTCCACACCCCCGGACGAGAGGCGCGGCCCCGGCGCACACAGCAGGAAGCGGTGCCGTACGCACCAGGGCAGGCGCCATCGTGCAGAGCCACCCCTTGTCCGCTGTCTGATCGTGGCCGCTAGCCAGCGGTGGTCAAGGTAAAACGCAGCGCTCGCGGCAATACGGCCGACCTGGACAAGGGGTTATCCGCCTGACCAGGCACCCGGATCGAAAGATCGACAAGGGGGCCAGGTTTACCCCTTGCAGCGTTATTCGTCCGCATTCGGGAGCAGGGGAGAAATCTCCGTCCTCTGTCCACAGGTCTGCTGCGGAGATCGCAACCGGGCTTTCGACCTCACATCCTCAGCGCACGGTGCAGGTGACGGTGGTGCGCAACACTCTCGAACAGGGAGTCGCGCGAGGCGTTTGGGAGCGCTCGAAGCAGGGCCGCTCAGTGTACTTACAGCCCGGTTCCCCTCGCTTCGGCGCCTGGGGAGACCGCGGAGTCCGCTGAGTAACTGGTGCTCGCCAGCACAGCCGACGATGGAACCATCGCACGCTCAGACACTACTGGACCGAGTGCGGGCGAGGTTCGTTCCCCTTGGGGATGCTGCCCGCGCTCAAGTCATCGGTGTGTTCGACAGAACACGCCTGCACAGCGCACACGCCTGTGGCAGCATCCCCGTGGCCTTGCGCCATGGCCACCCCAGGATTTTGAGCGCTCGGTCCCGGCATTTCACGGCTTGAGCCAAAGCAGACTGCTGCTGCGGTGACGGTGCCGCCCGGCTCGGCCACGCCGGCGGGTACCGGGGCCGGCAGTTCCACCAGATGCGGCACCGTCCGTTCGCACGCAAGGCCAGGGTGTGCCGCCGGGAGTGGCACCGGCCAGTCTTGCCCGTCAATGCGACATCTGGCTCGCGGTTGCGGTCACGCGACCGTGGCGACCGCGACACCGATGGCGATGAACAGCCACCCGGTGGTCAGTTCCCAGCGGCGGCGCACGGACGGACGGGCCAGCAGGGCCCGCAGCTGTGTGGCGATGAGGACCAGTGCGAACCAGTAGACGACTCCGATCAGCACGTCGAGGATGCCGAGGAAGAAGATCTGCCGCGTCATCGAGCCGGAACCGTTGATGAACTGCGGCAGGATGCTCAGGAAGAACAGTGCTGCCTTCGGGTTGAGAACGTTGGTCAGGAACCCCTGGGTGAAGCCCGCCCACCTTCCACCGTTGGCGGGCTTTCCCGCATCGCCGGTCAGTCCGCTCTCCTCCTCGTTCTCGCCCTCGGCGGCTGAGGTTTCGGATCGGTGCAGGCTGCGGTCTCCGGCTCCGCTCCCCCTGACCGCAGCGCTCTTGCGCTCCGTGCCGGCTGTTTCCCGCAGCCGGGCGGAGCGCCGGGCTGCGAGGACCGCTCGGACCCCGAGATAGACGAGATAAGCCGCCCCGCAGAATTTGATCGCGTCGTAGACAACGGGAGAGCGGGCGGCGATAACGGACAAACCCAGCGCGGCGGCCAGCATGTGCACGCACAGGCCGCTCTGCGCGCCGAGAGCCGCCGCCCGTCCTTTCGCCGGGTTCTCGGCGGCCGACCTCAAGACCACGAGGAAATCGGGGCCGGGAACCACATAAGCCACCAGCACCACACCAAGAAATCCCACGAGGTCGACCGACATCGCGTCCTCCGTTCCTGCCTAGGTCCGTCATCTGTCCGGCTGTCGCCTGCCCAGCCGCCACTTCCGCGCGTCCGCTCCCTACGGGCTCACGCTGCCAGGGCCTTCGTGCCGATCACCGAAGTGACCGCGTCGGCGAATATGTCGAGCCCCCGCTCCAGATTCGCCTCTGGCACGTTGAGCGGCGGCAGTAGTTTGGCGACCTCGTCGTTCAGTCCGGCGGTCTCGATCAGCAGTCCGGCACGGTACGCGGCGGCGCACACCTCACGAGCCTGTCCGGGACGTGCGAAGGGCAGACCCCAGACGAGACCGCGGCCGCGCGGCTGCGGCAGCCCGTGCCGGTGGGCGATGCGCCGCAACGCCCGGCCCGTTCGCTCGCCGAGCGCCTCGGTCCGCTTTGCCAGAGCGTCGTCGGACCAGAAGAGCTCCAGGGCGCGGGCCGCGGTGACGAAGGCAGGGTTGTAGCCGCGGAAGGTGCCGTTGTGTTCGCCCGGCTTCCACACGTCGTGCTCGGGGCGCAGCAGAGTTAAGGCCATCGGCATCCCGTACCCGCTGATGGACTTGGACAAGCAGACGATGTCCGGGACGATGCCAGCCTCCTCGAAGGAGAAGAACCTTCCGGTGCGCCCACAGCCCATCTGTATGTCGTCCACGATCAGCAGTGCGCCGTGTTCCCGGGTCCAGGTGGCCAGGGCGCGCAGCCATGCAGGCCTCGCGACGTTGACTCCGCCTTCTCCTTGCACGTTCTCCACCACGACTGCTGCGGGCGGTCCCTCCTGCGCGGCGATCTCGAGTGACCGGGCAAGGCGGGCCGTCGCCTGGGTGTCGTCATCGGTCGGGTCGTCGTAGGGCATGGCCACGGTGTGCGAAAGAGGCACACCTGCGCCAGCTCGTTTGGTCGGGTTGGCGGTGACTGCCAGGGATCCGAGCGTCATGCCGTGGAAGCCTCGCGCGAAGTAGGCCACGGTGTGCCGGCCGGTGACTTTGCGGGCGAGCTTGAGCGCGGCTTCGACGGCGTTGGTGCCGCCGGGGCCGGGGAACTGGACGCGGTAGTCCAGTCCCCGGGGCGTCAGCACCAAGTCCCGCAGTCGTTCCAGGAAGACACGCTTGGCGTCGGTGTTCATGTCGAGGCCGTGGGTGATGCCGTCGCGCGCCAGGTATCGCAGCAGCACAGCTTTCAGTTCCGGGTGATTGTGTCCGTAGTTCAGGGCGCCGGCGCCTGCGAAGAAGTCGATCCAGTCTCGTCCGGCTTCATCGCGGAGAATCGTGCCGTGCCCTGTGGTGAAGACGGTGGGCCAGGCCCGGCTGTAGCTGCGGACCTCTGATTCCATGGTGTCGAAGACGCTCATGCTGCTCCCTGTCGGAGTCGGTACGCGTACTGGCTGCGGGTGCGGGGATCGCGCGGTGGGGCTGGTGTAAAGGCGAGTTGTCACTCCGTCAGGACATGTTCATGCCGTTGGTAGAGGACCAGTGCCTGGGCCGCGGGGTCGTAGCTCGTCCACAGCGCGGCGCCTATCAGGAGGGTGTGGTCCAGCGCGGGGGTGGCTTGGTCGAGCCGGCACACCACGGTGGCGGCCGTGCCCTCGAGCACCGGGCAGTTCATCTCGTCACGGTGGCCGACGCCGACGAAGCGTTCGTTGGCCGGTAACCGGGCGAACCGGTCGATGAGTGGACGCTGTTGCCAGCTCAGGATGTTGACGGCGAAGCCGCCGTGTTCGCGGGCGAACCGTACGGTGCGTCCGTTGCTGGCAAGGGAGACCAGGAGCGCCGGCGGTTCCGTGGAAAGCGAAAGGACCGCGTTGGCGGTGCACCCGACCGGTCCGTCCGGGCCGTTGGTGGTGATGACGGCGACTCCGGTGGCAAGTTGCGCCATGGCGGTGCAGAAGTCTTCGCGGGCGGGCAGCTGGATGCGTTGTTCGGCGGAGGTGGTCACTGGGGTCCTTCCTTCAGGGCGTCGCGGCGCACGGCGGAGGCGGTGCCCACCGGTGCGGGTGCGATGGGTCCATCGGCTGGGGTGGGAGGGCCAGTACGGGCCGGGGAATGGGTGTCTGGCCGGGCCGGTCCCAGGGCGGCGTATACGGCGGCACGGTCGATCTTGCCGTTGAGGTTGAGCGGTAATTCCGGCAGGTGGAGCAGGGTGCGGGGCACCATGTACGACGGCAGTCGCTGCTTGACCGCGTCCAGCAGGAGCGCGGGGCTCGGGGCGTTGCCGGTGTAGACGGCTTCGATGACGGGTGTCGGGCGATCGGTCCTGGCGATCGCCACGGCGTCCTGCACGCCCGGTTGGGACCGCAGTCCCTCTTCTATCTCGCCGAGTTCGACGCGGTAGCCGTTGATCTTAATTTGTCCGTCGAGGCGACCCAGGTGCACCAGTCCATCGTCTTCGGTCACTACCCGGTCACCGGTGCGATACCAGTAAGCGTCGGTCAGTGGTCCGCCGTCGTACGGTTCGAAAGCTGCGTCCGGCCGGTCGGGCTCGCCGGCGGCAAAGCGGCCGCGGTTGTCGGTGGGCTCCAGGTAACCGGGGAATCGCTGCGCGCCGCGCACCAGCAGCTCTCCTTCGTTGGCGGGATGCATCTGTGCATCGACGACTTGGGTGGTCGCTCCTGGGTGGGCGTTTCCGATGGGCACGGTGCCGTTTGCAGTGCGCGGCCAGTGGGCCGGGTCGCTAGGGAGCCGGTATCCCGTGCAGGTGACGGTGAGCTCGGTGGGTCCGTACAGGTTTTCCAGGCATGCCTGAGGTGCGGCAGCGTGCCATGCCTCGGCCTGCCGCACGGTGAGGGGTTCACCGGCGAAGGCTGCGTACTGCAGGGACGGCATTGAGCGAGGCGGCAAGCGGCGCAGGCGGGAGGCCAGTGACACCACCGAGGGGACCGAGAACCAGTGGGTCAGCTTCTGCTGTGTGACGAACCCGGCGGGGTCCATCAGCTCTTCGCGGGTGGGGACCACTAGGGCTGCGCCCGTGCTCCAGGCGACGAACAGGTCGAAGACTGATGGGTCGAAGGTGAGGTCAAAGGTCTGCGAGAGCCTGCTGTCTGCTCTCGCACCGCTGCGTGCGACCGCGTGGTCGAGGTAGGCGTCGGTATTCGCGTGGCGGATAACCACGCCCTTGGGACGGCCGGTTGAGCCGGAGGTGAACAGAATGTACGCGTCGTCCTCGGGACCGGGCCCGGGGATCTGAGCGTCGTTGTGCGCCAGGGCGGGATCGGTGAGTGAGACCGGAACGAGAGCAGCGCCGGCTCCGGCCGGGCTGTGGTCCACTGCTGCATCGGCGAGCACGAGGGTGGCCCCGGCTTGTCGAACGATGGTCTCGTTGCGGTCGGGCGGAGCTGCCGGATTGAGCGGCACCACTGCAGCGCCGAGGCGCTGTACTGCCAGGTAGGCGGCGTAGGTTTCCGGGGTGCGCGCCGCCAGTAACGCGATCCGGTGAGGTGGTGGTCCTGCGGTGTACAGCTGTTCTGCCAACGCCGTGGCGTGCGCGTGGAGGTCGGCGTAGCTCAGGGTGCGTGCGTCGGCGGTGAGGGCGGGGCGATTGGGGTGGCGCTGTACGGAGCGGGCGAAGCGGTCCCACAGGGTGAGCGGGGGCTTGGAATCTTCTGTGGGCCTACTGGTGGTGTCAGACCGATCGGTGGTGTCGCTCATGCCGGTCGCTCTCCTTGCCGAACGTGCGGGCGGGCAGTGGGCGAGGCGGTGGGCGCGCCGTAGCCGTGTGTCGCGTGCAGCGGGGAAGCCGCTGCCTCGGCCTCGGCCAGAGACGCGAAGGCGCCGCTGATCAAGGTGGGGCGCGGGCGTCCGCGGCGGGCGGAGTTGACGGCGAAGCGCAGCATTCGCGGTAGCTCTCGCCATTTGGCGGTGGTGGCGTCGATGATCTCCCTGTCTGCGGGGGTCAGGGTGTCGCCGGCCGAACGCAGTAGGTGGGCGTCGCGGAACAGATGGTGTCGCGAGGCGGCCCAGACGTCCTCCAGCACACCGCGCGAGGCCTCCCCGGGCAGCTCCGCCGACAGAAGCCGCGCGGTTTCCTCCAGGGCGGCGGCGTCCGTGAGCCACGGCTCTCCGGGCAATGTCTCCTGGGTAGTTCCGGGCTCTTCGGCGAGCCATTGGAACGTCTCGTGCGGGGCGGGGGTGACGGGAAATCCGAAGGCCAGAGCGTTACGGGTGCGGTGAATTTCGGATAGTCCGCCGGGGAAGCGGAGCAGCGCGGTGAACTCAGCGTCGTTCATGCTGCCGGCGAACGGCTCCTGAGCGCTGCCGGTGGTGAAGAGGGCCGAGAAGGCGTCCATCAGGTGCCAGGTCCTACCCTCGTGAGGTTCGGCGCTGGTGACTGAGTGGCTCTCATGGCCGTCAACCAGGATGAGGTGAGGGGCGTGATCGTCGGCATCGCCCTGAAGCCAGGGCAGAGCGCCGCTGTCAGCGACTACCAGGACGCTTCCGCTCTGGGTCAGTTCGTCCGCGATACCGCTCAGTGCTGTTGTAGCGTCCGGCGCTCCGCGGTAGGCGAGGCGCCGCCCGCCCGGCAAATTGTCCAGAGCACGGTCGTGGTGCGAGAAGTGTCCGGTGTCTTGCTGGACTGCAAGGCGGACGGAGCGGGCCAGCAGATCGGAGGTGCCGGGGGCTCGTTGGGCCAGGAGAAGGGCAAGGTTCTCGGTGTAGCAGCTCAGGCCCAGACTGCTTGGGGCCGTTGGATCAACGCGCATGGTGGTTCTCCAGTGGGGGCGTCGGACTGGACCTGTCCGGGGCGGGTGGGCCGATGGCGCAGGCGAGGGCGGCCGTCTCGCCGGCCTCGGCAGGCCATGGCGCCCGGTTCCAGCGCAGCAGCTGCCAGGTCCCGGCCGTGCTCTCCGGGCTGACTGGCACTTTCCAGGGCGAGCCCGAGAGGCCTGTGCCGTGCGCCTTCACGCACGCCTCCTGGACGGTCCACACCTGGGCGAAGGCGTGGGCGGCCATCTCCGGTGGCAGGGTGGCCAGCCATGCCGCCGTCTTCGGCACGCAGCAGCGGCGCAGCATGCCCGGCGAGGGTGAGCGCGGTGTCTGGATGTCCACGCCGACTTCGCGGTTTTCGGCGACGGCTGCTGCGACGTACGGGCCGCTGTGCGAGATGCTGACACCGTATGGCGGTGTGTGGGGCAGTCTGGGGCGGCCATTGGGTTCGACGACGAGCTTTCGTTGCGCGGCTGTGTTGCCGAGCAGTTCGGCGGTGAGCAGCCTCAGTAGTGCGCGGCCTGCCAGGTGCTCTTCGGCCCGCCAGGCCGCCATGGCGGCGGCCGTGGCCAGCTCTTCGGGATGCAGCAGGTCCCATGCGCCGGGGGTGCGGAGCACTTCGGCTGTGCGGGCCAGGGCGAGGGTGACGCCCTGGCCCGGCGTCCATATCCGGGCGGCGGCTCCCCAGTCGGGGCACGGGATCCAGTGAGAGAGGGCGGCTGGGTCGGACAGTGCAGGCCGTTGGGGCTGCGGCGGCGGGTGCGCGGACGGGGGTAGGTGCACGCCGGGTGACGTTAGGGGCGGGTGCATGTCAGACAAGGGTCGTCTCCTGGTCGAGTAGGCTGAGTGACCCGTTGGCTAGGTGCAGCCGGTCGTTGCCGTAGTTCAGGGAGGCGGAACGCAGGTCGCGCAGGGCCCTTTCCAGGGCGAGTGGTTGGTTGCGCAGGTAGCCGTGGCGCAGTCCGACCAGTTCGATCAGCTCTTCCACGGCCGCCAGGCAATGTTCGGAGGCGGTCACCTTCAGGGAGTTGACCAGCAGCTGCCAGGGGGCGCTGCCGCGCTGTTCCTCGGAGAGCGTGCCGTATACGCCGGCCGTGTGGCTCAGCATGGCCTGTACGGTCTCGATGCGTTGACGGGCCCGGGCCAGCCGAGTCAAGAGGAGCTCGCCTTTGAGGTCGCGTCGGCGGCGTTCCTGGGGGCTGCGCAGCAAGTGCACGGTGCGGGACAGTGCGCCGGCGGCTGTGCCCAGCCAGCAGGCACTCCAGCCTAAATGGGCCAACGGGGCGAAGACGTTGATGGTGACGCGCCGGAAATCGCCGTGGTCGCCGACAACTTGGTCGTAGGGGATGGATCCGGTGAACCGCATCGGGACGCTGTGTGTCCCACGCATGCCCATCGGGTCCCAGCCTCCGAGTGCCTGCACGTCGAGCTGGTCGCGTTCGGCGTAGACCAGCGAGACCTGTCCTTCGGAGGTCGCTTCGGGGGCGAGGGCGGTGATGAGGTAGGCGTCGGCGTAAGCGCCTCCGGTGACGATCGGCGCCATCCGGTCCAGCTCGATGTGGTTCCCCTCGCGCCGGGTGCCGGTTTCCGAGCTGAGCAGGTGGCCGCCCTTGCCGGCTTCGGTGGTCACCGAGCCCAGGTACACGTCCCCTCGGGCGATTCCGGGCAGCACCCGCTCGCGGAGTTCTCGCGAGGCGTGGTGGACCAGAGCTGCGACCTGCTGGCCGTGCATGGCGTACACCATGGCCGCCGACATGTCGTGGCGGGCGATGAGCTGTGAGAGCGCCAGAAGGTCGGGGACCGTGCCGCCCAGCCCGCCGTACTCGGCCGGTACGAGCAGTCCCAGCAGCCCGGAGGCGCGCATCGCGGCCAGTCCCTGCTGGGGAAAGGCTGCCTTTTCGTCGTTCTCGGCGGCGTGGGCCTCTACCGTCTCCAGTACCGGTGCCAGCCGTTCGGCCAGGGCGGGATTCAGGGCCTTCACCGGGCGTCCGCAGGGGTGTTGAGACGGTCGTCGGCACTGCGGACGTTTTCCACGGCCTGCCACAGGGCGCCGGCTGTCTCGAAGTTGGCGTCAGTGAGCTGCTCGTCGGGCAGGGTGACGCCGCAGTTGTCCTCGAGGTCGAAGACGAGGTCGATGGCCTGCATGGAGTTGAGTCCCAGGTCGCGCAGGCGGTCCTCGGGCCGCAGGTCCTGGTCGGGGGTGAGGTAGCGCAGGTGGGGGCGCAGGGTGTCGATGAAGAGCTGGTCCATAGCGGTTCTCCTGTTTGTAAGAAGGGGGGCGGGCGGTGGGTTGGTGAGGAGGTCAGGCGGCGCGCCGGGTGAAGACCAGCCGGTCGCTGCGCAGCACACGGCCCCCGTCGGTGACGACCTCTAGCGGTGCGGGGTGGCCGAGGAAGAGCACGAGGCTGGCGTGCAGCCCATAAGCGCCGGTATTCGGCACGGCGAGCAGATCGCCCGGAACGACTGCGGGCAGCGGGTGGGCGCGTGCCCAGGTGTCGAGCGGGGTGCAGAGCGGGCCGCAGATCATCGCGGGCGCAGGCTGCTGCGTCTCCTGCGTCTCGTTGTTGGCCTCGGTGTTCGGCGTCTGGGACGCAACGGCATGGGTGGCGGGTGGGCTGACGACGTCTGGGTGGAGGGGCGGTACGCGGCGTAATCCGGCCATGCCACCCAGGTGGTTGATGCCGGTGTCGAGTACGACGATCCGCTGCCCGTGGGACTGCTTGACGTCCAGTACTCGGGTGAGCAGCTGGCCGCAGGTGCCCGTGAGGTAGCGGCCCGATTCGAAGGCGACGGCGGGCGCACCCTGCCGCCAGCCGGGCAGCGCCTCGTCGAGGGCACTGGCCAGGCTTTGGGGCAGCCCGGGGTAGGTGGGCAGGTCACCGGCGCGTGCGTACGGCGCGCCGAAGCCACCGCCCAGGTCGATGGTGCGCAGCGGGACGCCCAGCACCTCGCGCAGGGTGCGGGCCACCGTGATGGCCTCGCTGAAGGATCCGGCCAGGGCCTCCTCGTCGGCAATGTTGGTGGCCAGGTAGAGGTGGAGGCCGTCGATGCGGGCGTGGTCTCCGCCGGTGAAGCGCTCGGGAGCGGCGGTGATCTCTTCTGCGTCGGCGCCGAAGGCCGAGGGGTCGCCAGTCATCCGCAGGCCGGCGCCGCGGCTGCCGCCGCCGGGGTTGACGCGTAGTAGGTAGGTGACGCGGACTCCGTGTCCGGCGGCTGCGGTGTCCAACTGGCGTATTGCATGGGTGGAGTCGACTGCGAAGGTGCGCACGCCGGCCTTGAGCGCGGCGTCTACGTCCTCGTCGCGTTTGCCGGGACCGGTGTAGAGGATGTCGTGGGCCGGTACGCCCGCATCCAGTGCGGCGTCCAGTTCTCCGGGCGAGCTGACCTCTGCCCGGCAGCCGAGCTGGTGCAGCGTCGCCACCACGGCCGGGTGCGGGTTGGCTTTGAGTGAGTAGTACAGCTCACTCGGTTCCGGTAGCCACGACCGCAGCTGGGCGTGTGCAGCGCGTAGGAGGGCCAGGTCGTAGACGTACGCCGGTGTCGGTGTGGCGGCGGGGTCGAAGAGGGGGCCCGCCGTAAGGTCAGATACGGCGGGTGTTTGCTGTGCCGGGGTGTGCGTAGTGCGGGGTGCGGTGTCCGTCATGACCGTTCTCCTGTCAGCTGGTCGGCGAGCAGGGCCTTGGCCGTCTTGCCGTTCGCGTTGACCGGCAGCTCATCGACCGCGTGACAGACCGGCGGCACCTTGAAGTCCTCCAGGTGCTCGCGCAGCCTTGGCAGCACTGTGGTGGGGTCGGCTGTGCCCGTGACCACGAGAACTGCTTCGGAATGCTCGGCGTCGGGAGTCAGGACGGCGGCCGTGTCCACGTCGGGCAGCCTGCGAGCGGCGGCCTCGACCTCGATCGCGCTGACCCGGAAACCCTGCTGTTTGTAGATGTCGTCGCGGCGCCCGGCGAAGTACAGGCGGCCGGCTTCGTCTGTCCAGCCGTAGTCGCCGGTGTGTAGTTCGGGGAACAAGCCGTCGCGCCGGGGGAAGCGTGCGGCGGTCAGTTCGGGCCTGCGCCAGTAGCCGGCCATGACGTTGGGTCCGCGGACCACGATCTCCCCTACCTCGCCTACCGGGAGCCGCGTGCCCGTCTCGTCCACGACATAGACCTCGGTGCCCGTCAGCGGTAGCCCGCAGCTGCCAGGGCGTACGAGATCCTCGTCCGGCTCGGCGATGGTGAGCCTTTTGCACTCGGTCAGGCCGAACATGAGTTGGACCTGCAGCCCGGGCAGTACCTCGCGCAGCCCGTGGGGAATGTCGGCGGGCAGCGCGGCACCGGTATTGGTGAGCAGCCGCAGCGGCGGCCGTGTTCCGCTGCGCCGGCGCAGCAGCTGGAGCAACGCGCGCGATACGGGTGGCACGGCCGGCAGCACAGTTGCCCTGCTGCGCAGGAGGTTGGCAAGGAGCGCGGGGCCGGATTCGGTGGCTGAGCCGAGCCATATGTGGCTTCCCGCAAGCGCGGAGAGGAAGACCTGATAGAGCCCGTAGTCGAAGGAGAGCGGCAGGGGGCAGTAGACGACGTCCTCGGACCGGTAGTGCAGACGCTCCGCGATGGCATGGATGGCGAACATCATCTGCTCGTGGGTGGAGACCACTGCCTTGGGCATGGCGGTGGTGCCCGAGGTGTAGATCAGGCAGGCCGGGTCGACGGGCAGCGGCCCGGCGTCGTGCGCCGCCTGATTGTCCAAGTCCGCTTCGTCCGCGGCTGCAGTCAGCTCCTCGGGGGCTAGTACAGGGACGCCTGCTTCACGGACGGCGTCCCTCGTCGCTGCGGAGGCGGCGATCGCGAGGGCCGGTTCGCAGTCCCCCAGGACGTGCCGTAGAACGTCGCCGCGGACTTGGTCGTGCAGGACGGAGAAGACCACGCCGATGCGGGAAGCCCCGAAGAGCAAGGGCACCAGGGCGGGGCCGCTGTCGCTGGCGACCACCAGCCGGTCGCCGCGGCCGAGTCCGCGGGCGCGCAGGGCGGCTGCGTACCGTTTGGTGGCATGCATCAGCTCGGACCGGCTGAGGGTCTGGTCGGCGCAGGTGACCGCCGGGGCGTCGGGGGCGGCTGTCGGGGTGTCGAGAAGGTCGTGCAGCATGGTGGTGTTCACGGGCGGGTGGCCTCCGTCCGACTGGTGGTGCTCAGGACGAGGGCGACCAGTGCCTCGACATGGCGCAGGACTTGCGGCTCAAGGTCGCCGGGGGCGAACTCCACGCCGTAGGTGCCCTCCAGCCGTTCCACCATCTCCACCATCTGGAAGGACGCGAAGCCCTCCAGGTTGCTCAGGTCGTCGACGGCGGCCACCTGCGCAGTGGTGGCTCCGAGGATGCCGGCCACAATGTCCACCACCGTGGCACGCACCGGCGCGCGGTCATCTGTCATGGCGGTCTCTGTTCCTTCGGGGTCGTCCACTCCCGCTGCGGGCCCACTTGGGCCTCCGGCCCGGTGCGTGTCCAGGGCCGCCTGCGCGTCGGCGCGCAGCAGGTCGGCGAGGGTGGTGAAAATCTGCGGAGGTACGGGGCGGCCGCGCTGCACGCGGCGCATCGCCAGATAGGCCTGTGCGGCCAGGTCCTCCCACAGCGCCGCCTGCGTGGCGGCTGTTTCGGCAAGCGGTGTGCCGGGCGCGCGGTCGGCTGCCCACGCGGCGTGCAGACGACGCGACCGGTGGAGTAGCCAGGTCTCCAGCAGTAGGGCGGTGCATGCCTCATGCTGGTCGTCGTGGTCCTGGAAGGCAGCCGCGTAGGCCTGTGGTGCGTCGCCTTCCAGCAGGAGAGCGGCTTCCCTGGCGTTGGCCTCCGTGAGGTGCGCGACGGGGTGTTGTGCAGCCGGCCCCGGCCGCACGGTCACCTGCAGGGTGGTGGAACCGTCGAAGAGGGCTGCTGCGCCAGCGCGGTCGAAGGCGCACACCACCGGCTCGGCCCGGCCGTAGGGCGTCTCGTTGTCGTAGGCGTCGACGACCTCCACGGCGGTGCCGGCGTCCGCGGCGCGGAGCAACACGCTGTGGTCCATGTGCTGGTGCCGGTGGTACGGCAGCCACGGCATGTGGAAGGCGTCGCCGACCGCATAGAGAGCGGATCCGTCTTCCGGGAGCAGGGCGAGGAGCTCCTGGCCGTCGGAGACCGTCACGCCGGTTTCCATGACGAGTCCAAGCGTGTCGCCCATGATGCCGATCTGGTCGGCAGGCCGCTGCTCGACGGTGGGCAGCCTGCTGCCAGGAGGCGTGCGTGGTGCGAAACGCAGCCGGGCCCCCAGTGCGAGGTAGGTGCCCGCGCCGTGGGCGACGTCTGCGAGGACGGCGGCATTGACCTGGATGCAGTCCAGCGCGGCGGTGTCGATGCCTCGGATGGCCTCGGCAAGCGGATCGTTGGGGGGTTGCACACCGAGGGGTGACCCGGTGAGTGCGATCGCCGTGGCGTTCACGCGGCACGCTCCGTGGTCTCGGTCGCCACCAGCACGATGTTCACGAGGTCGCCGACCGTATAGACGACGGCGAGCTGCTCGTCGGGAATGGTCACGTCGAACTGCTCCTCGATGTCCTCCAGCACGTGCACGACGGCCATGGAGTCCATACGCAGGTCAGATTCGAGACGTGTTCCGGATGCCAGTTCGGTTGTGTCGGCCGGTGGCTGGCCGGCGTGGGCCTGTATGAGGGGTGCGAGGCGTTGCAGAACGTCCGTCGTGGTCATAGCGGGGTGAATCCTCCGTGCGGGGAAGGTGGGCGCCGACGCACGGCCTCGTCGGGCGTGCGGGCACACAAGTGGTGGGGAAAGAGGGGCGATGTCGGATGCCGGGGCAGTGTGAGGCATCGGCCGGCTGACGTCCGCAAGGCCGGAGGCGATCTGACGGCGCGAGAGCGCCGCCCAGCGTCAGGCTGCTGGGCACGCCATTCGGTCAGCCTGGACCGGGGTCACAAAGCGGGACGACGGTTCACCGACAGTGCGACGGCGAAGCTGTGTCCGGACAGCTCCGAGTGCTCAGAACAACATTCGCCAAAACCTGGCATCTGCGAGTAGGGCAGGATTTTTCAGCGGCTGCGGAACCGGCGCGGAGCGGTCGGCGAAGACACACATTCTTCATGGAAGGGGTCTCGTCCCAGTGAATGGTTTTGGACTGCCTGACAGATACAAGTGAGCAGAAGTACGGATAGCCACTGACTCGTTTTCCATGCGGGAAGTGAGCTTAATGGCTCAAAAGAAATAGCGGAATGATCTTCTTCGGGCCCCGCGTCGACGACCGGGCCCGTCAGCCCCGTCACCGTTCTTGGAAAGATCAATTACACAGAAGGTGCTGGTCGGGGCGATTCACTGGCTTCATGGAGGGGCCGGTAGGACTCTGAGAATCTCAGCACGTCCGTACAATCGATCTTCGGTCGCAGGGTAGAAAATGAGACTCGCGACCCTCCGATACCTCCGCCGGCGGCGGCGAAGGACAGCCATCGAAAATTAGGAGCGCGAGTGCTGGCGCGTAATGCGCAGCCTGTGCTAGACCTGTTCGGCACCGCTCGCTCCGGCGACCGGAGTGCACCCCCCGCGCAGCAGTTCCGCAGGTACTCATGGCCACATACAGAACCGCTAACTGCGCAGCACGGACCGATGCAGGGTTCGCGCGAAATCGCCGAGCGGGGAAACAATTCATCTGAACTTCACGAACGCTGCCGCACGAGAACGGAAACGCATTTATGGGCGACCTCGACGCCACCCAGGTCATTCTGCGAGCCCCACGCCTCGCAGATGCTCCGGCAGTCTGCCGAATGGTCCACGAATCGGACATTTTAGACAGTAATAGTCTCTACTACTACAACTTGTGGTTCCGCGACTTCGCCAACACCTCGGTCGTCGCCGTCGCGGACGACGACGAGCTCGTCGGCTTCGTCACCGCCTATGTCCGGCCTTCCCGCCCGGACACCCTCATGGCGTGGCAGTCGGCCGTCGAACCCCGCCGGAGCTTCCCAGGCCTCGCCGTGCGGATGATGCACGATCTCGCTGACCGCGCAGCCGGCCACGGCGCGACCTGCATCGAGACGACCGTCAACCCCGAGAACCGCGCCGTGGCACTGATGCTGCGCAAGTTCGCCCGCGAGCGCGGACTCGATGTCCAGACCGAGGTCCTCTTCAGCGCCGAGGACTTCCCCGACGACGCGCAGCACAGCCATCCCCCAGAGATCCTGTACCGAATGACCCCTACAGCTCCCCTCGCTTCTGCCGGACAATCCCGTCCTGACGTGGTCTCGTTCGTCGGGCTCCCGGAATGAGCGACATGGCAATCGACATCGCGGTCGAGGATGGGCTCGCCCTGCTCACAATCCACGGCAGCGGCGAGGGAAATGCCCTCGGCGGATCCTTCTGGGAGACGTTGCGAGTTTTCATGGACAAGGTTCGCGCGCGGACCGACATTAGCGCTGTCGCCCTGCGGGGCGCGGGCGACACCTTCTCCGTCGGTATGGACCTGCGCTGGTACGTCGTACGCCTGCGGCGTGCCCAGCGCTCGGGCGACGTGCAGTTCATGGACGACGACGTCCAACTCCTCCAGCAGACCGTGTCCGCTGTCGCGGCCTGCCCCAAGCCGGTGATTGCCCTCATCCACGGCGAGTGCACAGGTGCCGCTCTCGAACTCGTCAGTGCCTGCGACGTTCGCTACGCCACCGCCGGCGCCCGCTTCGCCCTGCCGGAGGCCGAGCTGGGCGTCGTCGCCGACCTCGGAGGTCTTCAGCGTCTCCCGCTCCTGGTGAACCAGGGGCACTTGCGCGAACTGGCTTTCACCGGCCGTAGCATCGACGCTGCCCGCGCCGAGCGCATCGGCCTGGTCAACGACATCTTCGCCACACCCGACGCCCTGCTCTGCGCTGCCCGCTCTTTGACCGACGAGCTCCGGCCCCACCCGCCGCACGTCATGGACGGCATCAAACGCACACTCGACGAAGCGCATCTGAGCGCCGTACGTCGAGGACTCGATCACGCCGCACGGTGGAACAGCACTCACACAGGCGCCGAAGAGCTCAAAGCCTCTATGAGCGCCCGACTCGCCTCTGCTCGCACCTGAACTGGCCGACACTGCTCGTATGTATGCCGCCCGACCTGCCATGCACCGATCCAGCCACCGCCTCGACCTTCAGGAGGGCCTCATGCACCCCCCCGCACCGGTGCACCCCCGGCCGCGCCCCGCTGTGATCCGCGGCCTCGCAATCCGTTTCGCCCTCATCATCGGCGATCCGCGCCTCGCCTCCGCCCTGCTCACCTCCTGCGCGGACGACACGATCGAGGTGCGCTACCCCGAGGCACACATCACCTGCCGCCTGACACAACAGACTTCCTCAGTAGGCCTGTTGGGCATCTTTCACGTCACCCATCTCACCGCGGAAGGAGACGTCGAAGAGCGCCACGACTGGGACCTCGTCTTCGCAGGACCTACCGGATCGTCCGCGCAACGCGAAGCCGTACTCCAGGCCCTGCATGCCTTCCGCTGCGCGGCCAACGCCTCCCGACTACGGATCGCCACCCGCGTTGTCCGCAGCGAGCGCGCTGTCGCCGCGGGTCGCACCCGACTCCTCAGAGCTGCATGACCGGAGATCTCCGACTCGGCGAAATAGTCTATGCACGACGCGGACCTGAGCAGCGAAAGCCCACTACGAGCACGGGCTGCACCCCGACCGGGCCACCTGGAAACGCCAGCTCAAGCGAGCCCCGACCCGAGTGCAATGGGACCCCGAACGCGACCTGCACCTACAACCGCTTGCTCACCGCTCCTTGCAACTCGGCCTCGCCGGTGAAGCCGCTGAACGCTACGCGGAGGACTGGATCGTCTCGATCAGCGACGTCACCACGCTCGCGCACACGATCCATGCCCACGTCAGGGACGGAGCTCTGGACGCCGCCCATCAACTGCTACCTGCAGAACGTCCCTACCCGGCGAGCGACAGGCTTCTGGCCCATCTGCGGGGTTGAGCCGTCTCCGGCAACCCGATACCGCCACCCCTCGTTCCGGCGCCGCCCGTCTGGCAACTCACGACAATCCAATACGTGATGCCATCAGTAGCTCTGAGATGCGTCTGGTGATGTCTTGATCACGAGGTGGTGGTTGGTCCGAGTCACTACGCTGAGCGCTTTCACACCTCGGGAGGTTCGGTTGGTACGGCGGAGCACGCTCGGGCAGGACTTCCGGCAGTTGTGGGGCGCCTACGCGGTCAGCGCAGCGGGCAGTGCCGTCGGCATGGGGGCATTGCCGTTGATTGCCCTGCTGGTCCTGGACTCCTCTGCGTTCCAGGTCTCTCTACTCGCTGCGTTGTCTGCAGTGGCCAGTGGAGTGATCGCTCTGCCGCTCGGTGTGCGCATCGAGCACCAGTACAAGCGGCCCGTCATGATCACCGCCGACCTGGCCCGCTGTGTTCTGCTGGCGAGTGTTCCGGTCGCCGTGGCTTTCGGCAGGCTCACCTACACCCAGCTGTGTGTCGTCGGCGTTCTTCACACAGCGGCGTCTGTCGCGTTCGACGCGGCGAGTGGCGCGCATCTGAAGGCACTTGTCCTGCCCGAGCACCGCCTTCGTGCCAACAGCCTGTTCGAGACAACCAACTGGATCAGCGTCAGCGCCGGCCCGCCCGTCGGCGGGCTTCTCATCGGGGCACTGGGCACGGCTGCCACGATGGCGGTCGACGCCCTGTCCTTCCTCGGATCAGCCCTGGGTATCCGTCGCATCCGGCAGCCTGAACCCGCGCCACCGGCCCGCGCCGCCACCTCTCACCTGGGCCGCGACATCGCTGCCGGTTGGCAATACCTCCTGCGGCACCCAGGACTGCGGCCGCTGTTCTTCAACGCGCTGCTCTTTGGTGGATCCATCATGATGACGTCACCGCTGATGGCCGTCCTCATGCTGAATGACCTCGGCCTGGCATCGTGGCAGTACGGACTCGCCCTGGGACTGCCGTGCCTGGGCGGCGTGCTGGGCTCACGCTTGGCCTCGCTGCTCACTCGTCGATTTGGTCAGCGCCGCATTCTGTTGCTGTCTGGTGTCGCGCGCACGCTCTGGACGGTCCTGCTGCCACTGACGCCCTCCGGTGCCCTCGGCGTGTTCGTCATCGTGGCTGCCGACTTCGGCCTGCTCTTCTCCGCCGGAGTCTTCAACCCGTCCTTCACCACGTATCGCATGGCAGCCACACCGGACGCTTTCATGTCCCGCGTCGGCACATCCTGGTCCGTCGGCTCGAAGACGTGCCAGGCCACCTTCATGATCGCTGGTGGTCTCATCGTCGCCCCCTTGGGGGTGCGCGGTGCCCTGCTCATCGCTGGGCTGCTGTGTACGGCGAGCGCGCTGCTCCTGCCATGGCGGAAGGAACGCATCGCCACGGGGAATGTTCCGGCGCCCGCGACGGAAGCGGCTCCGTCGCCGGTGACGGATAGTCCCTCCGCATAGCGGTTTCGCCGGATTGCAGTGATACGGCTTTGCCGGTGGGAGGGTAGTACTCAGGGGCTGCGATCCGGGCCTGGTGGCCTCTCGGTGGGGCTGCTGACCGTCAGTGCCAGGAGGATTCAGTCGCGGTGGGCCTCGCGGGAGGCCGACTGTCCGCTCCTGCGGGAGCTGCGGCGGGTAATTCGCCTGGTCATCAGCGTGATCGCAGCCCAGGTGATGAGCGATTCCGAGTGCTGGATGAGCCGTTCGTAGTCGCGCGCGTGCCGACGGGCGTGCATGACCCAGGCGTGTGAGCGTTCGACGACCCAGCGTCGGGGCAGGACGACGAACCCGGGGACGTCTTTCGGGCGGCTGACGGTCTTGATCGTCAGGTTCAGGTAGGTCTTCGCCCAGGTCACGAGCTTGCCCGCGTAGGCGGAGTCGGTCCAGACGATCGTGATCTCGGGGTGAGTGAGGCGGAGGCGGAAGAGGATTTCCTTGGCCGATTCGCGGTCGCTGAGGGAGGCACGGCTGGCGGCGGTTGCGGCTCAGAAGTCATCACATTTGGCGAGCCCTGCGGTAGCAGATGAGGGTGCAGGCGATGCTGGTGAAGGCCAGGAAGTGGTCGGCCTTGCGTTCGTAGCGGCGGTGGGGTCGTCGGCAGCCGGCGAGCCAGGCCATGGTGCGTTCGATGGTCCAGCGGTGGCAGCCGAGTCGCTGTGAGGTCTCGATGCCTTTGCGGACGATGCGGTGCCGGCTGCCGCGCCTGGATAGCCATTGCCGTAGGTGACGGTAGTCGTAGCCCTTGTCGGCGTGGAGCTTGCCGGGCCGGCGTCGACGGAGGCCTCGGTGGGAGCGGATAGGCGGTATGGCCCTTCACGAGCGGGATCAGGGCTTGGCTGTCGTGGAGGTTGGCGCCGGAGATTGCGACGGATATGGGCAGACCGGTCCGTTCGGTGATCAGGTGGAACTTCGACCCGTACTTGCCCCGGTGGACAGGATTCGGACCTGTCAGGTCCCCCTTTTCAAGGCCCGCATGTTCACCGAGTCGATCGCGCACCTCGACCAGTCCAACTCGCCGCGGGCACCGAGTTCGTCTAGGACCAGGCGGTGGAGCCTGGCCCACACCCTGGCCTTCGACCACTCCGAGAACCGTCGGTGGGCGGTCGCTCCAGACGGGCCGAACGACGCCGAAGGCAGCTGCTGCCAGGTACAACCCGACGTGGCCACGAAGACGATCGCGGCCAGCACTTCCCGGTCACCGTGCCGACGCCGCCCACCACCCTGCGGCCGCGACGGCGCCTCCGGCACCACCCGCTGGAACAACTCACAACTCGTCCGGCACCAGCCGCTCAACGATCCCCACCATGACCCACAGAATACCGAGTCACCCAAATGAGATGACTTCTTAGCGTGGCCTCTTGAATTTACGCCAAGCGATAGCCCCCAAAAGCAACGCGAGAGCCACTAGGCCCGCGATGCCAGCGGCTTTCCCTTCGAATGCGTACTCACGGGCAAGTTCCATCTGATTCTCTTTCCGTGCGACGTAGGTGACAAGTCGGGAGGGGCGGTCGACGTAGTTGGTCGACCGCCCACAAAATCCGCACTATTGTCGACTCATCTCGCCGATGAATCCTATCAATGCCGCCAAGATGAGGACTATCCCGATCCATAGCCATATGGTACGGGTTACTGCCGCCATCACCTTCGCCCCGGATTCGCTAGCCTGCCGCGACAACATCTTCCGTTGCCCTCGAGCGGCATAAATGCCGATCAGGATGCAGACGACGCCAGCGAGAGCCGCAATAAGCGGACCGATCATTGATTAACCCTTTTCAGAACTGCCGGTCGACAAAGTCGCTTGCGGCGTAACTTCCGACTTCGCTTGCAACCAGGCAGGCGGCTCCAGTAACCAGTCCGGCTCCTCCGGTGGCGACTCCGAACCCGACAGCTATTGCGCCACAGGTGCTTCCCGTCATCGCCCCACCGACCATTCCAGCTACTGTCGAGCCGACACCTTTCCAGTCGCCATTATAGGCATCCTTTCCAATATCGACATAGTCCTTGACCTTACTGACCTTGTCCACGAAGCCGCTCAGTCCACTCGCCCGGCCGGAGGGGTCGATGTTGTTGATGGGGTCGTCGCCGGCGTAGGCGTAGCGGTTTCCTCGAACGGGATTGGCGAGGAAACTCAACTGGTCCTGGGTGGTGAAGCGGCCGGTCGAAGGGTCGTACCAGCGCTGGCCGTATTTGACGTAGCCGGTGGTGCGGTCGTAGGTGCCGCCGACGAAGCGGTAGGGGTTCTGGACGGCGGCGGTGCCGGTGGGCTTGTCGATCTGGACGGCGCCGTAGGGGTCGTAGTCGAAGACCGCGGACTGGACGGTGGACTGGTTGATGAACTGCACCGGGTTCCCGATGCCGTCCACGATGTAGTACGCCTCGTACCCGTTCGTGGTGCGCAGGGACAGGGGCTGGCCGGTGGTGGGGTCGTGGTCGATGAAGGCGGTGCCTTCCTTCAGCCCGACCTGCTCGATCACCGGCATCCCGTACTGGTCCGGGGCGCCGTACACGTAGTCGACGCTCTCGCCCTTGTCGGTGGTCTGATGGGTGAGTTCGGTGGCGTCCTCACCGGCGTAGGTGTAGGTGCCGGTGCCGGTGTCCGTCTTCGCGGTGGCCATGCGGCCGGCCGCGTCGTAGGTGAGCGCCGAGAGCTTGGGGGTCTTGGTCAGGCCTCCCTTGGCGTCGTAGGTGTAGCCCGAGGTGGTGATCTGGTTGGCCGCGTCGTAGGCCAGCGCTTGGTCGGTCGTGCCGTCGGAGGAGGTTTTGCGGTTACCGCGGGCGTCGTAGCCGTAGGTGTACGTCTTGCCACCCCCGTCCGTCGCGACCTTCGTCAGCCGGTTCGCTTTGTCGTACGTGTACTTCGTGGTCTTGCCCGAAAGGTTGTCCTTACTCCACTGAATCAGGGTCCGGTTGTCGGCTTTCGCCGTGGAGCAGGAGGTGGTGGAACCGGCCGAGCGGCAGTAGGTGGCGTCGAACTGCCGGGTGGTGTCGGTGGCGGGGCCCTGGTCGGCCCAGACGCGGCTGATGCGGCCGGACTTGTCGTAGTCCTGGTGCACGCGGGCCTTGAAGATGCTCTTGGCGTCGTTGGTGCCGTAGTAGGTGTCGGTGCGCCGGCCGCGGTCGTCGTAGGTGAAGCCGATCTTCGTCTTCGTCGAGGGCGCGTCCGTGATCACCTGGGTGAGCTTGTCGGCCTGGTCGTACTTGTACTGCGTGGTGCCGCGGGCGTCCGTGGTGGTGAGGCGGTTGCCGTTCTTGTCGTAGGTGTACGACAGCGTCCCGCCGCCGGAGGTGGCGGTGCGGGAGGTCATGGCGCCCAGGTCGTCGTAGCCGTACGTCGTCGTGCCCGAGGCGTCCGTGCGGGTCTTGGTGCGGCCGAAGGCGTCGTAGGTGTAGGAGACGTCGGGGGTGGCGTCGGAGTAGTCGACCTTCAGGACGCGGTCGGCGTCGTCGTACGTCGTGGTCGTGGTGATGCCGCGGCCGTCCTTCGCCGTCGCCAGACGCCCGAAGGTGTCGTAGGTGTAGGACTGGGCCTTGAGCGAACCACCCGCCGGGTTCACCCCCGTCAACTGCTTGTCACTGTTGTACGAGTACGAGGTGTCGGTGCTGTTTCCCGGGTCGGTGGACGTCTTGACGGTGCCGTCGTCGTTGTAGTCGACCTTCGCCTCCGCCGCCTCCGCGTTCGAGGACGAAGCCATGTTCCCGGCGCCGTTGTAGGAGTAGGTCGACTTGTTCGACTGCCCGTCCGTCGACTCCGAGGGCGAGTACTTCGAGCTCGCCGATGTGTTGCCGTAGGCGGCGGCGAAGGTGGAGCCGTCCGCGCTCTCCGACTTCGTCAGCGACTCACCGTCGTTCGCACCGAAGCTGTTGGACGTCGTGCCCGCACTCGCACCGGAACCGTCCGTGGAGGAGGCGGTGTCGAAGTTCGCCGTATAGGTCTTGGAGCGCTCCCGGCCCTCCGCGTCCGTCGCCTTTGCCACCCGGGCGGAGTGGTTGTCCGTCAGCTCGTAGGTGATGTGCGGGACCGCGGTGACCGCCTTGGACTGATCCGTGTCCGGGGAGGCCACCACCGTTTTGGCCGGGTCCGCGTAGGACAGGCGGGTGACCGAGTCACCGGGCGAGCCGGCCGCCTTGTTCTCCTGGGTGATCTTCGTGGCGCCGATCGCGCCGAACTCGAAGCGCGTCACCCCGCCGCCCGGGTTGGTCACCGAGACCAGCTGGTGCCCGCTGTAGGTGAAGCTGGTGGTCCGGCCCAGGGTGTCCTTGACGGAGGCGAGGTCGCCGGCGCCGTCGACGGTGTAGGTGACGGTGCGCTTCTTGCCGTCCGAGCCCGTCTGGGACAGCGTGGTGACACGGCCGCCCGCGGAGGCGTAGACGGCCGTCTTCTGGGCCTGGGTGCCCCTGGTGGAGACGATCGTCGAGGGCAGGTCCCCGTTGTAGGCCAGAGTGGTCGCGTTGCCGTTGCGGTCGGTGATCTTCGTAAGCCTGCCGGAGCTGTTGAAGGTCTGCTTCGACTGCGAGCCGTGGTCGGTGAGGGTGTAGGTGCCGTCGTCGTTCTTCTTCAGGTCCGCCTTGAAGCCACCCGGCGTCGTGAACCCCGACCCGCTCTTCACGAACAGGCCGGTGACACCGCCCTGCCCGTAGTAGGTGACCGAGCCCTCCCCGCGGATCTTCAGCGCGATGTCATAGGGCGTCAGGCGCCAGCCGTAGCCCAGGGGGGCCGTCGCAGAGGTGGCGTCCGTGCCGAGCGCCGCACTGTTGTACGCCGCGCCCAGCCCGACGTCACCACTGATCCCCGGCAGACTCAGGCCGCTCGCGTTCAGCAGCAGGTTGCCCGAGCCGACATCCACCTGAGCGGCCGTCGAGTCGCCGGTGGCGAACTTCAGCCGCGTCGCACCCGGGCGCTCCCCCGCACCCGCCATCGGGCTCACCCGCGTCAACTGCAACGGCGACAGGTCCGAACACGCGTCGTCCACACAGGCCTTGACCTGCCACTGGAACTGCGTCCCGATCCGCATGTCCGGCAGCTTCAGGCGCGCCACCTCACCCGAATCGACCGTCACCTCCTTGCCGTCGGCCAGATCATTGGCACCGTTGGCCGCGTAGGTGCCGGCGTAGAACCTCGCCGTCACCTTCCCGCTGCCCGAAGGCGCGCTCACCTTCGCCGTCACATACGGCGTCACACTGTCCGTCAACGCCACCAACTGCGACGGGCCCTCCGGCGCCGCCGCCATCGCCGGCGTCATCCCCCACGCCGTGATCGCGGACACCACCGCGACCGACAAACCGATCTGCACCGAGCGTCTGTGTACGCCAGAGCGATACATGCAACCCCCACGAGAATGAGCGCACCGCACCGGCACGCCCACGCATCGTCACCCCCCACCTTCACCGGAAGCGCACCTTCCTCACGGAAAACACGCACTGTGATAACGATGTCACACCGTAATCCCATGGATTCAGATAGTTGCCACAGGGAAAACGAAGGCATGCGAGCGCTTGACGCCTGAGATTACGCGGATTCAGCAAGCGCTTTCGCTCGAATGTGAAGCTTTCACCAAGGCTTGTGACATGTGCCACAGGAATAGTGTGATCGGCTTGGGTAAACGAGGCCCAGCATCCCACCCACCCCTCCCGGACCAGGGATCACCCATGCCCAGCCTTCACACCGTCATCATCTTCATGACCATCTGGACCGCCAGCGCCGTCATTACCGGCCTCCTCCTTGCCACTGCTGTCCGCCGCCGCACCCGCCCCAGCCGCCTCCACATCACACACGTCCTGCGCGAACGGCCCGCCACCGACAAAACCGGCTGACACACACCCGCGAACCGGGCGGCCAGCGCGTACGAGCCCGGACCCGACACCCGCGACCTGTCCGAGGTGCTCGCCGACTTCTTCCACCGCACCGTCGTACACCCCTGGCACTTCGCCTACCCCGGCGATCAAGACGACGGCAGCAGCGACCACGGCCGTACCCTGGCCTGCCTCCTCCTCGCCCAGCTGGAAGCGCTGGGCACGCAGCTGCCAATCACCGCCGCATCCAGCGCCCTGCCAGCCGCCCACCTGCAGCGGCCCGCCTCCCCGCCGCGCAGGAGAGTCCCGTGGAGGAGCCGAACCCGGTCGCGGTTCCGGGCGCTGGACGCGAGGGACGTCCCGGCGGCAGCGGAACGCTTCCCGTGGGCCGTAGCGGCGCCGGGCGAGTGGCACTGGCCGGACGGCAGTGACTTCCTGGACGTCGCCCTGAGCACGCTGCACCCCGAGGAACGCGAGGGGTACGCCGAGCGCCTGGAGGCGTTCGTGGAACAGCACCGCGCCCGCCTGGAAGAGATGCTGCGCACGCACGGGCCGGGCAGCACGCCCGCCTCGCACGGCCGTCACACGCTGATCGGAGAGCCCGGGACCCTGGTCATCGTGGAGCGGATGGAGAGCGTGCCGTTCCTCCTGCACGGTCAGTGGGAATAGGAACTGGAGACCGTCTTCCTGGGCAACCTCGAGGTCGCGTGGGGACCGCACATCCGCCTCAGCCGGTGAGCAACCGGGAACGAGCAGCAGGCCCGAACGGGGTGACCCTGTCCGGGCCCGCTGCCTTCGAGTCAGCCGAAGCCGAGCGTGTCCTAGTAGGGCTTTGTTAGGTGGTGTCGTAGGGCTGCCATGGGGTGGGTTGCCGACAGGTGGGGCAGGTGCCGGTCCAGGTGGCTAACAGGTGTTGGAGGAGTGCCAGGGCCTGGTAGAGGGTCAGGCCCTGGCAGGGACTTTTGGGCAGTACCGCTGCTCGGTCAGGAAGAGGTGGGCGGCGGTCACGAGGGTGACGTGGCGGTGCCAGCCGGTGAACGAGCGCCCCTCGAAATGGTCGGGGCCGAGCGTCGACTTCAGCTCGCGGTAGTCGTGCTCGATGCGCCACCGTAGCTTCGCGAGCCGGACAAGATCCCGGGCCGGGATGTCGGCCGGCAGGTTGGAGATCCAGTACTTGACCGGCTCGTTCTCCCCTTCCGGCCACTGGGCGATCAGCCACCGCAGTGCGATGACACCGTCCGGTGCGGGTTGGGGGCGGCGGCCGGCGATACGGACGCGCATGAACACGAAGCGGGCGGACATCGCTGCTTTCGAGCCCTTGCGCCAGGTGACCGCGACTGCCTTGTCGCGTCCAGCGGCCAGGACGTGCTCGCGCAGACTGATCGGGCGGGTGCGGTAACGGGGCAGCGGCCTGGGCCCCAGCCCGCCGTAGGGCGGCCCGTAGGGCTCGGCTGTCTCGGCGTGAGCTGTCATCTCGCCCTTGACCTGCAGCGCGTAGGCCAAGCCGCGGTCCTCCAGGCCATGGCGGAACTCGGCGTTCGCCCCGTAGCCGGCGTCCACGACCAGCACCGCCGGCCGCAGCCCAACCGTGGCCAGTTCGTCGAGCATGTCCAGCGCAAGCTGCCACTTCGGCCGGTGATGCTCACTCTTGGGGACCCGGCACCGGGCCCGACGACCGGCAGCCTCGCTCCCGTCCCAGCTGCCAGGACAGCGGACACGACGCGGCGTCGGACGCCGCGTGGACACTGACCCCGATCTGGCAGTTCCCGACCTTGCCCAGGGTGCCGGAGTACTGCCTGGCCACCCCGGGCGAGGACGTCCCCTCCTTCGGGAACCCGGTGTCGTCCACCACCCACACCTGCGGCCGCACCACCGCCACTGCCCGGCGGGCCAGCCTGGCGCGGACGATGTCCACCGGCCAGGTCGACGAGGTCATGAACTGCTGCAACTGCTGATGGTCCACGCCGAGCCGTCCAGCCATCGGCTGCATCGACTTCCGACGCCCGTCCAGCAGCAGGCCTCGCAGGTACAGCCCGCCCTTCACTCGCTAATCAGCACGCGCTAGAGGCGCGAACACCTCCCCGGCGAACTCCTCCAACCGAACCCGACACGCAGCAAGTTCATCCACCCTCATACCAGCAGGAAACCACCGAACGACCACCTGCCTAGAGACGTAACAAAGCCCTACTAGGAGCTGTCTTCAAATGTCACGCCCACATCAGGAGCGATGCGAGGGTGAGGGCTGCCTCGTAGGACTAGCCCCGCAACCCCTCACTAGCCCTGGAACGGCAACAGCTTTATGCGCACAGCGCATAAGGAATGCCGATCCGAAGCACGAGCAGCCGCCCGACGGAGACTCGCAAGCCCACCAGGCCGTGACGACCCCTATCCGAGTTGTGGTGCGATCGAGCTGATTTGTTAGCTCACCGCAGTCCCTACTTCTTGATAGGGGGTCGAATGCTCACCACGCCGAGAACGGCTAGGGATTCCCGCCCGGCGGTGCGGCGGCCCCGCCGACGCGCGGGGAGCCCGATGCCGCCCCGGCCCTCTCTGCCGCCGCCCGCACCCGCCCTCCCATCCCTTCAGGGAGGGCTCGGCGGGGATGCGGGGAGCAGTGACAGACGGGCGCGGCCGGGGGCCCAGAGGACGTGACGGCACAGCGCGGGCGGAGCCGCGAACGGCGCTCAGACACAGGCCTGGGCAGCAGCGGACCGGGGTCCCGGCTCCGGCGCCCCATGAGGAGCGGGCGGTGACCGGCACGGCGGGCAGCGGGCGCGGACCTCAGCAGCGGAGCGTCAGCCTTTGAGGCCCGGTAACGGGCGCAGGCCCGCAGATCGGGGGCAGTGACACGGTGAACGCGGCCTGCGTGCGCGTCGGGCGCGCGGCGCGCACGACCGGGGGCAAGCCGGCGGCGCGAGTGGTGGGCGTCCGGTTCGCAGAAAAGGGCCGGAGGGCGGGCGTGACGCGCAGGAACCCCACGCCGGCGAGCGCGCGTACGGAGAAAGACTGGTAATCCGGGCGGACTCGAATGTGGACGGCACGCTGCGGGATCCAGCGCCTGCCCCGTCTCCGGCGAGGGAAAGCGTCGAGGTATACGGGACGAGGGTCAGCTGAAGGTGAGAGACCTGCCATCGTAGGTGCCGCCGTTACAGACAGGGACAGCACCGGCGGTAATGAGGATGCTGCCACCACCCAGCACGCACCGAGCCGGGGTGACGGGAGAGGAAGCCGGAGCCGCCGAGGCAACCCCGGCCAAACCAAGAGTGGCCGCAACGGCGAGACCGACAACAGCAACGGTGAACCGACGCACGCGAACGTCCTTTCGAGCAGGGACGGATACTTAGACAGTGTGCGGCGTACCCGGGCACGTCGGCGCAGCCTCTTGGAAAAACGGCCGGAAGTCGTGCGAGGTCTTGACGAGCCGAGCCAAGCCGAGCGGACCGGGCCGACGTTCAGGAGCAAACATGTCCGGCCCACGGCGCTCGCCCCGGTAGTCCCGCACGCGGCCGTCAGCGCCTTAGCCACCTCCGGGCGTCCAAGCCGACGATGTTGACGACGCACGCCAGTCGCTGGAGCAGGGCGGCCGGGGACCGGTTCAGGAGCCGCGCACGTACCGGTGGAGACGGGAGCGGGCCTCTCCCGCGCTGGTGTCCGGCGCCGCGGCCAGCGTCGACCACGCCTCCTCGACCACCACCGCCTCACCCTCGCCCAACGCCGTGCCTTCCTCCAGGCCGTCAACGCCTTCGTCATCGACCTCCGCTCCAGATGCCCCTTCCGCGCCGGCCACCGCATCAAGCGCGTCCGCTGTGCCCCTGGCGTCCACGAGCCACCGGTTGGCTGGCTGATCGTCTCGTCCGGTCCGCGACGACCGGGTTCTTCCGGGGTTCCCGTTCCTGCCTGCGAACGCGAAGGACGGAGCAGCCGGGCAGGGGTCGCGGTGCTTGTAGGCAGGCAGCGTCTACGCGATGCGCCCCCCTGTCAGCCCGGTCGCATGCCAGCCTCATCTATGTGCGCACATGGCGCATGACGAAGAGAAGGCGATCACCCACTGCACATCCCCATTCGCGGCAGACGGACTCACTTCGATGTTCAGGGCCTGGTCGGTCCGGATCCGGATGAGAGCCGATTTCGAGCAGCGCCGGGCTGGAGCGCCAATCGGCTGAGGGGGACGTATGACGATGTTCAGGTTTCCCGTGCCCGGGCACGTCAGGATGATCTCGTTGCCACTGCTCGGTGACCCGTCAAGCCGGATTCTCCGCTGCGTATCAACGCGCGCGACACCGCTACGCCGGACGCGTTCGCCGGGAAGGGGCTCCCGCTGGAGGCGCTGGAGGAACTGCTCGTGTACGCCGCCCAGCTGCTCTTCCCGTTGATCTCCCGTGCTTGAGAGAACGACGAGGACCAGGCAGCATGCGGTGGCCGCTGCGAGGGCCGCGCGGCGCAGCGACTTCGGGTAGGGGGTCTCCCGTCCACGCAGTGTCGGGGTTTTCGGTGAGGGGTCCGCGCGGCGAACCAGGGGTGACACAGTGCCTCCAGCGAAAGGGCGACGGCCTTGGCAACGCTGCCTGGCCCCGGGGCCCTCCGCCTGCGGCTACTCGCTCGGGAAGGCCCCCATGATGAGGGGGAAGGCGTCGCTGCCGTGCCGTGCCAGTTTGTGCAAGCGCGTGAAGGCGTCCTGGTAGAGGGCGACTTCGCTGCGCTGTTTCAGGGTCAGGAGGGCGGACACGGTCTCGACGCTGGCCTCGCGGTCGTCGAAGAGCCAGAAGTCCTCGACCGGCCACATCTCCGTGCGGGGGACCGAACGGGGGATGATGCCGATACTGACGTTGGAGTACGCGGAAACGGTGATGATCCTGCTGAGCTGCTCGATCATGAGCGCACGGTCGCCGAGCTGGTAGTGCAGGGCGGCCTCCTCCAGGACGAGGGAGAAGCGCCGGCTGCCGTCTTTAAGGATCTTCTGCCGCTCCATGCGCGCCCACATGGTCTCTTCCAGGTCGTCCGGCACTGACCGGCGACGACGGATCCCTTCGAGGACGGCTCGCGTGTACGCCTCGGTCTGCAGGATGCCCGGGAGCAGGCACTGGCTGTAGCTTTTGAAGCGCTGGGTCGCGCTCCACAGCGGGCGCGCCTGGTCATGGGCGCGGCGCAGGCCGCTGCGCTCCAGGTGGCGCCACTCGACGTACAGCAGCTCGATGTTCTGCGCCATCGCCACGAGTTCGTCGACTTCGGCGGAGGCACCGCACGCCTCCCCCCACTTGGTGATGTCCTGGTTGGAAGGCAGTGCTTTGCCGTTCTCGATCCTGCTGATCTTGGATTCGTGCCAGCCGCAGGTGGCTGCCAACGCCCGCGCTGTGATGCCCTTTTGCCGTCGCAGAGTGCGTAAGCGGTTGCCCAGGGCGATCCGTGCGGCGTCGAAATCGGAGGAGGCAGACATGCCCTTCAGTGTGGCGTGCGCGAAGGTGTCGCCCCAGCCCCCGGCCACCCGGATCGCCCTGCTTGTCCGCAACCGCGCCCTAATTCCCGGTGTCGCGCTCCATCGCCAGGACCTCGCCCGCGCTCGGGAACAGCGCGAAGAGCCGCCTGGGGAACTCGACCACGGTCTCGTGGTCCGGTACCGAGAGGGAGTCCAGGCGGCTGGAGTCCTGGACGATCCAGGACTGGAGCAGGAAGGTGCCTTTCTCCTCGTCGTAGTAGAGGGTGGGACTGTTGTTGTTCGGACTCGCCGGGTCCTTGCACACCAGCCGAATGGCCATGGTTTTTCTCCCTAAAAGCTCGGGTTCACCGACCCTTGGAAGCATGACCGCCACGCAGGGTCACCATCCAGTTACTTGCGCATACTTGCGCAAGTTTCCCGTGCGCAGCGAATACTTGCGTAAAGTTGCAGTGCATTTCCCCGCAGAACGCCCGTGTTCAACCGAGATCTGAGTGCCGTCCGGAGTACTCCGGCTCCAGCGCGACGCGCGCGATGACTTCGTCGTCCGTCCCGTCGGCGGCCCGCACGGCGCCTCACGACCGGAGGCCCTGCCCCTTGGCCGGGGCCCGGCTGCTGGCGCCGCTGCTCGTGCTCCTGGCAGTGCTGGTCAACCGGACTGGCCGGGTCGGCGGCCGGGGCCTTCCGGCCCCCCATGACGCGGCGGCGGGTGTCGGCGGCGCGGGTGTAGGCGGCGAGCCGGTCCAGGTTCTTGGGTGTGCTCAGCCATGTCGCCGGGTCGGTCGTGTGGCCCTCCAAATACTCCTCGGGCATCTCGGCCCGCTGCTCCGGGGTCAGGGCGGTGTCGGGGCCCAGGTGGTCGACGGCGTGGGGAGCGGACGCGGTCTCGCCCTCAAGGTCGCGGTGATCGGCGGGTGCGGAGACGGCCGAGGCCGAGGTCGTCGTCGCCTCGGTGGCGGTGTCGGTTCGGATGCGGGCGTCGCGGATCGCGTTCTGCACGGCGAGGGTGGCGACCTGAGCGCGCTCGTAGCGGCTGGACTCCCGCGGCGGCGGCCCTTCGGGGGAAGCGATCCACCACCGGTGCGGCATGGGGAAGTCGGCGGTGTAGGTCATCCAGTCCGCCGCCGGCGCTTCCCGGCCGGGTTTCGTGAACGTGTGACGGCGGGAGTAGCGGAGCAGGGGCCGGTGGGCGATGCAGTCGTGAAGTGCTCAAGGGCTGGACCGACCGCGTCCGTGTCGTGGAGGTGCACGCGAACGGCCCCGCCCCCCCTGCCCGCTCCGGCACTCCTCATCCGTCCCGACGGGTACGTGCTGTGGAGCGCCCCGGGGGGCGCGGAGCGTGTGCCCACACTGACTGCGGTGGCCGAGGCGTGGTTCGGCACTCCGGCCTGACCGCGCCCGTGAACGGGTCGTGCCCCGGGGTACCGCCCCCGGCCTCGGGGCACGGCCGGCCTCTCGGTCCCTCACGAGGTGGGGACGGGCCCGAGCGTGCCGATCGCCGCGTCGATGGCGGCCGTCAGCCGGGCGGGCTCGTGGCCCGCGCGCTCTCGCACCCGCAGGCCGAGCACGGTCGTGAACAGCAGTTCCGTCGCGGCGTCCAGGTCGATTCCCGCCGCCAGTTCGCCGCGCTCCCGCCCCTCGTCCAGTACGGCGCGCAGCGCCGTCCGCGTGACCTCGAACGCCGCCTCGGTGCTGGCGTGCACCTGCGCGTCGCCGGTGCCCAGTTCGGTCGCCGCGTTGACCACGAAACAGCCCATCCCGGCCTCACCCCCCGCCGGGCAGTCGAGCAGGCGCGTCATCCACTCCCGCAAAACGTCGCGGACGGGCCGCTCCTCCACCCGCAGCCACTGCTCGGCCTGCGTCGACTCGGTGCGGCGGTAGTGGTCGAGCGCGCGGAGATACAGGGTGTGCTTATCCGTGAACGTCCGGTACAGGCTGCTGGGTGTCAGGTGCAGCTCGTCGCCGAGGTCGCGGACCGAGGTGGCGTGGTAACCGCGCCGCCAGAACAGCCGGGAAGCCGAAGCGACCGCGTCCTGCTCGTCGAACTGCCGGGGGCGTGCCATGTCCTCACCCTCTCGCACTTGTGAAGCGATCGCTCCCATACTACGTTCTCGTTTGGGAGCGATCGCTCCCCAATGAGAGGGAGGCCCCCGGTGACGAGCACAGAAGAGTTCGCGAGCGAGACCAAGGAACCGCGAACCCCGGAAGTCAGCCGCTGGGCGGCGGTGAGTGCCGTGGCCCTGGGAACCTTCCTGCTCGTGACCGCCGAGCAACTCCCTATCGGCCTGCTGACCTCCGTCGGTTCGGCGCTGTCGGTCTCCGAGGGCACCGCGGGCCTGATGGTGACGGTGCCGAGCCTGGTCGCGGCCTTCGCCGCCCCCCTGGTCCCCATGCTCGTCGGCGGCCTCGACCGCCGGCTGCTGTTGCTCGGCCTCATGGCGCTGATGACGCTCGCCAACCTCGCCACGTCCGTGGCGCCGAACTTCGCCCTGCTCGTTGGCTCACGCGTCCTGGTCGGTATCGCGATCGGCGGCTTCTGGGCGATCGCCAGCGGACTCGCCGTCCGGCTCGTGACCCCGGCGGACGTCCCCAAGGCGACCGCGATCATCTTCGGCGGTGTGGGCGCGGCCAACGTGTTCGGCGTGCCGCTCGGTACGCTCCTGGGTGACTTCACCGGCTGGCGCGTCGCCTTCGCCTCGCTCAGCGGCCTGGCCCTGGTCGCCCTGGTGACCCTGATCGTCGTCCTTCCGGCGCTCGCCGCCTCGCAGGCCATCCGTCCCAAGCTGTTCGCAGAGCAGTTCCGCAACCCGGGCGTGCGCATCGGCATCCTCGCTACGATCCTCATCGTCTTCGGGCACTTCGCCGCCTACACCTTCGTGAGTCCCGCCCTCCAGAAGCTCTCCGGCATCGACGAACGCTACGTCGGTCCGCTGCTGTTCGGTTTCGGTGTCGCGGGCATGATCGGCAACTTCGTCGCGGGTTCCGCCCTCTCGCGCCGTGTGCACCGAAGCGCGCTGGTGATCGCGGTCTCCCTCGCGCTGGCGATGCCGCTCTTCCTCCTCCTCGGCCAGACGCGCGTCGGCGGCGCGATACTGCTCATCCTCTGGGGTCTCGCCTACGGCGGTGTCTCCGTCGCGCTCCAGACCTGGATGATCAAGGCCGCCCCCCAGGCCGTGGAGGCTGCTTCCTCGCTGTGGGTCGCGGTCTTCAACCTCTCCATCGGCCTGGGCGCGCTCGCCGGCGGCGTCATCGTCGACACCGTCACCCTGCGGGGTGTCCTATGGCTCGGCGGCGCCTGCGCCCTGCTGGCCGCCCTCGCGATCTGGTCCGCCCGCCGCAACGAGGCGGTGCGCTGACCCCCTCCGCGAGATACCGTGGCGCCACCGGGGACCCGCACCCGGCGGCGTCATGGTGTCTTCCGCCCCGGCCACCTTCCGTCAGCAGGAGGGGCCGTGCGCTCCAGCATCTGTACGATCCAGGTCGTCCGCCGAGAGGCGATCTTGCTGGTTCCCGCTTCTGCGTCGGGCGCCTGCTTCGTGGTCCGGGGGCTCACAGGCCGGCCCCCATTCGGGGAGACGGTGCGCGGACGAGGTGGGGAGGGGTTTCGGGGCCGCCGCCCGCCGCGAGGCTCTCCAAGGTGTGTCGTGCTTCGGCGTCCTCGCGAAGCTCGCTGCGACTCTCTTCGCACTCGGTGTCTCGCCGGGAGTCGGCGCCGAGGGCGGAGGAGAGCGGCGACCGGCTCCACCACCTTGGCGGGGCCCTCCGCGTCCCTCTCCAACAGCTGGGCGTCGTGGTCCGCGGTGTTCCCGGTTGCGTCGTAGCCACAGTCGACCGTCCCCGTTGCCTTCCCGCCCTCGGCGGTAGTGAGCGGGCTGCCCGCCTTGTCGTGAGGACTGCCAGTACGGGGCGTGACCGCCCAGCTTGGCGGCGGTTGGTGTAGACGGCTACGGGGCGGCGCGGCGCGTCGAGCGCGGGCGTCCACACGTTGAGGACGAGGCAGTCCTCGCTCCACGGCTGCGGGCACCGGGTGAGCTGCGGTGCGGCGGGACCGTGCGCATGCGCATCGAGGACGCCCGGTCGCGGAGCGCGGGGGCGCGGCGGAGGGAACCGGTGTGCGCTGCCCGCCGGTTCCCCGTACGGGATGCCAAGGAATTCCACGACGCGCCGCGCGTGCCGTCCCCGCACCGTGCCACCTGTCGTCTCGACCGGCCTACTCGCGCGGGGCGGCGTGACTGCGTTCATGGGAACCTCTCAGGTCGTGCGGGGCGGTGAGCGGTCGGGCCGGGGCGGGGGCGGCCACCGGCGGGGGGCCGGGGCGCTGGGCTCGCGTGCCGGGGATCAGGGCTCCGGCCGAGGGCCTGGGCGGCTCGGTCCCGAGGCGGCGCGCGGTTCAGCACGCAGGGGGTACGTCCGCGGCGCGCGCCTGGGCCTCGTACCGTTCCACGTGCTCAGGGAGCAGCATCTCAACGGCGAGCGCGGCCCAGGGCCGCCCGGCTCACCCGGGCCACGCGGTCCGCATGGTCGGGATGGAGGGCGCGCGGCCGCTCGGGCGGGGAGGGCTCGGTGTGGCCGGTGAGGCGGCTCGCGGGGTACGGGCCCACATGGGTGCCAGTAGGCACGTCAAGTTCGGGGACCCGGATGCCACCACGCGCGTTGCCGTACTCGTCTCTGGCCAGATCCTCGGAGGCATCGAGCGCGACCCGCGGCTGCGCAGGGACGAGCACGCCCTCGCGGGCCCAGCGCTCGACGTGCCCGAGGGCCGCGTCGAAAGACCGGCAGCCACTCAACCACGCTCGCGGTCGTCTCCTCGGCCCAGCCCAGTTTCCCGGCCCCGTTCCGCACGGTGATTCGCGCGAGGTCCCTGAGTCATGAAAGTGAGTTCAAGGTGGGACTCGCGGAATGCGTCCGAAGCGCAGTGGGCAGGCCCCGCCGCCGGCGGCGACGTTGGCGGGTGAGGAGCAGGTGCCGATGGGGACGACGACCGCGCCGACGGCCCGGCGGGTGCGTCCGGCGTCGAGGACGGTGGTGACCGTGCCCCAGATGCGTTTGCCCTGGCGGTCGAACTGCATCTTCCTGACGCGCTCGACCGCCTCGCGCAGGCGTACTTGCGTGACCCGGTGGTACGACCTGATGGTCTCGTAGCTGTCGTGGTCCACAGCTCGACCAGGAGGTCGTCGAAGGCGACACCGGCTTCCGCGTGGCGCTGGGCGAAGGAGTGCCTTGTGTCCACAGAGGCCGTGTGCGCTCGGGTGCGTGTGGGTCATTGAACTGGTCGGTCGCCGACGCCGCGTACGCGGGCACTGAGATCAGCGAGTGTTGCATTACGCCCCTGCCACTGTGGTGCCGTTCGCTCCGTTGCCGCTCAGCTGGCAGGAGTGAACCCTTCTGACTGGTCGAGGCAGAAGGGCGAGCCGGGCTTCTCGGGTGTCCAGCCACCGGCTCGGGCCGTCCGGATTGCAGCAGCCACCGCAGCGGGCGGGAAGGACGGCGCGAGCAGGCAAACCAAACCAGTTGCTCGGGTCTGGCTGATCCGTGGTAACCACCAACGTGGCGCCCGGCGTCTCCTCGTTCGACCGCGTAGGCGAGCGGCCGCCAGGCCAGGCCGCGAGCGTAAGTCGCCCGTCCGCGGACCGTCCATCTGTAGGTGCCGCCGTCGACGCTGATGCGCCGCGAGCCCTTTCTGGCGAGTGCCGCGACCTCCTCCTTCCCCCAGAGGGACAGTGTTCATGGAGAACCGCCACTGCGTCGTGCGCGTTCCCGCCGGTGAGGACCAGTCCGACTGCCGTGGTCGGCCCCAACTGCAGGTCCCGAAGACTGTGGTCCGGGGTGCAGGAAGCCGACTCACCCGGCTCTGGCCCGCAGCGGCATCGTGAAGTCGGGTGGTTTCCTCGTGCTGGGCGGGGAGCCGAGCAAGGGCCTGGTGGCGAAAGTCGGCGAGCTCGCTGTTCGACTGCTCGGCCTTCGCGAGTCGCTCCTTGAGTTTGACGTTCTCGGCCCTTGAGGCGGGCTATCTGTGCCTCTCGTGGGTCGGGTGTCTCGCCGGCCCGCTGTAGGGCTTGCAGGCGCCGTTCGAACTCGGCGCGAAGATGGCCGCAGGCGCGGTTTCCATAGAACGCGATGCGGTCGACTCCTGCCTCTTGGCCGAGGGTCTTGACGTCGCACTTCCCGCCGGGCGGGACCTCTCCGCGCGGGAGCCGGTCAACGCGGACCTGATGCGGTTCTCGTTCTCGGCCCGCTGGGCTGCCGAGATCCTCATGCTGACTTCTCGCCATTGTTCGCGCCGGAGGCCGCATCGATCTCCGCGACCACGCGGGCTGCCCGGTCGAAGTCGGTTCGCAGCCGGGTGCGTTCGGCCTTGCGAGTGGTGCCGAGCCGGCCGAGGAAGAACTGGGTCCGCTCGGCGTGTTCAGCCCGGACAGGCCGGTGGCAGGGGGGTGGGTGGCCTGTGCGCAGCAGGCCGAGTCACACATCCCCATCGGTGGCCGGTCAGCCGTCGGGGTCCCGGCCGGCTTCAGGCAGAGGGCCGGGTGCGGGTCGGTGAACCAGCAGTAGTTGGCCGGGCCTAGATGGAGTGGTGGCGACGCTGATGTGCTCGAGATGGGTCTTGGTGGCCAGGACGCCGCCGGGCCGGTAGGCCATCTCCCGCGCGAGTGCTCTTCGCAGCATCCGGAGGTTCGCTGGTCCTGCCGGGAGGCAGGCGAGTCCGAGCCTGCCCGCGGCGTCGGAGTTGACCCGCTTCCGGAACCACTTGCAGCGGACGCCGAAGGCGAACCGCCCGAACAGCGGGGCGCCGTCCGCCGGTGTCGCGTGGAGGAGTTCGGCCAGGGCGATCGCCCGATGGACCGGCTCGATCACGACTTACTGGTCCGCGGCCCCTCCCAGCGGCTGGCCTTTGACGACTTTGCTGGCGATTCGGTATCGGACCAGGCGCGGGACCAGTTCCTCGGGCGGTCGGCGGCAGCCCCGGCGGAGTTCCATCAGCTCGCTCACGCGCATGCCCGAGGCGGCCTCGAATGGCGGTGATCGTGGCGGTGCGGTGGTGGCATGGGGGACTTGTTTGACGGGCGTGTCTGGCCACGCCCTCGCGTGTTCCGTTGCGGGTCGTTCTCCGGCCGGGCCACGTACGCTGATGGCCATGTGACTCGTTCAGTCTCGTCCCCGCTCCTGACAGCCGGTCCCCTCGGTGCCGGCCCCGACATTTGGACGTGCAGCCCTCATGACCACACCGCGGCACCTTCTCGTGATCAGCATGGACGCGGCCGACGACCACCCCGTCCGGTCCGGTGAGCTGTCACTCGCGCTGGCCGGAGCCGAACTGATCGACCTGTTCCGGGCCGGCGCGGTGGAGGTACGTGAGGACCGCGTCGTGCCCGCTCGCCCTTCGGCGCCGGCCGACGGGATGCTGGAGCGGGCCTTCGCGTCGCTACGCCGGGAGGAGCCGTACGAGTCGGTCGGTGACTGGCTGTGGCGCCGGGGGGAGGGGCTTGCTGATGCCTACACGGCCGACTTCGAGGCAGCGGGGCTGCTGACCAGGCGGCGGCGCCGCGGACATCCCTTCCAGGCCGGTGATCTGGTGCTGGAGAATTCGGCTGTCCGCAGCGAGGCGGCGCGGTCGTGGTCCTCAGCGGACCCGGTGCTGGTGACCCTCGCGACGACCGTGGGTGTCCCCGGTGATCGGGTCCAGGAAGCACCCTCAGTCACCGATGACACGGTGGCGTCCATTCTGGCCGGTGTCGGTGACGCCACACTGGAGCTGGAGGCGGAGCGGCAGCGCAGGGACATCGAGCGGAAGGCGTTCGACAACGTCTGGCGCGGCCCCGGACTGTGACGCCCGCGTCACACGCGTCCCGGCATCACCGGACACCGGCCCGTTCCAGGGGTTAAGGGCCTGGGGTGACGTGATGCTGGTCGCGTACGGGTACGCGGTCTCGTGTCCCCTTCGCTGAGCGCAGCCGCCGTGTGGTGACGGCGTCGGCGTTCTGGGTCAGGAGGCCCACGCCGCGCGGGCGTGCCAGGAGCAGAGGGGCCTGCGACTCGCGCGCGCGGTCCAACTGGCGTCGCCTCGCGGCCAGTAGGGCCGGATAGGCCCTGCTGTGGTGGGCGAACAGCACGTGTCCGTGGGACGTCGTCAGGTCGGGCTCGCTGCGTCTCGCGAAGCCCTCCGCCCGCGAGTCATCCGTTCACGCGTCGTCCGCCCGCGGGTTTCCGGCGGCGCGCCTTCTGTTCGCGGTTCGCCCGTTCGCAGGTCTCCCCGTAGGTGCCTGCGGGGGCGAGGATGTGCGGGAGGACGGCGCGGTCGTCGCGCCCCTCGGAGGTGTGGAGGATTCCCTATGGCGTCCGGTGCGGTACCCGGCAGGGTTCTCGACGAGCTGAGGGGTTACAGCGGAGGGCCGTTCGCCGTCGTCGACGCGTTCGTCAGCCAGCGCGCCCGTTTCCTGGGTTTCGCGCGGGGTCTCGTCGGCGCGGCGTGGGGCTCGGCCACCCGGTGTGCGGAGTGGAACGTCCACGACGTGGTGCGGCATGTCCGCGACGTGGCCTCGCTGCACGTGTTCCAGCTCGGTGGCCCTCCACCCGGTTTCCCTCTCACGCGGGAGTTCGATCCGGTGGTGACGCCGAAGCGGTGGCTGGAGGCTTCGTCCGGAGAGAGCCCGTCGGACACCATGCGGGAGTTGACCCGGCTGGTGCGGGAGGAGGAGCGCCTGCTGCGGGCCAAGGCGGGGGCGGATCCCGGGGAGGCGGCGGTAGGGCCGCTCGGGCGAACCCTCGACTGGTCGGTGGCCTCGGCCCACACGTTCTGGGACGCGTGGATGCACGAACGGGATGTCGTGCTGCCCCGAGGCCAGCTGGTGGAGTGCCCGGTCCACGAGACGCGACTGGCCACGATGTACGGACTGCTGTGCGCCGCCGCCCCGGCGAGCCGACGGGAGGACTACGTGCACACCCGCCTTCGGCTGGAGGGCGGCGCCGACGGTGCCTACGTCCTGACGGCGGTCGACGGCGTCCTGCGCGTGCTGGGGACTCCGGGCGACGGGTCGGAGGAGCTGACGGGTGCGGTGGGCGCGACGCTGGACAGCCTTGCCGGTCGCGGCCCGGACCTGGCGGAGGTCCTGGACGGCTCCTCCCCCGCCGTCGAGCAACTCTCGCTCCTGCGAAGAAGGGTGACCTGAAGGGCGGCCCGGACGCGTCGCGACCCGCGCCCCGAAGGGTGCGGGTCAGGACGGGCCGAAAGGCGGTCAGGCGGTACGGACCCGCGGCTGACGGGCCTTCTGGGCGAGCAGGGCGGCCTGGGCGAGGAAGAAGACGCCCCCGCCGGTGGCGTACACGGACAGGACGTCGAGGGTCGGGGCGTCGCCCGCGGCCTGGACGCCGTAGAAGATGCCGACGACGAAGGACAGGCCGCCCGCGATCAGCATCGGCCACTGCGTGCCCAGCTCGGGGCCGCGCCGCCGCAGGCCGACCACCGTCTGGGCCGCTCCGGACAGCGCGGCCCAGGCCCCGAACACGCCGAGCACCGTGGCGAAGGAGCCGGCGCCCGCGATGCCGACGGCGAGGGCGGCGAGGGCGCTCAGCACCGCGTTGAACGCCGTGACCCGGCGTTCGGGGCCGTACGGCAGGGCGCGGTGGTCGATCAGTGAGGACACCGCGTCGATCAACGGGTAGAGGACGAGCAGGGTGATCGCCGGGCCGTCGAGGCGGTCATGGGCTCCGGCGAAGACCGCGGCCCAGACCACGGCCAGGACGCCGCGGCTCAGGTACAGCCTCAGCAGGGGGGAGCGTTCACCGTTCGCGGTGGGCGTCCCGGTCGTCAGGGTGCGCGCGGTCATCAGGAACCGGCCTTTCCGGGGGGAGGGAGGTGTGGTGGGAGTTTGTGGGCTGGTCAGCGCCGGTGAGCGGTGACGCAGCGGAAGCTGTCGGCCGCGGTGGGGTCGCCGTGGCCGCTGTAGCGGGACACCAGGGGGTAGCGGCACAGGTCTCGGGTGAGCGTCCGGCCGGTGGAGTCGGTGAGGTCGGCGGTGAGGGTGGCGGGTGCCTTGCCCTGCTCGACCCACTTGGTCAGGGCCGTCAGGTCACCGCTCTGGCCCTTGAGTCCGCAGTGGCTGGTGCCGGGGGCGAGGTAGAGACGGTAGAAGTCGTCGACCCTCCGCGGTCCGCCCATCGTGCGCTCGACGCGCTCGCGGTAGTCCACGGTGCCCTGGGTGGGGATGAACTGGTCGGACTGGCCGTGGTAGGTGAGGAGCTTGCCGCCCGACTCGCGGAAGGCCGACAGGTCCGGGTCGTCCGTGCCGATGATCTCGTCGTACTCGGCCTGGGACTTCTTGAACGCCTGGGCGAACTGACGGTAGGTCAGCTTGGCGGTGTCGAGGCCGGGCTGCTTCTCCACCCACTTCGCGGTCCAGTCGTCCGGGACGCTGAAGGGCCTGGGACCGGCGAGGCCGTGGGGAAGATCGGCGCCGACCGGCACGCCGTACCAGAGCTTCTCCCCCGAGCCGCCGCGCGGGCCGTCCCAGATCTTGCGTACCACGGCCGCGTCGGCCGCCGTGACGGTCTCCTCCTCGCCCTCGCACAGGACCTTCGTACCGATCAGCCGGCGCGGGTCGTAGTCGCAGCGCGCGGCGTCCGAGACCAGGCCGTCCCTGGCGCCGTCGAGCGGGTCGCAGGCCTGGATCGCGGCCTCGGTGAAGAGGTTGAACTCGCAGTCGGTGGGGCGGGTTTTCTCCTCGTTCATCACGACCTGCGGCCACAGCGTCGCGACCTCGAACTCGTCCCAGTTGATGGCTGGCGCGTTGGCGAGGATGCCGTCGTAGTCGTCGGGGTGGCGTTGGGCCTCCATGTACCCCTGCCGTCCGCCGGTCGAGCATCCGTTGAAGTAGGAGTAGGTGGCGGCCCTGCCGTAGACCGCGTCGACCAGTGCCTTGCCGACGATCGCCGTCTCGTGCTGGGAGCGCTCGGCGAAGTTCTTCAGCAGCCCGGTGTTGACCTCGCCCTTGCTGTTCAGCGCCCAGTCGCTGTCGATGGCGTCACCGACGCCCGCGTCGGTGGTCGCCGCGGCATACCCCTCCTTGACCGCCGTGGCCAGCCCGGGGTTGTTGTCCCCGGCGGCGAAGGCCGCGCCGCCGAACGCCTGGAAGCGGCCGTTCCAGTGTGTTTCCGGCAGCCAGGTGCGCACCTTGGCGTGGTCACCGGCGCCCGGGTGGGTGAGGGTGACCGTCACCTCGCAGTAGGCCGGGACGTCGAGGACCTGGCCCCCCAGGACTCCGGTCCCGTTCACGGTCCCTCCGGCCTGGCGGGTCGCCGTCACGGACTCCACCTTGGTGCCGGGCGGGGCCTTCACGGAGACGGCCGAGCAGTTGAGGGGTGCGGCGGCGGAGCCCTCGCCGGCCGCCGAGGCGGTCGGCAGGTACACCGCCGCCGCCAGCGGCACACCGGCCGCGAGAACGGTCAGAAGTCGTTTCATGACTTTCCTCTTCCGAGAAGTTGCGTGTCTGCCCGGAGACACAGGACTGGGCACCGCGACAGGGCGGACGGCTCGGCCGGTCGACGCGGGTAGGGCTCTGGTGCGACTCCCGCCGCACGCCCGCGACTTGGGTTCCCCCGGTTTTCGCCCGGCGACGGGTGACGACATGCCGTTCTCACCCGAAGCCCTCTGCCGCCTCGGGGTGACGGGAAAAGACTGACACGGCTAACCGTCACCGGTCAAGCAGGTGACGGTTAGCCGGAGTCGTCGGTCCCGGGGCGGCCTGTGCCAGGCGTGCGGCGTTCGCGGCGCTTGCGCGCGATGAGATGTCCCCCGACGTGCCGGACGATGGAGCGCCACTCGTAGAGAGCGAGGCGCGCTCCGCCTCCGAGGCGGGACTGACACCACTCACTTCGCCCAGTCACCGGGCACGGCCGGTCTGTCAGCTGACGGTCAGTCCCCGCCGTCGGGACCTCGGTGGCCGCTCTCCGGCCCTGCGGCGCAGGTACGCCGCGGGGTCGTCCGCCGCGGTCGGCCGGGAGCGCGCCACGTCGGCGCCCGGTGTGCGGAACCCGGCACACGGGTGCCGTCCTCGGCTCAGTACCGTCCGGTCGCCCCGGTGACGAACGACTTCACCGCCGGCGTCTCCCCTCCGCGGCCGGCCTTGGCACGCTCAGGATCACCTCGGCCGATCCGTATGCCCCACCACCCCTGATCCATCCCGCTACTTCGCCGGCGAGGGGGACGTACGGGTGGTACTCGCGGGTATTACGGCGGCTGGTGGGATCGCCTGCTCCCCGGCGCTCGCCGACTGGGGCGTCGAGGAGGTCAGCACGGGGTTCGACGCCGTGGACGAGCAGTCGACCAGCGCTCGTGCCCGCACACACTTCGGTTCGTACTGCTCGTACTGCCCCCGTCGGCGCCTGCGCCCTGGGCGAGGACGGGACGTCTGTCGCCGAGTCCGTGCCGCGCGTGCCCGGACTCGACGGTCCGCGTGTCGCCGACGCGTCGGTCATCCCCTCGATCCCGGCCGACAGCACCGACGCCACGGTCCACACGATCGCCGGACGCGCCGCCGACCTGCCGTGCCGCATCTGACCGCGCCGTGGGCAGCGCGCGAGGGCCGTTCCGCCGACGGGCGGGCCCGCCCCGGGGCCCGGGTCCTTCTCGGGTTCCCTCCGGGCACCCGGTGCCCGCTCGGTCGTACGGACGCGTCCTCGCGACGGTGAGGCGCCCGGTGCGGATACGCGCGTGCGGGCGCCGGTGTCCGGGGCGCGTACCCGGGTGGGGCGTCGTCCGTCAGCCCGCGCGGACGCCCGTGAGGAACCGTCCGGCCAGGTCGGTGCTCTCGTCGAGCGTGGTGGTCCGCTGCCCGAAGTCCACGAAGAGTTCGTGCACACCGGCCTCGGCCGCGGCCCGCGCGTAGTCGATGTACTGCTGGAGCGTTCCCCGCCGCGGTACCTCGTCGGGACCGGTCCCGGTGTCGGTCAGTCCGACGTTGACGCGCAGGGCCATCCGCAGGGCGGCGGGGTCGCGCTCCGCCGCCTCGGCCTCCCGCACGACGGTGGCCCACATGCCCAGGAGGTTCGGCAGTGGCATGGCCGCCGGGAGCCAGCCGTCGAGGCGCCGTCCGATACGTCGCAGGCCCCGGGGTGTGAAGGCCGCCAGCAGGACGGGGGGTCCGGGCCGCTGGTGTGGCTTCAGCCCGACCTTGGTCTCGGGGATGGTGAACAACGGCCCGTCGTGGGCGTAGACATCACTGGTCCAGTACCCCCGCAGGATGTCGAGCGTCTCGTCGAGCCGCGCGCCGCGGCCCTTCCAGGGCACGCCGACCGCGGTGTACTCCTCGGGCATCCAGCCGAGCCCGAGGCCGACGTCGAGGCGTCCGGCGCTGAGCAGGTCGAGGGTGGTCAGCGACCGGGCGAGCATGAGCGGCGGCAGCCACAGTCCGTTCAGCGTGCTCGTTCCGAGCCGGACGCGGGTGGTGTGGGCCGCGGCGAACGTCAGCGCCACCAGGGGGTCCAGGTGGTTCTCGTAGGCCCGGGGCATCACACCGTCCTCGCCCGGATAGGGCACGCTCGGTGTGGCCGGGGCCAGCACGCGGTCCCCGCTCCACAGGGAGTCGTATCCCATTTCCTCGGCGGCGCGGCTGACGCCGGCGATCGCCTCCGGCCCCGCTTCGGGACCGAACGTGGGGAGGGCCAGACCTATGCGCATATGCATGTTCTCCCTGTACCAGGCCGGCAGAGGTGCCGCTCATCCGGGGGCTCAGCCGACCGACCGTGTCCTGTACCGCACGACTATATGCAGGCGGGTGGTGTTGGGACCCGCCCCGCGGACAGGGGGACACCCAGCGGTGCCCTCGACGCCGGTGGGCTGCACGGTGTCGGCCGGTTCGGTCTTGTGGACGGTCAGTTGGGTGGCGGTGGCGCGTGTGTCGGCGCTTGTGCTCACGCATCCGAGCGCGGTGGGCGCCCGTTGACGCTTGGCGTCGTCAACCGGGCGCGGGGCGAGGGCGGTCACACGGTCAGGTGAACACCGCGGGGCTCGTCAGGGGCGCAGGGCCTGGAGTGTCAGTTCGCCGTACCGGCGCCACAGCGCGGGTTCCCGTTCGGCGATCCCGATCAGCTGGACCGCCGAGCCGCACAGCACCACGCGCAGGTCGCGGGTCGTGGCGTCGGCGCGCACCTTTCCGGTGGTCTTGGCCGCCTCCATGAGGTCCGAGAGCTGGGTCAGCAGGCCGGAGGTGCCCCTGAACCCGGCGTCGGCGAGCACCTCGGACAGCAGCCGGTCGTCGGCGAGGCTCTCGAAGAGCAGGAGTACGTAGTCGCTGAACGCCCGGTACGGGTCCGACTGGGACAGCGCGGGAGCGGTGATTTTGTGGAGCCGGGCCAGCCGGTGTTCCACGGCGGCTGCCACGAGGTCTTCCTTCGTGGGGTAGCTGCGGTAGACGGTCGCCTTGCCCACTTCCGCCCGTTCGGCGATCTGGGGAACGGTGCCCTTGAGGCCGGCCTCCTGGAAGACGGCGAGCGCCGCCGCGAACACGCGCTCGTGGTTGCGACGGGCGTCGGCGCGGCGCCGGGGTGGGCCGGACACGGCGGGGCTCGGGCTCGTCTCCACGGGTTTCACTCACCCATTGTGCCCACTGGCCGCCTCCGCGGTGCCGCCCTGCGCCGTGTGACACCGCCCTGTGCCGCGGCGAACTGCCCTGCCACCCGGAAGAGACCTCCCTGTACCCGGAAGGGCCCCGCGGATGTCGGCCGGGCACGTTCGCAGCCGTTTCGTAGCTTGTGGGAAAGGTCCGGCTCGTTCCGGGCAGGCCGGGCCTGTTCCGGGACTGTGAACCTTTTGCTCTGCTGGTTCCGTCTATCCGGAGACAGCAAGCGGATCATCAGATCCGAATGATCGGCTGGAGCGTTGATGAACCGGTTGAACGATCCGCAGGACAACACCCCGCCCCTCGACTCGGCCTCTTCGCTCGTCGAGGCGGCCCGCGCCCTGTCCCCCGTACTGCTCCGCGAGGCCGACGAGGCGGAGCGGGAGAGCCGGCTCACCGCTGAGGCGACGCGGGCGCTGCGGCTCGCCGGCATGTTCCGGCTCGGCGTGCCCCGGAGCCTGGGCGGTCACGAACTCCCCCTCACCGCCTGCGTCGACGTCCTGGCCGAACTCGGCCAGTCCTGCCCGTCCAGCGCCTGGGTCGTCATGCTCTCCTACGGGGCCCAGCAGATCGCCGCCTCCTTCGGCGAACAGGCCCGCCTCGATCTGTGGGGCGACGGTGCGGACGTACCGATGTGCGGGGTGTTCGGCAGCGCGGGGGTCACCGCGGAGCCGGTCGAGGGCGGGCTTCTGGTCTTCGGCCGGTGGTCGTGGGCGTCCGGCTGCCGACAGGCCGAGTGGGGGGTGTTCGGAGTGCCTCTGGCCCGCTCCGGGGCGCGAGGGACCGAGCCGGGGGCCGGTCCCGGGACCCGGCCGGGGGTCGCGCTCCTGCCGATGAGCCGTCTGGCCGTCGAGGCGACGTGGGACATGGCGGGCATGCGCGGTACCGGCAGCGACACCGTCGTGGCCGACGGCGTCTTCGTCCCGCACCACAGGACCCGGCCCTTCGCCGAGGTGGTGGCGCACGAGGAGCGGGCCTGCGAGCCGCTGTACCGGGTCCCGCCGGGGTCCCTGACGCTGACGACCGCGGCGCCGCTGCTCGGGGCCGCCCGCGCCGTCCTGCGTACGACCCTGGAGTCCGTCGAGCGCGGCAAGCCGATGGCCATGTCCCTCCATCCGCGCCTGGCCGACTCCCCCAGTGTCCAGGCGGCGCTCGCCGACGCGACCACTCTGATCGATTCCGCCTCCCTGCACCTCGCGCGCTCCGCCGCGGCGGTCGACGCGGCGGCGGCCTCACCGGCCGCCCCGTCCCTCCTGGACCGGGCACGGGTGCGCATGGACGTGGGACACGCCTGCACGTGTCTGCTCCAGGCGGTACGACTGCTGCTGACGGTGAACGGGGCGAGTGGTTTCTCGCGGGCCAGGGCCGTCCAGCGCTACTGGCGCGACCTGGAGACGGCGGCCCGGCACCCGACCCTGAACCCCGGCCTCGCCCGGGAGATGTACGGCCGCGCTCTGGTGGGCGACCAGCGGCCCGTCAGCCCGATGGTGTGACAGCGGTGCCCGCCCGCTCCGACACGATGTGCCCGCGCGTCCTCCGGCGCTGGGTCGCGAGGTCCCACGCGTCCCCGCCCCGGACGCGGCTCGTTCAGCGTTCCCTCGCGCACGCGTGGACGCCGAGGGTGCCCAGCCGGCCCAGGACGTGCCCGGGGACCGCGCGCCATCCGCACTCGACGACCAAGGACTGGCCCCGGTCCGCGAACGCCTTCAGCTCGCTCACGGCCACGGAGTCGCCGTACAGCCGGTACCCGGCGCGGGTCACGGGGCCGGGCACCGTCCGGTCCTCCTGCCTCGACATCAGCAGTAGCGGCCCGCGCGCCGCCTTGCCGACGTCCGCGAAGGCGGCCGGGGCGGCGGACGGTGTCCGCGAGGCCGAGGTCGGTGCGCGGGCGGCGCGGCGCGGGCACCACAGAGCGCTCGAAGAGCCGAGCCCGTCGGACTCGTGCGGTCCGGCCGTGTCGGCGAAGACGTGTGCCGGGAGCGTTCGCGCGGCAGGGACACGAGCCCGTACCCGCTCACCGCGGTCCCCGGGGTCCGGGGGCGGGCGGCCGGGGCCGTTGTGTCTGTAGTGGTCCGCGCACGTGTCCAGGCCGATCCTGCCGAGGGGGCCCCGGCCGCGGTTCTCGTTATGCGGACCTCGGTGTCGTCCAGGTGTGCCCGACGCCCCGTACGGACCACGGGCGGGCTACGGCGTGGCTGCGACTCGACTCCTACGGCACGACGGACCGGGCGACACGCTCCGGCGGACGCACGCCGCACGGGGTCACACCCCGGCACACTGCGGGGGCTCCCGGAGCGGACCGGCGCTCCCGGCTCCCGCTTCCGGTACAGGCCCCTCGCACCGATGCCCCTGCCCACACCAGTTCACCCGCACGACGAAAGGCTTCAGATGATCAACAGGCGTACCTTCAGCAAGGCCGTCGGCCTGGCCACGGGCGCGGCGGTCTCACTGACGGGCCCGGCCTCCGCCGCCCCGGGGAAGGGTGGCGCAGGGCCGGCCCCTGCCGTGCCCGCCGTGACACCCGGCTCCCACACGTCCTTCAGCAGGCTGAAGCAGGTCAGGGCCGGTCTGCTGGACGTCGGCTACGCGGAGGCGGGCCCCGCGCACGGCCCCGTGGTCGTCTGCCTGCACGGCTGGCCCTACGACATCCACAGTTTCGTCGACGTGGCCCCGCTGCTGGCCGACCTGGGCTACCGCGTCATCGTCCCGTACCTGCGCGGGCACGGCACGACGCGCTTCCTCTCCCCACGGACCTTCCGCAACGCGCAGCAGTCGGCGATCGCGCTCGACGTCATCGCCCTGATGGACGCGCTCAAGATCGAGAAGGCCGTACTCGCCGGCTTCGACTGGGGCTCGCGCACCGCCGACATCCTGGCCGCGCTGTGGCCCGGACGGGTCAGGGCGCTGGTGTCGGTCAGCGGCTACCTCGTCACCGACGTCGAGGCCCAGAAGTCCCCGCTGGCCCCGGCGGCCGAGCACACGTGGTGGTACCAGTACTACTTCGCCACCGAGCGCGGCCGCAGCGCCATGGAGAGCGACGAGTACCGGCCCGAGCTGTGCCGGCTGGTCTGGGACACCGTCTCTCCGACCTGGGACTTCGACGAGGCCACCTTCCAGCGCACGGCGAGGGCGTTCGAGAACCCGGACTACCCCGCCGTCGTCATCCACAACTACCGCTGGCGCCTGGGTCTGGCCGACGGTGAACGGCGTTACGACCGCTACGAGAAGCGGCTGGCCGCGCGGCCCTTCGTCACGGTGCCCACCGTGACCCTGGACGCCGAGCGCGACCCCTTCACACCGGCCGGCGACGGCAGTTCCTACCGTGACCGGTTCACCGGCGCGTACGAGCACCGGACGCTGGAGGGTATCGGCCACAACCTGCCGCAGGAGGCGCCCACCGCCTTCGCCCAGGCCGTCGTCGACGCCGACCGACTCTGAGGCCCGCCACTCCCGTAAGGCTTCGAGCGCGACGACGGCCGGGCGGACGCCACCGCGCGGTAGCCGGCCGCTCGCCGCGGCAACCACCAAGGCGAGAGACCTCCCGGCCAGCCCTTGGCCCCGGCTCTGCCTCTCCGGCGTCACCGGACGGTGCAAGCGATGAAGACGGCCCTGGCCGACCTCGTCCGCCCCACCGCGCGGGACATCTGCCGGTGTGACCTTTCCGGCCGGCCGGAAAGGTCACACCTGGCGGCTGGGACCAGTCCGTCGGGTGTGAGCCTGTCAGAGGCTCAGGTCCAGGGCCAGGCAGGAGAAGTGGTTCCACGAAGCCTCCGGGTTGTACCGGTTGCCCGTCCCGTCGTCCGGCGTGGCTACCTTCGCCTCGCTCATGTCCTCGTAGCGGATCCGCTCCGGCAGCGTGCCGAACCTGGCGTGACGTACCGCTGCGGCGTTGTCGATGGTTCCTTCGGTGTTCACCGTGAGCCTCCGCTCCATCGGTGGCGGGCTGGCCGCCCTGTTCCGTGACATCCAGCATGTACACACTCCCGTCACCTGTCAAGGCGGTGACGCATTTGCGCGCGTGAGGAGTTGGTACGTCCGGCGTGTCTGCTACGCGGGGCCCGTTCCGCGCGGAGCCCCCACGGACCGTGCGGCGGCGGCGCTGACCGCCGAGGGGCCGGGGGCGGCCCTCGGCCCCGCCGTGGGCGGTGGGGCGGCGCTCACCGGTTCGGGACCGGTGAACCGCCCCGATCCTGACCAGTGGCCGCTACGTCCGGACGGCCGGCCGCCCGCGGGGCCTGGGCGACTCCGTTCCGGCGCGTCACCGTCGACAGGGTGCCCTGGACCGCCTCCGCCACTTCGCGACACGCACCTGGGGGCTGAGCGATTCGACTCTCAGCGCCCGCGGCGCGGGGCAGGCCGCGGGGGCTGTACCGCGAGCCTCCTACGGGCACGCGCACCCGTCCATGTAAAGGAGTAGCGGCTCACGCACGCTCAGAGAGGGTGGCTACGTCCCAGGCGGCCTCGATCATCCGGAAGATCTCGTCCACCGCGGCCTCCGGCTCGTCCGCCGCGCGGGCCAGCGCGAAGGCGTCGATCACGAAGGCCGCGATCGCCCGGCAGGCCGTGGTGGACAGTGACAGGCCGGGATCGGCGGCGACGGCCGCCGCCAGTGACTCCGCGTGGCGCAGCCTCATCGACTTCTCGTACCCCCGCAGGGCGGGCGAGGTGTCGATCATGTGCCAGATCGGGGCGGCACCGTCCGCCGTGCAGTGCCGTACCAGGGCGTGGATCTCCCTTCGCAGCGCGGGGATGAGCGGCTCGTGGGGCGTCCGGCCGGTGACCGCCCGAGTGAGACGTTGCTCGAAGTTCTCGTCCTGCTCGAACACCAGGGCCTCTTTCGAGGCGAAGTGGGAGAAGAGCGTGGTGACGGCCACATCGGCCTCGGCGGCGACTTCTCGGATACCCACGGCGTCGTACCCGCGTTCCAGGAAGAGCCGCAGGGCGGCGTCGGCGATCTTCTGGCGGGTCGCGGCCTTCTTGCGCTCGCGGCGTCCGGGCGGCACGGTCATGCCCTGACCCTATCAGGTACGAATCAACAACAGGTTCAAAAGGCTAACGGTTAGTGCTACGGTCCACCGCATGAAGAAAGTGAGCTTCGCCGAGTTCGGCGGTCCAGATGTTCTGCACCTCATCGATGCCGAGGAGCCCCACGCGGGTCCCGGTCAGGTACGTGTCGCCGTGCGGGCGGCGGGGGTGAACCCCGTCGACTGGAGGGTCCGCGAGGGCCAGGTCCTCGCGGCACATCCGCTTCACCTGCCCGCCGGAGTGGGGCTGGACGCCGCCGGGGTGGTGGACGAGATCGGTGCGGGCGTCGAGGACGTCGCAGTCGGCGACCGGGTGTTCGGCGAAGGGTCCAGCACGTATGCCGAGTTCGCCGTCCTGACGGCCTGGGCCCGTATGCCCGAGGGCCTGTCCTTCGAAGAGGCCGCCGGATACCCGTCCGTCGTGGAGACGGCGCTGCGCCTGCTCCGTGAGGTCGGTGTACGGGCCGGACAGACACTGCTGGTCAGCGGTGCGTCCGGCGGGGTCGGATCGGCGGTGCTGCAGATCGCCCGCGAGCGCGGCGTCACGGTGATCGGCACCGCCGGGGCGGCGAACCAGGACTATCTGCGCGGCCTGGGCGCCCTCGCCACGACCTACGGGGAGGGCTGGGTGGAGCGGGTGCGGCGGCTCGGCAGGGTGGACGCGGCGCTCGACCTGGCCGGCTCGGGCGTGATCCGTGAACTCGTCGAGCTGACCGGAGACCCGCGGACGGTGATCTCCATCGCCGATCTCGGCGCACCGGAACTCGGTGTCCGGTTCTCCGGCGTGGCCGGGAGCGTGCCGGACGCGCTCGCCGAGGCCGCGGAACTCATCTCACGGGGAAAGCTCCACATCCCGGTCGAGAAGTCGTACCCGCTCGCCGAGGCCGCGGCGGCACACATCGACAGCCAGGCCGGTCACACGCGCGGGCGCCGGGTCATGGTCGTCTGAGCCGTTCGCGGACCCCGCTCCCCCTCCGCGGCCGGGGCGCTCGCGGCACCTGAAGCGGACGGGCCGGCGCCCGATCGGCCCGTCCACCACCTCGTCACTTCCCGGTCCGTGCGTCCGACGGGGCCGCACCGTCGTGCGCGCGGCCGGGAGGGGCCTGCGCTACGTGCCGGTCGCGCTGTCCGCCGGGGGCTGCCCCCACACCGAGGACAGCGTGCCGGTGCTCCGGCCCCGTCACCCCGCCGGCTGGCGGGCGGCGGCCGGCAGGTCCTCGGGGAGGAGGAGTTGCAGGTCCTCCAGATCGGGGGCCGTCATGGCGCCGATCCGGCGGGCCTGGTGGGTCATCATGGCCTCCAGGATCTGGCGGGAGGTGCGGGCGTTGCCGAAGGAGCGGTCGCGCGGGAGGGTGTCCACGTAGGCGCGAAGGTGTTCCAGGGTTTCGGGCGCGCAGTTGTAGCCGGACACCGAGGCGTATCCGCTCATGATCTCGACCAGTTCGTCGGTGCTGTAGTTCTCGAACTCGACGGTGCGGGCGAAGCGGGAGGCCAGACCCGGGTTGGAGCCGAGGAACCGGCCCATCTCCTCGGTGTAGCCGGCGACGATGACGACCATCTCGTCGCGGTGGTCCTCCATGAGTTTCAGCAGGGTGTCGACGGCCTCACGGCCGAAGTCGGAACCGCCGCCCTCGGGCGTCAGGGTGTACGCCTCGTCGATGAACAGGACGCCGCCCAGAGCTCGTTCGAAAGCCTCCTTGGTGAGCTGCGCGGTGTGCCCGACGTAGCGGCCCACCAGATCGGCGCGGGCCACTTCGACCAACTGACCGGTGGACAGCACACCGAGGGAGTGCAGCAGGCCGGCGTAGAGGCGGGCGACGGTGGTCTTGCCGGTGCCGGGCGGACCCGAGAAGACCAGATGGTGCCCGATACGGGGTGCGGGCAGGCCGGCGGCCCGGCGTTGCCGGGACGCCGAGAGGAGGTTGACGAGGTCGGTCACCTCCCGCTTGGCGGCGTGCAGGCCCGTCATGGCGTCGAGTTCGGCCAGCAGGCCGGCGGAGCTGGGAACGGCCGGGCCGCTGCCCGCCGCGAGTTCCGCGACGTCCTCGGGCAGCAGCAGGGACAGGTCGGACTCGGCGGGGTTCTCCATCGAGCCGAGGCGGAACGCCTGCCGGTCCACCATCTCCTCGAAGACCTGGCGGGCGGCGCGGCCGTTGCCGAACCCGGCGTCGCGCGGCATCCGTTCGTAGTGCGTGGCGAGGGCGTCGAGCGTGCGCGCGTCCAGTTCGTAGCGGTGGGTCTCGCACATGTTCTGGGTGATGGTCACCAGTTCCTCGACGGAGTAGTTGGCGAACTCGACCACACGGGTGAAGCGGGAGGCGAGGCCCGGGTTGGACGAGAGGAAGGTGGTCATGTCGTCGGTGTACCCGGCGACGATGACCACGACGTCCTCGCGGTGGTCCTCCATGAGTTTGAGCAGCGTGTCGATGGCCTCCCGGCCGAAGTCGGCGCCGGAGCCCTTGCCGTCGGACAGCAGGGTGTACGCCTCGTCGACGAACAGGACGCCGCCCAGGGCTTCCTGGAACGCCTCGGTGGTCTTGATGGCCGTACCGCCGATGACCTGGGCGACGAGGTCGGCCCGGGACACCTCGATCAGGTGCCCTGAGCGCAGCACGCCGAGCTCGGCGAGGATGCCGCCGTACAGGCGGGCGACGGTGGTCTTGCCGGTGCCGGGCGGGCCTGAGAAGACCAGATGACGGCTCATGGGCGGGGCCGGCATGCCGAGGCTGGCGCGGCGCTGGTTGAGCTGGTTGAGGTTGACCAGGGTGTGCACCTGGCGTTTGACGTCGGCGAGGCCGACGAGCGCCTCCAGCTCGGCCAGGGGGCCCGCCGGCCGCTTGTCCCGCCCGGCGGGGCCGGAGCCCTCGGCGGCGACGTCGACGGCGTTCTCGCCCCAGGAGTCGGGCGTCGCGTTGCCGCTGGAGTCGAGCCGCTCGACGGTGAGGCGTTCACCGGCGCGGGTCTGCTTCAGTCCGGCGCCCCGGTTGTCGCGGACGACGCAGTCGGTGAGAGTGACCTGCTCCGAGCTGTCGACGCGGACACCGTCCCCGACGCTGCTCGTGATGCGGCAGCCGGTGAGTGCGGCGCGGCCGCCGTTGCCGACGAGCAAGCCGTGCGCCGCCGACCCGGTCACGTGGACGCGGTCGGCGCGCAGTTCGCCGCCGCTCTCGACGTGCATCCCCGCGGCCGCGCTTGAGCGGATCTCGGTGTCGCGCACGGCGACCCGGCCGTCGGTGCCGATCCAGACCCCGGCCTGGCCGGTCGAGTGGAGCACCGTGTCGCCGAGTTCGGGCGCGCCGCCGGTCGTGGCCCGGACCCCGGCGCCGGCTGCGCGCTCGACCGCGCAGCCCTCCAGACGTCCCCGGCCGTTGTCGGCCACCTCCACGCCGTGGCCGCCCATCCCTTCGAGCCGGGCGCGGCGCAGCAGAGGGTTGGCGCCGGTGCGTATCGCGATGCCGACGCCGGCCGCGTCCGTCACCGTGAGGCGGTCGAACTCGGCGGAGGACTCCTCGGCCAGCATCACGGCCGCCGTACGGTCCGCGCAGTCGCGCACGGCGGTGTCGGTGAGCAGGGGCGAGCTGCTGCCGCTGACGCGGATCGCGGACGCGGTGGAGCTGTCGAACCGGCAGTCCTGGAAGGTGCCGCGCGACCGCTCGGTGACGGCCAGGCCGTTGCCCTGGGTGCGTGAGGTGGCGCAGCGCGTCAGTTCCGGGTCGCTGCCCGAGGCGAGGACGATGCCGGGCCCGGTGGTGTCGGTGACCGTGACCTCTTCCAGCACGGGGCGGGCGGCGCTGGTCACGTAGACCCCGACGGAGGTGTCGTGCACGGTGGTGCGCACCACGCGGGTGGCGCACCTGCCCTCCAGAGCGATGGCGGGCTTCTCGGTGCCGGAGATGTCGCAGTCCTCGACGCGGCCCTGCGCCTCGCCGTTGGCGAGGACGCCGTTGCCGCGCGCGTCGCGTATGCGGCAGTCGCGTACGGAGGTGCGTGCCTGTTCGCCGAGGACGACGGCGGAGGTGCCCAGGTGTTCGATGACGCAGTTGGCGACGACACTGCCGGTGGGCGCGGTGTCCACGACGCCCGCGCCCTCCGGGTTGGAGACGCGGCAGTCCCGCACGGCGAGCGAGCCGCTCTCGCGGGCGAGCAGCGCCGTCCAGCCGGAGCCGACGACGGTGCAGCCCTCCATGGCGACCTGGCCGCGCGGGGCGTCGACCACCGGGAGGTCCTCGCTGCCGCCGCGCAGCGACAGGTCGGTGAGCATGACGGCGTCCGCCACGAGGACGACGGCGGTCCCGCGTGGTGGGCAGATCTCCACACTGCCGGGCTCCCCGTCGGCGACGATCGTCAGCCGGGTCCGGACGGTGAGGTTCTCGCGGTACCGGCCCGGCGCCACCCGGACGACGGCTCCCGCGCGTGCCTTCGCCAGGGCCTCCCCTATCGTCCGGAAGCTGTCCGCCTGCTGCGGACCGACCCTGAGCAACTGCCGTGACACGCTGGGACCTCCTCCTTGTCGTGCCTGCCGGGCCCCGGTGACCTGGGCGGGAGGCCGAGGCCGCGGCTTCCCTGGACACGCACGGAACGCAGGCTACGGGAACCCGGCAGCCGATAGCCAGGTCCCCCCGACGAGTGAGGCCCGTGCGAACTTCGCGTACGAAGGGCGAACTTGTCGCGCGTATCATCCGCCTCATGCGACGCGCTCCCTCTTACCGTCACCCGGTGGCGCGGACGGTGGCCGCCGCCCTGCTGGCCACGGCTCCGCTCGCCGCGGCAGGGCCGGCGGCCGCCGACTCGGTCGAACTGCCTTCCGTCTCCACGGTGCTGGCCGCTGACGCGCCGTGCGTCAGGGCTTCGCCCGACAAGGCCGCCGACGCGCCCTGGAGCCGTCGGGTCCTGGGGCTGAGCCGTACGTGGAAGCTGAGCGAGGGCGAGGGCGTGACCGTCGCCGTGGTGGACACGGGCGTGGGTACGGACATCCCCGCGCTGTCGGGCAGGGTCACCGCGGCCGGTGACGGCGGTACGGACTGCGTGGGCCACGGCAGTTTCGCGGCCGGACTCATCGCCGCCGCGCCGCGCGCGGGCTCCGGGGTGTCCGGGGTCGCCCCCGGGGCCCGGATTCTCGGGGTGCGCGGCACGGACACGCGCGGCGCGACCACGGCGGCGCGGCTCGCCGCGGGTATCCGCACCGCTGCCGACGAGGGCGCGGGCGTCATCTACGTGGGGCGGGCGCTGGGCACCGGCAAGGAGGAGCTGACCGAGGCCGTGGCCTACGCCTCCGCGTCCGACGCGCTGGTCGTCGCGCCCGTCACCCCCGACTCGGTCCCCAGGGACGCCACGGGGAAGCCCGGTGAGCTTCTGCCGTGGTACTGGCCGGCCTCCGCTCCCGGGGTGCTCTCCGTCATCGACTACGGCCCTGGGGGGTCGCGCCCCGAGGGAGCGCCGACGGTGGGTGGCGCCGATCTCTCGGCTCCCGGGGACGCGCTGGTCAGCGTCGGGCCGAAGGGGGCGGGGCACTATTTCGGCTCGGGTTCCTCGTTCGCCGCCGCGCACGTCGCGGGCGCGGCGGCCCTCGTGCGGGCGCGGCACCCGGAGATGACCGCGGCTCAGGTCTTCCGGCAGCTCACCGAGACGGCCTACCCCTCGGACACGCCCCGCCTCGACCCGTACGCGGCCGTGACGGCTCTGCTCTCCGGTGAGCGGGGCACGGTGGCGAGCCCCGGACCCGCCCGTGTCGTCGCGGCGGCGCCCACCGGGCCGCGCGAGCGCGCGCTGATCCTGGCGGGCGTGGGCGGGGGGCTGGTGCTGCTGGTGGCCGCGGCGGCCGTGGTGATTCCCCTGGGCAGGGCGCGGGGCTGGCGCCCGCCCTCTTGACTGAAGAGGTCGTCGCGTCTGGCATCGGTCGGTAGAGTGCGGTCGGGATGACCATGGAAGACAAGACCGAGACCACCTGCCGGATCTGCGGGTACGACGACGGCGAAGCCGTGTTCGACGAGTACGGCGTGCCGCAGTACGTCATCTGCCCCTGCTGCTACAACGAGTCCGGCATCGGCGACGACAGCGTCTCGCAGGTCCGCGAACTTCGCGGGCTCTGGGTCGCCCGTGGTGCTCAGTGGCACGACCCGGAGTTGCGGCCGGCCGGCTGGGACCTGCTGAAACAGCTCGCCGGCATCCCGCCCGAGTGGCGCTGACCGGGGACGTCAGCGGGTACGGCCACGCGGCGAGTCGGCGGTGGCGGACGGGGCTGCGGCGAAGACGAGGAAGTGTTCGGCCGTGCGCTGACAGCGGCGGTGCGGGCGGCGGAGTCCGCGTGGGCGGAGGTCCGGGCCGTGTGGGCCGGCCCGCACCCGGGCCTGGTTCCGCTCTCGGCACAGCGCCGGCGCACCGTCGACCACGATGGTCCGAACACCTCGGGAGTCCGCCGCCAAGCGCACCCGGAGGTGGCCACGAACAAGGCGGCGGCCCGCGTCTTTGGCCCCGTGGCGGCGCCTGCCGCCCTCCCGCGGACGTGCCGGCGCCCCCGGCACGACCCGGTGAACCGGCTCCCACAGCCCGTCTGAGACCGGACGTTCCGGGTCGTCAGGCCCGAACACCACCGCCTCACCACACGCGACGACGTTCAAGGCCGGGCCCCCGATCGCGAGGGGCCGCGGCCGGGGGCGCGCCAGCGTCGTACGTGCCCCCGGCCGTGCGCGCGCCCGGCCGCTACGCGTCCATCAGCGCCGTCTGCACCTGCGTCGTTTTGCGGCGCGCTATGCGGGTGGCGCGGCCGGGGTTGAGGATGCGGCCCTTGACGTTGCCGAGGATGTAGCCCTCCGAGGGCGGGCAGGACAGCAGCAGGCTCGGTGTGTTGACCTCTTGCAGGCGTCGCATCAGGTGCTCGCCCAGACCGCGCCCCGCGCCCGCGGCGGCCCGCGCGACGACCAGATGCAGCCCGACCTCGTAGCCGAGGGCCAGGTGTGGCAGGAGCGGGTCGAAGGGGGTGTTCCCGATGCCCGTGCCGACCATGTCGTAGTCGTCGACGAGGATGAACAGCCGGGGCCCCGACCACCAGTCGCACAGCCGCATGCGGGACGGGGTGATGTCGGGGCCGGGCACGCGTGCGCGGACCGCGCGGGCGGCACCGTCGATGAGGTCCTTGAGGGCGTCGATGGAGACCGCGTGCCCGAGCCGGTAGGCGTCGGGGATGGCCTCCACGAGGTCCCGGCGGTAGTCCACCACCATGATCCGGGCCTCGGCGGGGGTGTAGCGGTCCATGATGGCCTTGGCCGTCAGCCGGAGCATGTTGGTCTTCCCGCTCTCCGTGTCGCCCACGACGATCATGTGCGGGCTCTCGCCGAAGTCGTGCCAGACCGTCGACAGCCCGTTCTCCTCCAGGCCGATCGGCATCCGGAAGTCGCCCTCAGGGGCGGGCAGCGCCGAGGCGGGAAGCAGCGTCGGCAGCATCCGCACCTGCGGCGCCGGGCCGTGCGGCCAGCTCTCCTTGATCGCGGACACGAGCCCGGAGACGCCGTCCGCGAGGTCCTGGGTGCTCTCCGTTCCGTCGATACGGGGGAGGGCCGCGAGGTAGTGCAGCTTCCCCTCGCGGGTGAGACCGCGTCCGGGGAGCCGCGGCACGGTGGCCGCGCGGCGTACGTCGATCCCGGAGTCCATCGCGTCGCCCATCCGCAGTTCCAGGTGGGTGGCCGCCTGGTCGCGCACGGTGGAGGACAGCTCCACCCAGCGGGCGGTGGTGGCGATGAGGTGGACGCCGTAGTTGAGGCCGCGTGCCGCGATGGCGTTGAAGGTCTGGATGTGGCGGTCGAAGTCCTGGCGGACCGTGGACCAGCCGTCGATGACGAGGAACACGTCGCCGTAGTGCTGGTCCGCGAACTCCCCCGCCGCCCGGCGGCGCCGGAAGGAGGGCATGGAGTCGATGCCGTGGTCGAGGAAGAACTTCTCCCGCCCGGAGAGCAGTTCGCTGATCTCGGCGATCGTGCGGCCGACCCGCTCGGTGTCCAGCCGGGCCGCCACCCCCGCCGTGTGGGGCAGTTCGGCGAGCGAGGCCAGGGTGCCGCCGCCGAAGTCGAGGCAGAAGAACTGCACCTCGCGCGGGGTGTGGGTCAGGGCCAGCGAGGTGAGGATCGTCCGTACCAGGGTGCTCTTGCCGCTCTGCGGGCCGCCGGCGATGGCCACGTGCCCGCCGACCCCCGACAGGTCGATCGTCAACAGGTCGCGCAGTTGCTCGAAGGGCTTGTCGACGATCCCGATGGGCACCGTCAGCCGTCCGCGTCCCGCCCAGCCGACCGTGGTCAGCCCCAGCTGCGGGTCGGGCGTCAGCGGTGGCAGCACCTGATCGAGGGTCGCGGGCAAGTCCAGCGGCGGCAGCCAGACCTGATGAGCCGGGGGGCCGGAGTCGCGCAGCCGGTCCACGGCGACGGACAGCAGGGTGTCGCCCGACTCCTCCGGCTCCGCCGCGGGCTCGGGCTCCGGCAGGTCGGGGAGGAGACGCGGTACGACGTAGCCGGATGTCCACGGCACGGTCTGGCTCGCGGCGCGGGCCTGGGTCTGGCTGGTGTCGCGCTCCTGGTACGGGCCGGACACGTAGGCGGCGCGGAAGCGGGTCAGCGCCTCCACCCCGGACTTGAGGTAGCCGCTGCCGGGCTGGGAGGGGAGCTGGTAGGCGTCGGGGACGCCGAGCACGCCGCGGCTCTCCATGGCGGAGAAGGTGCGCAGGCCGATGCGGTAGGAGAGGTGGCTCTCCAACTGGTGCATGCGGCCCTCGTCCAGCCGCTGCGAGGCGAGTAGCAGGTGAACGCCGAGACTGCGTCCCAGGCGCCCGATCATCACGAAGAGTTCCATGAACTCGCGGTGAGCGGCGAGCAGCTCACTGAACTCGTCCACGACCACGAAGAGGCTGGGCAGCGGTTCGAGGGGGGTGCCGGCGGCGCGGGCCTTCTCGTAGTCGAGGGCCGAGGTGTAGTTGCCCGCGGAGCGCAGCAGCTCCTGGCGCCGCATCAGTTCGCCGTGCAGGGCGTCCTGCATACGGGAGACCAGGGCCGCCTCGCCCGCCAGGTTGGTGATGACGGCGGAGGTGTGCGGCAGTTCGTCCAGACCGAGGAAGGTGGCGCCTCCCTTGAAGTCGACGAGGACGAGGTTGAGGGTCTCGGAGGAGTTGGCGAGGGCGAGGGCGAGGACCAGGGTGCGCAGCAGTTCGCTCTTCCCGGAGCCGGTGGCGCCGATGAGCATGCCGTGCGGGCCCGTCCCGCCCTGGGCCGACTCCTTGATGTCCAGTTCGACGGGGCTGCCGTCGGCCCCGACCGCGATGGGGACGCGCAGCCGGGCGCTGCCCGTGTTGCGCCGCCACAGGGTGGCCGGGTCGTGCCGGTACAGGTCGGGTATCCCCAGCAGCGAGGTCAGCTCCAGGTTCGAGGACAGCGGTTCGGAGGACTCCGCGCCCACGCCCATGCGATAGGGGGCGATCCGCTTCGCCAGAGCCGTGGCGCCCGCGGGGCCGAAGCGGTCGGGGCGGCCGAGCCGTACCGTCTGCTCCTTGCGTTCGCGGTCGGTGCGGACGAGGGAGAAGTCCTCCTCGGACACGTCGAACCGGAGCGTGACCCGTCCCGGCCGCCAGTTCAGGGCGCCGCTCAGGTCGAGGACGACGGCGTTGCGGAACCCGGCGGAGTCGAGCCGGTGGCCCTTGGGGACGGTGCCGCCGTCCACGACGATCACGGTGAAGGGTTCCTCGCGCCCGGCGACCGCCTCGGGGTCGAAGGCGGGTCGTTCGAGGAACTCGGCGCCGAGCAGGTCCTCCAGTTCGTTGAAGGCCGAGACGCACATCCGGGCCGGGCCCGCGCCGTCGCTCTCCTGGGGGTGCAGGTTGTGCGGGAGCCATTTGACCCATTCCCAGTCGGCGCGCCGCTCGTCGGACACGCACAGGGCCACCCACAGGTCGTCGGGGGCGTGGAAGGTGGCCAGCTGGCAGATCATGGCGCGGGCCACGGACCGGACGCGTTCCTGGTCACCGCGGAACAGGATCCGTGCCCAGGCGCGCAGGTAGATGGCGATGGGCTGCTCGGGGACGGTGGAGTAGGCGCGGATGAAGCTGCGCAGCGCGTGGGCGGACAGCGGCTCCAGGTCCTCGACGGGGGTGGTGGCCTTCGGAGTGAGCCGCAAGCCCAGTTTCTGCTCGCCGACGGCGATCCGGACCTCGCCGAAGTCCTCGTCCTGCGGGCGCCGTTCCCACAGCCGGGTCGTACCCACCACGGACCACAGGGCGGCGGGGGCCGGGTGGCGCCAGGCCAGTGCGCGCTGCTGGTCGGACACGGCGGTACGGACCTTGCGGCGGATCTGGGTGAGGTAGCGCAGGTAGTCGCGGCGTTCGCCCTTCAGCCGTTGTTTGCGCTCGCTGGTCTTGCGCATCATCTGGCCGACCATCATCGCGCCGGAGGCGAACACCATCATGCCGACGGCCAGGTACATGAAGTGGCTGCCGCTGGCCTTGTTCATACCGGGGCGCATGAACATCAGCATCATGGAGACGGACATCAGCGCCATGGGGAGATATGTCCACACAGCGGAGCTGTCCGGCACCACCTCCGGCAAGCTGGGCGGCTCCTGAAGGCTGAGTTCGCCCTCCGGCATGTCCGGGCCACGGCGCCGGGCCGGCCTGCGGAACAGCGTCACACTCAACGAACGGTCTCCTAACGGGCAACACTGCGCGGGAAATGGTCAGTTCCCCGCTTCCGAACGGGCAAGTGACAGGGCAACACCGGCACCCCTGGCCTAAATCTGTCAGCCCAGTACACCAGTTCACCTTCGCACGCAGTAGTGTGCACGCAGGTCGGAGGGTGCGTGGGCGCTTCTCGCGCACGCTGTTCCCGCGCGTGTCCTCGCTGCTCCGGCCGAGTCCGAACTTCATGACAGCAGCCGGTCCGCACGCGGAACCGGAACCGACGGGGACCCGTCCGCAGAAGCGTGAGCGAGCACGATGACTGACACTCAGACAGCCGGTGTGTGCCGCCTGACCGTCCGCGCGCCGGCCAGGACCCTCGACCTCGCGGTGCCCTCCGACATCCCCGTCGCGGACCTGCTGCCCGCGGTGCTCGGCTACGGCGGCGACGATCTCGGCGAGGCCGGTCTCGATCACGACGGCTGGGTGCTCCAGCGCCTCGGCGCGGAGCCGATGGACGAGGAGCGCAGTCTCGACTCCTACGATCTGCGGGACGGCGAGACGCTCTACCTCAGGCCGCGCACCGAGGCGTTGCCCGAGGTGCATCTCGACGATCTGGTCCACGGCATCTCCACCACCATGCGCTCCCGCCCCTGGGGCTGGACTCCGCACGCGGGCAAGTTGCTGCTGCGCGGCCTCGCGGTGTTCACGCTCTTCGGCGGGCTGACCGTGTTCGTCCTGCCCGGCGGTTCCACGGTGCTGAACGCCGTGTGCGCCGCCGCGACCGGCCTGCTGCTGATCGCGGGCGCCGGCTCGGCGAGCCGCGCGGTCGGCGACGCGGGAGCGGGCGCGGCCCTGGGCGTCATGGCGGCGCCCTATCTCGCGCTCGCCGGATGGCTGCTGCCCGGCGGCGAGCTGAGCGGGCCGCACGTGCACGAGCTGGTGGGCGCCCGGCTGCTCGCGGCCTGCGCCGTGGGGGCGGGCGCGGCGATCGTGGCGCTCGCCGCGGTCGCCGCGTACGCCGCGCTCTTCCTGGCCGTCGCCGTCTTCGCCGTGCTCGGGGCGGTGGCCGGCGCGCTCATGCTCGTCGCCGACCTGGCACCGCATCAGGTCGCCGGGGTCGTCGCGGTGGTCGCTGTCGTCCTCGGTGCCTTCGTGCCCTCGCTGTCGTTCCGGATGGCGGGTCTTCGCATGCCGCCGCTGCCGACCAACGCGCAGCAGCTCCAGGAGGGCATCGAGCCGCATCCCACGGCCGCCGTCACCGCGCGTACGGGGCTCGCGGACGGCTGGATGAGCAGCCTCTACGCGGCGGTCGGCGCGGGCTGCGCCGTATGCCTCGTCGTCCTGGCCCTCTACGGGGGGCTGGCCGAGGTCATCACGGTGGTGACGCTGTCGCTCCTGCTCATGCTGCACGGGCGGGGCCTCGGCAACGCCTGGCAGCGACTCTCACTGGTCCTGCCGGGCGCGGGCGCCCTGCTCCTGCTGATCGTGGTCGCCGCGCACGCGTACACCCCGGGGGGCCGTCCGCTCGTCGTCGCCGCGCTGCTCGCCGTCACGGCCGGGATCGCCATCGCCTCCTGGACAGTGCCGGGCCGGCGGATCGTGCCGTACTGGGGGCGGGCCGCCGAGGTGCTGCACACCTTGACGGCGGTCGCCCTGCTGCCACTCGTGCTGTGGGTGCTCGGCGTGTACAGCGCCCTGCGCGGCCTGAACGCCTGAGGAGGGGAAGCTTCCGTGCAGTCCAAGAGCGATCAGGTCCAGGCGCACCTGTTCATCATGGGGCGGCTGACCTCCGGGATGCTGCGTGCCGACCCGGACGCCCCGGAGAGTCCCCAGGGCCGGACCAATCGCGGCGTGGTGATCGGTGTCCTGATCGCCGTTCTCATCTGTGCGGGCTCCTTCGTGTTCGGCCTCATCAAGCCCGGCACGAAGAGTTCCTGGCGCGATCCGGGCACCCTCGTGGTCAACAAGGACACCGGTGCCCGCTATCTCTACCTGGGCGAACGGCTGCGCCCCGTACGCAACTTCACCTCGGCGCGGCTGCTCGTGGGCGAGGAAATGAAGGTCATGACGGTGGGCGGTGCCTCGCTGAAGGGCACCGCGCACGGGGCCCCGGTCGGCATCGCGGGCGCTCCCGACGACCCGCCGGACAGCGGTGCTCTGAACAACGGCCCGTGGGCCGTCTGCTCCGGTTCGGCCGCGGGGTCCACCGGGACCACGCTCGCGGTGGGCGCGGACACCGACGGGACGGGGCTTGAGAAGGGCCGGGGTCTCCTGGTGTCGGGGCCCGACAAGGGCGCGTATCTGGTCTGGCAGGGGCGCAAGTTCCTGCTGAACGAGAAGGCGCACGCGGCCGAGGCCCTGGGCTACGCCTCGGACAAGCCCTTGCCCGTATCGGCCGCGTTCCTCAACTCGTTGCCCTCGGGGCCCGATCTGGCGCCCCCCGCGGTGCCGGGTCGCGGCCGGTCAGGACCGGAACTCGGTGGGCGGCCGACCAGGGTCGGCGAGGTCTTCGAGGTCGCGGCCTCGGGCGCGGGAGCCCGCTACTACCTCCTGAGCGAGCAGGGCCTGACCCGGGTCACGGCCACCGGGGCCGCGCTGGTGCTCGGTGACGAGGCCACCAGGAAAGAGGCCTACGCGGGGGGCACGGTGGCCGCGCGGCACCTGGGCAGCGACGCGCTGAGCGGCCATCTCGCCCCGGACCCCGGGCTCAGCGCCCTCGCGAAGGAGCAGCCCGCCGCTCCGCCGGAGCCGGTGACCGTGGCGCCGGGACGCACCCCGTGCGCCGAGGTGCGGCCGGTGCCGACGGGAACACGGGTGAGCGTGACACTCGCCCGGCAGGCCGGTCTCGGCCGGGCGGCGCAGGCATCGCCGGACGGCCTGGTCCCCGCCTGCACGACGGTCAACCGGATCACCGTGCCGCCGGGGGGCGGGGCGCTCGTGCACGCGCTCGGCGCGAACGGCGGTGAGGTGGGCGACACCCTCTATTTGGTGACGGACACCGGGGTGAAGTACCGGCTGCCCTCGGAGGACTCGGTCAAGGCGCTCGGATACACCGGGACGCGGGCCGAGGGGCTTCCCTCCTCTTTGCTGTCGATGCTTCCGACCGGGCCCGATCTGACGCGGAGTGCCGCGACCACCGCTCGGTCCCGGTCGACGGCCCCCCGGTGCGAGGCGGCCGGCGACAAGCGGGACGGGAAGAAGGGCAAGGGATCGGACGGGGAGTTGAAGAGCTCCGTGAGCTTGCGGACGGTTACGGCAGGGTGAACGGTCGTGCGAAGGAGGAGGCTCATTTGTTTCGCTTTGTAGCTAATTGTCGGTACGTATTGCCGAATGTAATGAAATCTGTTTAGTATCCGGACGGATGGGCCAACTCGCTCCCCGTCCACCGCAATTGGTAGCGCAAGCCGCCGGCGCGTCAGAGTCCGGCGGCGAACTCCAACCGAAGGGGTAGCCCATGGCAGGCATGCAGCAGTCGGAGGAACGCGCGACACGGAACGGCATCAGCGCCCTGGAGCAGGCCTTCACCGGCATCCAGAACAGCCGGCAGGACGTCGAGAGCACCAAGTGGAACATGGCGCAGACGCTGAAGGGCAGCGACGGCAAGGCCTACCAGGACCTGCTGGCGCAGTGGGACGAACAGGCGGAGATCATCTCGCGCAATGTGCGCGACATGATCGACCAGCTCAACGAGACGCTCACCCAGCAGGGGCTGACCCAGGGTTCCTCGCACGATTCGGTCGACCAGGCGTACCACCAGTCGGACGCCATCTTCGACGCCCTCTCGGGCTGATGCCGCGCGCACCGCGCGCACTCGCCCCCTCCGGCCGGCGCGACGACCGGCCGGGCCCTGTCGCACCTCCCCCCGCATTCCCGTGAAACGAGGCCCCTCATGCCGGACGACTTCTCCGACGGATTCATCTACGTCAACTACGCGCACGCCGACAACGCGGCCGAGGACATGCGGCTCCAGACCCAGGCGATCGCCCGGACGCTCAGCAACCTGGAGATGGAGCTTCAGGAGCTGAAGCAGTCCTGGGAGGGTGACGACCGGGAGGCGTACGACGGCAAGCAGCGCGCCTGGGACCACGCCGTCCAGAAGATGGGCGACCTGCTCACGAGCCACGCGGGACTGCTCAACGAGATCAAGAACGCGTACCAGAACAACGAGCGGAACCTCACACAGGGCTGGGACGGCGTACGGATAGGCCGCTGACCGCGAACCGAACCGGGTGGCTGTCCGTGCCAAGACACGCGGGCGGCCACCCTTTGCCCTGAGTGCGCCGATGTGGCCCGCGGTTTCGGGCGGGCTCGACGAAGGAAGGCCGAGACGATGGCGGAAGATCCCGGTAAGCCCCCGCTGGTGATGGACAAGGCGTGGATCAAGAAGTTCCTGGACGTGGACATCGCGGACTTCCAGTCGGAGTTGAAGAAGATCCTCACCGACCGGGTGCCCGCGGACTTGGTAGCGACGATTCTCTCCGCCTTCACCACGGGGTCCCTCGACGACGAGATCCCCACGGTGCGTTCCCTCCAGGAGGACGGCGAGAAGCCGGACTACGTGCTGTCCGGTTCCACGTGGCCCCTCGTCATCGGGAACATGGCGGGCAGCACCACGGTCCACGGCAAGGCGGTGACCGGAGGTGTGACCAGCATGGCCGCCACGCTCACCGGGATCCTGGAGGACCAGCAGACCCTTTTCGACGACATCGAGGAGAACCTGCGGGACGCCATGGACACCCTGTTCAAGACGCAGGGCGACAGCCTGGACAAGGTGGACGGCGAGAAGCTGCTCGACGCCTTCGAGGACGTGGACGACGACCTGACCGGTGGGGACAGCGACGACGAGGACAGCTGAGGGCTCCCCGCCGTGGCCCGCGCGCCATTCCCCGCCCCGCCGCCGTGTCGCGGCCTTGCCTGACGCCCTCGCCGTAGCGCGCCGGCTTCCCTCGCACGACCGTCCCAGCCCGATGGAGTTCAGTCATGGCATCCGACAAGGATCATCCCCTCGCAGCGAACATCGATTCCTGGCGTGAGGCCGTCCTGCTCTTCACCGGATACGAGGCGCCGAAGATCGACACGGTCTTCGAGAAGCTCGTCGGGAACGACGACATCCCCATGATGAAGGTGGAGATCACCAAGCAGAACACGGTGACCTACGTCGATCCCGAGGACTTCAACTGGATGTCCGAGAACGCCGGTTGGCGTATCGAGAACACCGACTTCATCATCCCGTTCTACACGACGGGAAAGGGCAGCACCGACGCGAAGGAGGACGCGGCCGGCGACGACGTCTCCTACTACAAGGCCCGCATCACGCTGCTCGGTGACAAGCAGGCCGGCGCGCCCCCCAAGGGCGGCGAGGTCCACGGCTACGAGGGCAAGAGCCGTTACGACAACGACTTCAAGAAGTCCGACGACGGGACCACGTGGGACACGAGGCCGGTGGACCGGTGGTCCTACGGGACGGGTAACGCCCTGCGGGCGCTGCTGGCCGGTCCCGAGGGGACGAAGGACTTCAGCTGGGGCGACATCCCCGTCCCCGCCGAAGGGGTGGTGAGTCTCGGATCCTTCGAGACGGTGGCCCAGGCCTTCGACCGGGTACAGAAGTTCTTCGACAACCAGAAGGACGTGCTGAGCAACTGGCAGAATCTGGTCGGCACCGAGGAGAACGAACTGTGGCGGGGCCAGGCCGCGGGCGTCTTCTGGGACCTCATCCACCAGCTCAACCGGAAGTACGAACGCATCTCCAAGGACCTGACCAACACCACGGGGAAGGGTTTCGGTTCGAAGCAGGGCGCCGCGGTCCGGGCCGCGGGTGAGACGTTTCGCGCGGAGGCCCAGAAGCTCCTCGACGGCTGGGAGATCTGGCAGGAGGCGATGGGCAACCCCCTGCGCTGGCTGGTCGACCTGCTGGCCGAGATCAATCAGAGCAACTGGAACCTCAACATCTCCCAGATCGAGTACTCCTACGACTACGGATACGAGTCCTACTCCGAGAGCTACACCGCCTCCTCCCACTTCGATCAGCAGGCCAGGGACGCGTTCGGTCATCCCTACGGGTCGATGACCGAGCTCGGGACCTGGAAGGCGATCGGGGAGGCGGCGATACAGCGCTGGTGGAACGCCGCGTACCGGGATCTGGTCGAGCCCGCCGACCAGGCGATGAAGAACGTCGGCAACGCCTGGAGCAGCAGCAACTTCGACCTCGGCAAAATCAGAAGCACCTCCGGGGACAGCCTGAAGACCTCGTACACCGAGGACAAGGCCGAACTGGAGAAGGAGGAGGCGGAGAAGAAGGCCGCAGAGGCCGAGGCCAAGGCGGCGGCCAAGGAGAAGGAGCTGGAGGAGAAGGAGGCGGCAGCCGAGGCGAAGGCCGAGGCCAAGGAGAAGGAACTGGAGGAGAAGCAGGCGGCAGCCGAGGCGAAGGCCGAGGCCAAGGAGAAGGAGCAGGAGGCGAAGCAGGCCGCGCTGCTGGCCGAGCAGGAGAAGAAGCAGGCCGAACAGGAGGCCAAACAGGAGGCCAAGGAGAAGGAACAAGAAGCCAAACAGGAGCAGAAGGAGAAGGAGCAGGAGGCGAAGCAGGCCGCGCTGGAGGCGGAGCAGGAGAAGAAGCAGGCCGAACAGGAAGCCAAACAGGAGGCCAAGGAGAAGGAACAAGAAGCCAAACAGGCTGAACTGGAGGCCAATCAGGAGGAGAAGCAGGCGCAGCAGGAGGCCAAACAGGAACAGCTCCAGCAGGAACAGGAGAAGAAACAGGAGGACCTCCAGGCGAAGCAGGAGGCGAAGCAGGCCGCACAGGAGGCGAAGCAGCAGGAGTACCAGCAACAGCAGCAGGCTTTTCAGCTGCAGTCCTTGAATCAGCAGAAGTCCGAGCAGCAGCAAGCCAAGAAGGAACAGGAGAAGAAGCAGGCCGAGCAGGAGGCCAAACAGGAACAGCTCCAGCGGGAACAGGAGAGGAAACAAGCCGAGCAGGAAGCCAAACAGGAACAGCTCCAGCGGGAACAGGAGGCCAAGCAGGCCGCACAGGAGGAGAAACAGGAGAAAAAGCAGGCCGAGGTGGAGGCCAAGCAGGAGGCGAAGGAGAAGGAGGCCGAGGCCAGGCAGCAGGAACAGCAGCAGAAGCAGGAGCAGCTTCAGCGGGAGCAGGAAGAGAAACAGCAGGAGCTCCAGGAGAAGCAGGAGCAGAAGCAGGAGGAGCAGGAGAAGAAACAGGAGCAGGCGCAGGCGAAACAGCAACAACTGCAGGCCCAGCAGTCGGAGCGGCAGGAGCAGCTTCAGGCCCAGCAGTCCGAGCGGCAGGAACAGCTCCAGACACAGCAGTCGGAGCGGCAGGAACAGCTCCAGCGGGAACAGCAGCAGAGACAGGACGAGTACCAGCAGAAGCAGCAGGAGTTCCAGGAGCGGCAGAGCAGGGCGGGCGACCAGCTGAACGGCCGCCAGAGCGGCCTGCTCAACGGCGGCGACCTGGCCCTGGGCCCCTCGGACTCGATCTCCGGGCCCGTCAACGGCGACGACTCGCTCACCAACCCGGGCGGCAGTACCTCCCACCTGGACAGCCATGGTCGTGTCGTCACCGACTTCCCGGACGGCAGCTCCACGAGGATCGACCCGACCACCCAGACCTCGTCGCTCACCAGGCCGGACGGCACCACCGTCTCGGGGCCGCTCAACGCGGGTGACGTGCTCGCCAACCCCGACGGGAGCGTCTCCCACCTCGACGCGCAGGGGCAGGTCGTCACGGAGTACCCCGACGGCAGCAGCACCAGCGTCGACCCGCACAGCGGAGCGACCTCGATCACCAGTCCCGACGGGACGACCACCACGGGCCACCTCAACGAGGGCGGCGTCCCGGTTGGTGGCCACCCGCAGCAGGGCTCCGGCGGCGGCCACGCGGGCGCAGGTCTCGGGTCCGGCTCCGGCTCGCTCAACGGCGGCGTCGACTTCGGCTCGGGGCCGGGATACGGATCGGACCACGGTTCCGGCTACTCCGGTTACGAGGAGGAGCTGTACGACGACACCCCGTACGACGGCACCCCGGTCAGTCTGTCCGGCGCCTCGGGCGGCGCCAACGGCGCGGCCACGGGCTCGGGGGGCGGTACGCCGCTGAACCCGGGCGGGATGCCGGGCGGCATGCCCGGCGGGATGCCCGGCGGGATGCCCGGCGGCGGCATGGCCGGCGGGCGCGGTGGCGGGCAGGGCTCCGGCGAGCGGGTCCGCAACGTGATCGACGGCGGTGACGTGGTCAGCAACCGCCGGCGGCCCTCGAACCCACGTGTCAGGCAGGGGCCTTACGATGAGCGCGAAGCCATGATCAACACCAGCGGCGGCAGCCCCTTCGTCCCGCCGATGGGAGCGGGCGGCGCGGGGGCCGGCGGGCCGGGGCGTCCCGAGACGGAGAGCGGTGACCGGACCCGCGACTCCTGGGTGGAGGAGGAAGAGGATGTCTGGGGAAGCGACGAGGGCGGTGCCCCGGCCGTGATCGGCCGATGAGGCCCGCACCCGTGCGCGTGTCCCAAAGCGCAGTCGTACGCACAGGCGCGGCCGTCGACTGGCCGGTCGCCGCAGCCGAAGCCGAAGCCGAACCGAGGAGGACCAGTTGACGGAGTCGCTGGAGGATCGCATAGCACGGGCCAGGGCTCATCTCGCGGAGACACGTGCCGCCGTCGCCCGCGTCGAGCGGGACCTGAGCGGGGCGACCGCGACGGTGCGTTCCTCGGACCGCTCGGTGGAGGTCACCATCGGGGCCCAGGGTGAACTGGCGGGGCTGAAGTTCCTGGACAACAAGTACCTGAACATGACGGGCACACAGGTCGCCTCCGCGATCATGGAGGCGGCCGGGAAGGGGCGTCAGGAGATCGCCCGGCGGGTGATCGACACCTTCGAGCCGCTGACCAGGCCGGACCCGAAGGCCCCGGGCTCCCGCGGTATCGACATCGACTGGGAACGCCTCTTCGGCTCGGCGCTCGCCGGCGCGGACCGCTCGGGCACCGGCAGGCCCTCGGACCGGCTGCGCGACGAGATCCACGACGAGGACGGCGACGACCTCCGCGGGAGCCGGGCATGAGCGGAGCGTACGAGGCCGATCCGGACGGGCTGCGGCGCGCGGTCCAGGCGATCAAGGACCTTCCCGGCATGGCCCGCTCGATCGCCGAGGACTTCAGGAACGACGAGGAGTCCTACCTCGGCTGGAACGGGCAGAGCGACGACTACTTCCAGCAGAGCAACCCCAACTACAAGAAGGCGAACGAGGGGTGCCTCGCCTTCGTCACCGCGCTGGGGGACGCCATGGACGGGCTGGTCTCGGCGACGCTGGAGAGCCTCGACAGCATCGAGGGGAACCAGCGGTACAACGCCGAGCGGATCGAGCAGCACAAGGGCACCACCGACCTCACCGGCGGCGAGGGTTCCACCGGCGGCGGTAAGCACTGAATGAAGAACTTCGACTGGACCGAGGAAGAGCGCTACTGGATCTTCGTTCTCACCGGCGAGATGCCGCTGGAGGCGGACGAGGAGCTCGCCTACGGCAGTCGTCAGATCTACAGCCGTCTCGACCGGCGCCTCGGGGACTACTTCGAGGAGATCCAGAAAGTGGTCGAGATGGTCGGCCGCTCGCTCCCCCCTGAGGTCGCCGACGGGTTCAAGCGGGGTATGGCCGTCCTGACCGGCGGGGGCGGCACGGACGCCTTCCGCGAGATGAGCGACGAGTTCACCCGGCTCTCCGACAATCAGGTCACCCAGTCGCAGAAGATCCAGGGGGCCAAATGGGAGATCATCTCCGAGATCGCCATGATGCTCATCGAGCTGGCGCTGCTCGCGGCGATGTCCTTCTTCACCGGCGGCACCTCGATGGCCGCGGCGGCGCTCGTCCGCGCGCGGGCGGCGCTCGGCATCCTGATGTCCTTGCAGCGGCTCATGAAGCTCCTGCCCTTCGGGCCGAGCGTCACCGAGATGCTCCAGGAAATGATCCAGGCCCTCGCGGTGAACCTGGCGCAGCTGACCATCAACCCGCCCAACCGCCGTCCGAAGGGGATCGACGGTACGAACATCGGCGAGGCCGGGCTCTTCGGCCTGCTCGCCGGTGGGTTCATCCACCTCTTCGGCAATATCTCGCACTGGTTCAAGAACAACCTGAACCACGTCTTCAAGAACAACTTCGGCGAAGACCTCTTCAGTAAGTACGACAAGGACTTTCTCGACAAATTCAACAAGAACAACAACGACAAGGACCTTTTCAACAAACCGGGCGGTCCCCCCTTCGTCAAACCCAGTCCGGTCGCCAACGTGCTCTACGAGGTGCCCTCGACCTTCCTCACCCACGGCCTGGGGGAAACCCTGGCGGAGATCCTCGCGGGCGGACTGCTCCACGGGAACTGGGACTTCAAGTGGATGACCTTCGTCGGAGCCGGCGTCAGCGGCATCCTCGACACGGGCGCCGAGCACGGACTGGGCAGCAGCGCCAACTGGCTGCACGGCAAGGTCTTCCCCAACGGGAACCTCTTCACCGACTACGTCAACGACAGTTACGGCCCCGGGAACGGGTCCGACGGCGGCGCGCCTTCGGGCGGCGACCTCTCCGCCGACTCGACTGAGCGCGGCGGTCCCGGCCCGCAGCCCCTGGGGGGTGCGCCGGGGCCGGTCGGCCCGCCCGGTCCCGTCCCCACCGTCTCCACGAACCCCGGCCTCTCGCCGTACTCGACGCCCGGCTCCTCGTACGGTCCGCTCCCGGGCTCCGACGTCCTCGGCCCCGTCGCCCCGGTCACGGACATCGACACGACGGTCTCCGGCACCACCTCCGCGCTTAGCACCCCGCCGGGTACGGGAGCCGGGTCGTCCGGGTCCGGGCCGTACGGGCTCGGCTCGTCCGGTCCGATGCCGTACACGCCGAACGCGAGCGCCCCGCTCACCAAGGGCTTCGGGGCCGGTGGCTGGCTCGCGGCGCCGTACAACCCGGTCGGGACGAACAGCGTGCTCGACTCCGCGATGCCGCCCTACGGCGCGGAGGGAACGGACAGCGGGGACGGCCTCAAGTGGGATACGCCGGGGCCGGTGGCGGGGACGGCGCCGGGGCAGTACGGACCGGCCGGGGCCCCGGTCACGGCTTCCGGCACCCACGGCGGCGGCCAGTCAGCTCCCGTGCCGGGGACCTCGGCCTCGCCGTCCCCCGCGCCGAACGCCTCACGGACCGGGCAGACGCCCGACGGCACGCCCTTCGCCGAGGACACGGGCGAGGACGGCGGCGAGAGCCTCAGCGAGAGCACCGGTGTCGCCCCGGAGACCAGGACCGCGCCCGGGGCGGGCACGGACGTGGTCGATCCCTCGCCCGCCGCCGCCGTACCGACCCGGACACAGGGCGGGCCGGCCGCCCTCGGGGCCTCCCCCGCGGCGGGCACCGTAGACAAGGGCAAGGGCCCCGCAACGGACGGCCCGCAGGAGACGTTCCGACCGGACTCGCACGGCGACACGCTTACCGGTGGCCGCGGGGGCACCCAGGGCGACGGCGGGATTCGTGCCGATGCCCTCGACGGGCAGCCAACGGCCTTCCCGCCCACGGCGGCCTCCGGCGCCGGGATCGCCGGCGCGCGGCGGGACTACGCGGAGGCGCTGGCGGCCTTCGCCGACGCCGTCGACACCGCCGAGGTGATCGGCGCGCGGCTGGACGCGGGGATCGGGGGCAGCGCCGACGGGACGGCGTTCCAGGACGCGCGGGAACAGGCGGAGCAGGCGCGCGGGCGTCTGCTCGACATGACGGCCCGTCTGCGGGACCTGGGTGTCACCCCCTACGAGCCGGGCCCGGAGCAGACACCCGTCGTGCAGCGGGACGAGTCCCAGCGCCGGTGGATCGCCGAGCGGATCATCGACGCCGACCTACCGCAGCCACCGCCCGGACAGGCGGCGGACCCCGGCCGGCTGGATCAGGCGAAGGCCGCCATGGTGCGACCGGGCCCGTGGTCCGAGACGCTCGACACGGCGGCGGCGCACGCCTCCCGGCGGCTCTGGGCCTCGGCGTACGCGGACTTCGCCGACGCCGCCCCCGGCTTTGCGACCGAGGACGACCTCGGCCGTGCCTGGGACCGGGCCGTCTCCCTGGTGCTGCCTCTCGAACTGCACCCGGTGCTCGCCGACTCCCGGCACGCCGGGGACGACTTCCGCTCCGCCGTCCGCGAGGTCGCCGACCACCTGCTGACTCGCCCGCCGGGCGGTACGGACTCCGGTGCCGCGCTGGCCGCCTCGCTCCGGCGGCGGCTGGGTCTGCCCGTGCGGCTGCTCGGTGGCGGGGGACCCCCGGCCCCCGATCCCTCGGCGCCGGTGGTGCCCGCCGCACCCCGGCCCGCCGTCACCACGTCGGGTTCCTCCGGTACGCGCGGCACACCACCCGTGCCCGTACGGACCGAGAGCGCTCCCGTGGAGCCGGAGCCGACGGTCCGGGAGAAGGCGGGCACGGAGCAGCCGGTCCCTCTGGCGCGACCGGAGGCCAAGGGACCGCTGTCCACGGTGCCGGCCCCCGCCCCGGCGGTGGCCGTGCCCACCACGACGACCGGCCCGGCCGACTCGGCCCCCGAGGACTCGGACTTCAAGGACTTGGGGCCCGAGGACTCGGAGCCCGGGGACTCCGGACTTGACGACGCGTCCGGTCCCACCGACGGCGAGTCCTCGGACGAGGACTCCGAGCCCGACTCCGATCCCGATCCCGATCCCGATCCCGATCCCGATCCCGCCGAGGGTCCCGTGTCGCGCCCCGGCCCGCAGAACCAGCGGCCGAGGTTCCCCGGTGTGCAGGTCGACGACGAGCTGACGGTGCGCCGTCCGCCCCGCGTGGACCCCGCGCTGCCACCGGCCCCGCGCGCCCCCGGGCCCGCCACCTTCACGGACGGCAGCCGCATCCCCGGCTACCTCGACGGGCTGCTCCCCTTCGCCGCCGAAGAGGGGCAGGACGAGGACGAGGCGCTGTTCGCGTTCGGTCAGAGCGATGTGCACCTGCGCGGTCACGAACAGGCCGCCGAGCACATCGACATGAGTCTGCGCGCGCTCGACGCGGACACGCGGCCGGCGGACCTGCCGCCGGCGGACGGGGAGGTGCGCAGCGACGACATCGGCGTGGACGTCTTCGTCCGGCTCGTGCGGGCGATGCGGGAGCAGCCGCGCACCTTCGCCGGGGAGGGCCGCGAGTTCGTGTACCGCACCGAGTCGGGGCGGCTGCGCAAACTCCAGGTCGGCGTGCGCAACTACGGCGCCTGGACGAAGTTCAAGGACGGCGCCGAGCCGACGAAGGTCGACAACGCCTACCGGGGGGTCACCACCGTCGGGGCCAGCAAGACGATCAGCCAGAACCGGCAGCTCTCCCCGAGCGCGCCGCTGGGCCCGCTGAGCACGGTCGTGTCCGGCTTCGGCCGGCTCAGCGCGCGGCTCGGCTGGGCCCGCGAATTCACGTACACCATGCACGACGAGGTCGTGACACAGGGCGAGACCCGCATGCTCGACCACTCGCATTTCCACCTCGACGACGTCTACTACGAGGTGCGGGTCACCGACGCGCAGCCGCCCCGCCCGGCCAGGCCCGGCATCCTCGGCACGCGACTGCGGCAGCGGCCCGCCCGGACCCGCGCGCAGGACGCCGGTTTCGCCTTCGGCGTGCGGGGCGGGCTCGGGGCGCGGCTCCCGGACAGTGTGACGAGCGCGGCCGAGCACGCGATGGGCCGCGTGCCGCCCCGGATGGAGCTGGGGCCCGGCTCCGACTACCGGCTCGTGGTCACCGAGGACTACGGCCCCGTGCGTGAGATCCGGGACTGGGCGGTGGGCAGGATCGGCGCCGAGCCGGGCTCCACGGCCTACCGCGAGCTGGACGACTTCATCTCGTCGGCCAACTTCCACCACCTCTCGGGGCGGCTGGCCCGGTCCATGGTGCCGAGCAAGCCGCTGTTCGCCGACGACAAGAAGCGCACCCCGCTGGGCGCCTTCGTCATCGAGCGCGTGGTGCCGGGACGCGCGGTCCTGGCCTCGGCGACCGATCAGGCCGAGATGCGCGACACCCTGCAGCTGACCGTGCACAACCTGCGCAAGCAGACCAAGTCCTTCAGCACGGACGTCGCGGCCATCGCCGGTCCCACCCTCAACCTGCCGACCTTCAACGTCCCCGATCTGGTGGCCGGGTGGATGAACCGGGTCAAACCGCGTCTCCAGGCGGGGATCGGCGCCCGGATCGGCCATACCGGGGGACGGACGGCGTTCACCGGCGGGTCCGGCGCGGTCAAGTCCGTCGGCCGGGTCAAGAACGCCGCTACCGCCCTGTACCGGGTCGAGAAGACCGTCTACCTCCGCAAGACGGGTGACCGGGAGGCCCGCGCGTTCCGTACCTGGAGCCTGGACCGGATGACGCGGGGCGAGGCGCGGCGGCTGGCCGGGATGGACGAGGGCACGCCGCCCCGTACCGAGCAGCCGTACGCCCCCGCCTACCTGACCGACGACCGTCCGCCGACCCTCGGTATGAGCAGGCCCGTGCAGTTCCTCTTCGCCGACGGGCGTTACACCCAGGGCGCGCCCCCCGTCCTGCCCGACGCCGACGGCACGGGCGGGGCGCCCTCCGCCGCGCCCGTCGAGAAGACCCGGCTGTACACCTTCACCGAACAGGTCGTGGACGCGGTCGCGCGCAAGTACCCCTCGATGGTCGCCCCGCTCAGCGAACTCGGGAGTCCCGACGGCGGCAGGTGGCGCAACCACGCCCACTACCAGATGGTGCTGCACAACAGCCTGACCGTCATCAACGCGCTGGCCCACCACTCCCTGGCGGGGAATCTGGAGGCCATGACGACGACCGGCCTGCGGGTCGGCCTGATCGACCCGGGCCGCGTCACCCGCGCCTACCGCTACATCTGGCTCGACGCGGAACTGACCGGCCGCCGCTACGAGGGTGCGACGGACTCCCTGCTGCGGCACAGCGCCCCCGGCGCCGCGACCGTCAGCGCCTCGCGGCTCGGGGCGCAGGGCCATGAGGCGTCGGCGGAGGGGCTGTTCGCCCTCCGGGACTCCGATGTCACCGACGACATGGGCGCCGCCGCGCACGCGGGGACCGCCCAGCTCGGCTACCGCGCCGGGTGGCAGGCCCGGAGGGAGGCCGAGTACGGCCCCGTCGCGACCTTCGACCCGATGGCCGTCACCATCAGCCCCGGCCATCTCTACAGCTACGGCATCGACCTCACCGTGAGCACCGGTGGTCACTGGCGCTTCCGGGGTCTGCTGCGGGGCGCGTTCTCCCTGGGGGTCCTCGGCACCCAGCTCTTCGTCTTCCGCGCGCCCCGGGCCGACATCATCGGTGGCGACGCGCCGGTTCCGGCCGTGCGGGGCCGGGTGCTGCTCAGTGTCCCCGCCGAGCACAGTCCCGCGACCGACCCGCACGCGCCGGGGGCGGACAACCCGTACCTGCGGGCGGACCGGGTCACCCAGTCGGCCATGGCCCCCTCGGAGGCCAAGGCGCTCGTGGACGCCTCGCTCTCGGCGATCGACAGCTCGCAGGCTCCCGGTCCGCTGGACGGCGTCCCGCACCAGACGGTCTCCGTCATCGCCCCCCATCACGACGAGGGAATCGTCGAGGAGGTCCTCGACCGGGCCTCGCACGGACGGTGGCACCTCACGCACGTCGGCGCGCAGGCCCACGACGCGGCGGTCCGCCCGCACCAGCCGCAGTACCTCGCGGCCAACTTCGACCAGAGCTCCGGCCCGCTCGGTTCGCGCACCACGGGGCTGTTCGGCAAGGGCCCGTACATCGACTGGCTGGCGACGGTCGTGCACCGCGTGCGCGTCACCCGGTTGCGTGCCCTGAGCCGGCCGGCGCGGATGGACACCGAGCTGACCGTCGGCGGCTCCACCCGTGCCGCCGGTACGCAGGGCAAGTCCTTCACCCAGCAGGCCGGGGTCACCGCCGTCTACGGCCACAGCCATGCGACGGGCGGCGGCGTCACGGGCAACTACGGGGTGGCGTGGCGGCCGTGGTTCCGGTCCCGGAGCCGGACGGGGACCGTCGTGCGCAGCGTCACCTCGGACATCAACCGGGTCGACGGCGGCTATCAGGTACTGGCCGCGGGCGACGCGGAGCACGAGATCGCCGCCGAGGTCCGCAACCTCGGTCTGCTCTCCCCACTCAGCAAGGTCGTCCGGAGCTGGCACGACTGGGCGGGGCGCCGACAGCGGGTCAGGGGCGGCTGGCTGGGGCACGTGCCCGAACGCGTCGCCCAGCAGCTCGGCCTCGTGCCGGGCGACGACCTTGAGGCCGGCCCGGCCTACACGCGCCGGAGGTGGAGCCAGCACGCCTGGTTCCAGCGGCATCCCTTCGCCATCTACCCCATCAACTCCCTGAACACCGCGACGGCCCTCGACGGCTTCGACAAGAAGCTCCGCGACCTCGGGATCGACGACGAGGGCCGCGAGGCCGTCCGCAGGCTCGCCTCCGGTCGCGTCACCCGGGCGCTGCGCCGGGAGATGGCCGGGGTCGGCACCTCCACCACCGCGCGGATCGGCGGGCCCGGCTGGAAACGGGTGCGGATCGGCGGCCGGGACGTGCGGCTGCGCGCCCAGCTCGTGCCCGTCGAGGACGGTCAGACCTTCGACAGGCTCTGGCCCGCCACCGAACTGGAGGACCACCGCTGGGCGATCGAGACGCAGACCGGCGCGTTCAGCTCCGCCAAGGGCCAGGACTTCGGCACGATGGTCAACGAGGCGGTGCACACCGGGCACGGCAACGTCGGCGCGGCGGGCCCCTCGCTGGGAGAGACCGGCTCCAACCGGCAGACGGTCTCCGGCGCCTCCACGATCACCGTAGGCCGGCTCTGGACGACGTACACCAGTGAGCCGCACGCCGAGTTCACCACCCGCTACCGCGTCCGTCTCACCCTGGAGATGGGCCGCACCAAGGGCCGGGTGCCGGGCAAGCCGGACGAGCGGCGGCTCGTGCACGAGGACGTCGCGGGCGAGCTCAAGGACCTCGTCCCGCTCAGCCTGCTGCGCCCCGAGCCCGCCGAGCCCGGCACCGGGGGCCGGGAGCCCGGCCAGGACGGCCCGCTGGACCCGCCGCGCCTCGACGAGGAACCGGCCGCGGTGACCATCCTGACCGGTGAGGACCACCCGCTCGCCTCCGACGACGGCATCGACGCCTGGCGCTCGGTCCCACAGCCGGACGGCACCACCCGGCCGTTCGCCATGCCCGCCAACGGCTTCCACGTCCGGACCGTCCTCGGCGCCGACCGTGTCCACACGGCGAGCATGATCGCGCTGGCCCGGTCCTTCGACAACCGGCTCGCCGGTACGCGCGGGCGGCTGACCGGCCGGGCGCTGGAGGAGACGCTGCGCAAGGCGGCCGTCACCCCGCTGACCGCCGAGGGCACCGGCCCCGCGCAGGTCCTGGAGGACTCCCTCGGCTCCGGGGCGCTCAGCGCCTTCGCCGAACAGGCCGCGACCGCCGGCTACCGGACGGACGGGCTCGTCGAGAACTCGATGTTCGACGGCTCGCAGGGCTCGCTCACCGTCTTCTCGCGACCCGACTTCGCGAGCGCCGAACTCATCGCGGTCGCCGACAACGTACGGATGGAGTCCACCAGCCGCCGAACCGTCACCGAGACCGCCTCCGCCGTCCAGGGCGGCACCCAGGACACGGTGGTCGGCGCCTTCCCCACCATCAAGGCCGAGCCGACCGGGGTCTCCAATCCCGCGATGAGCGGGACCGGCGCCGACACCACCGACGCCGAGGGCCGCGTCATCGCCAACAGCCAGGCCCATCAGGTGAACATCAAGCCCAAGACGGGCCGCGTCTTCGCGTTCGCCATCCCCACCCAGTGGCTGAGCGTCGCCGACGTCGAACGGGACTTCAAGGACGGCACGATCGCCGAGTGGACCCGCGGCCACGTGCTGCGCCGCTTCGGCGGCGCCGCCCCGGGCCCACAGGCCGTCGAGACCAGCGCGCCGGTCATCGCCTGGGTACGCGAGGACGTCGCCCGCGACCTCGGGCTGATCGACGACGGCAACTTCCCCCAGAAACTCGCCGGTGCCTGGGACGCGGTCAACGCCGCGGCCAAGGCGTGGGCGGCGGCCGACGCGACGTACTGGAGCCTGCGCCGGGGTGTCCCGGAGTTGCGCGCGGCCCTCGACCGGGCCGTCGCCGCCCGCTCCGTCGCCCGAAGGCAGCGCTCCGCGGCCCAGCACACGCTGCGCGCCGCACGCCGCGCCGCTCGCGACCGCTTCGCCGACGACCTCGCGGCGGCGGAGGCGTACCTGGACCGCCCGCTCGCCGAGCTGGACGGGGACTTCCGCGACCGGCTCGGGCCCGCACTCGCCACCGCCGCGCGCGCCGCACAGGAACTCCGCGACGCGCTGCTCGACGAACTCCTCGCCCCGGGCAGCCCCGGCCGCGCCGCGCGCCCCGCCGACACGAAGGCCGCCGAGGCGCGCCTGGCCGACATGAAGGCCGCCGAGGCGCGCCTGGCCGCGGCCAGGGCCGCCAAGCAGGCGGCCGACGCCGAGATCACTGACATCCGGCGGGCCGAACACAGCCGGCTCGTCACCGAGGCCGAACTCGCCCGCGATCTGCGACTGGCCGAGGCGGAGGACGCCATCCGGGCGGCCGACGAGACGGCCCGGCTGGCCGGCGTGGAGGTCCGGGCCGCGCGCAAGGCCCTGGACGCCCGCCTCGCGCAGACGGCGGCCCAGCGCACGGTGGCCGAGGACGCGGCCGACACCCTCCACGGGCTGCGCGCCGAGACCGACCGCCTGACCCGCTGGTACCGGCTGCCCGAGGACCCGCCGAAGGCTGCGCCGGCCACGGAGGGCGCCGACGTGGACCAGGCCCCCGCGACCCGCGCCGGACTGCCCGAGCCCCAGCTGTCCGCCGACACCGCTCCGGCGCCCCGGCGGCGGCCCGCCGACCCGCCGCCCCGGCCCCCCGCCCTGCGCGCCGGGCGCGCCCCGCGCGGGCTCGCCCCGGTCGCCGAGGAGCCGCCCGCCTACAGCGCCGCCACCGACAAGACCGACGGAGCGCCCGCGCTGACCGACCCCGAGGGGCTCACCCACCGGATCGAGGAGGTTCCCGAGGACGGCGACTCCTTCTTCCACGCGCTCGCCGCGACTCTGGGCCTCCCCGACGCGGCGCCCGCGCTGCGCGCCCGGTTCGCGGACACGCTCGCCGCGCTCCCCGACGACTCACCGCTGCTGGACTTCCTGACCCCCGACGAGAAGGACGTCTTCGCCTCGGCGGAACTCGACGCCGCCGCACTCGACCTCGGCACGGACACCCCGCAACGCCGGGAGTTCGACGCGCTCGGCACGATCCCCCACTCCGCGGGAGACCGGCCGGGCCCGGACCGCGCCCACCAGCCGCTGAGCGCCGCGCAGCGCCGCTCTCTCGGCGCCGCGCAACTGCGCCGCCCGGCCGACGGCGACGCCGGCCGGTCCTGGGACCACGGCGCCGCCGACGTGCTGCCCGCGCTGGCCGCGCAGGTGTACGGCGTCCGTGTCCGGGTCGTACGGGAGGACGGCAGCCACCTCGACCACGCGCCGGCGGACGGCGGGGACGCGCGGACGGCGGTGCTGTACCTCGCGGGCCGCCACTACCGGGCCGTACTGCCCGACGCGGTGCCCGCCGGCCCTCCCGCGCCCGGCGGGCTCCCCGGGCTCACCCCGCCGAAGCCTCCCGAGCCCTCCCGGGACGACGTGCTGCACGCGTACCGCACCCGGCCCTGGACGTGGGAGGGCCTGGACGCGGCGGACCCGGCCGAGCCACGCTTCGACGCGGCCACCGACCCCACGACGCTCACCGACCCCGACGGCTACGTGTACGACCTCGTCGAACCGGTCGGTCCGGGCAACGGCTTCTTCACGGCCGTCGCCGAGGGCGTCACGACGCCTTTCGCCCTCGGACTCGGCACCCGCGCCTTCGCCCAGGGTCTGCGGGACCGGACCTCGGACCCGCGGCTGCCACTGCCGGGTACGGCGCGGCCCGACCCCCGGGCGGTGTACACACGGGGACAGCTGCGGGCCGGGGGGATCGACCTGACGCCCGAGCAGGCGAGGGAGCACGCACGGCACGGCGGGCGGCTGCCCGCGGGCCTCGTGGCGACCCTCTCCCCGCGGCAGCGGGACTTCCTCGTACGCGGGCACATACGGCTGGCCACCCGCTGGGACGGGGCGACGGCGCTGACAGCGGCCGAGCTGGTGACACGGAGCGGGCGCACCCATCTCACGCTCGTGCACGAGAACGGCACGATCGACACCTTCGGCGACCCGACGGCCCCGGCACAGACGACGGTCACGATCTACGAGCGCGGCAACGAGTACCTCGCCGCTCTGCCCCGCGAACCCCGCAACCCTCGCGGTCCGCTCACCCACCGCACGACGAAGCCGCCCGTCCCCGCCATGCCGGACCGTGAGCCGCCGAAGCCGCCCGCGCCGGTGGCCGGCCTCCCCGCGACGGGCCCCGGCCTCGGCAAGGGGGCGCCGAAGCTCCCCGCCGACGCGCCGCCCGTCCCTCCGGGAGAGGTCAACACCGCGCGGGACGTGGGCGCGCCACCACCCGTCCGCTACGAGAACGACGAGGACAGCGAGGACAGCGAAGGCAGCGAGACCGGCGGCGAGGAGGAGGACGGGGGCGAGGACGGCGGCCCACCGGTCCGGCTCAGCGACGCGGAGGTCCACGCGGGCGTCCTGGCCGCGTTGGGCGGCCCCTACGGCCGGCCCGGCGCCCTGGCCTCCCCGGGTGCCGCGCCCGCGTTCGCCGCGCTGCGCCGGCTGGACGTGCTGCGCTCCGCCGTGCCCGAACTGAGCGCCGGTCCCCTGGACATGGACGCCCTGGCCCGTCACGTGCTGATGCTCGCCCCCGGCACGCGGGTGACCCGCGAGGCCCGCCGGGCGCTGCTCGCCCTTGCCCTGGCCGAGGCGGAGCGCGCTCCGAGCCTCGCGGTGCTCGCCGGGTTCCAGCTGGAGCGGTACGGCGTGCTGGGGGTGCGCGACTTCGGGATGGACGCGGACGTGTACGCGGCCAGGGTCCTGCACCTGGACGGCGTCGATCCGGACCGGCGCATGGAACTGGCCCGGCTGGTGCAGCGGGCCGCCGCCGCGGGCCGTGACATCGGCCGGACCACCGAACTGGGCGGCTACCACCTCGAACTCCTCGCCCCGCTCGCGCCGTACACCCTCCTGGAGCGGACCGACGGCACGGCGATCGGCCGTGACGGGGACGAACCCGCCGCGGTCGGCCTCGGCTACGACCTGAGCGTCGTCACCTCCATCGGCCTGGGCGCCGACGGGGAGCCCGATTTCGGTGTCACCGAGCCCGCGCCCTGGCACCGGCCGGACGGGCCGGAACCCTGGGTGGTGAGGATCAAGGGAACGCTCGGTGAGGCGCTGCTGTCGGGGGCCGTCCCGGCGGAGGACTTCGCGTCGCTCCTCTCCCACGACCCGCGGGTACGGGAGCTGGCCCCGGACGCCGAGATCGTCCTGCTGCCCCCCGACTCCCCCGCCGACGGGGACACGGGGGCGCTCGCACACCTGCTCGGCGTGATCGGCCTCGCGACGGGGCGCCGGGTGCGCTCCGCGCCGGGTCTGGTCGACTTCTACACCGACACGCGGTCGGAGCGGACGACTCTGGCCCTGGGGCCCGCGGCGGACGGGCGGCGGCGTACGGCCGCCGACTGGCTGACGGCCGGCCCGGCACCCACGCCCCCGGCTCCCTCCTCCCCGCCCCCGCGGCCGCCCGTACAGCCGCCAAGTGGTCCCGCGCGTCCCCGTGGCGTACCGCAGGCGGTGCCGAGGGACGGCGAGTGCCTGCTGTCCGCGATCCTGGCCAGCGCTCCGACGCTGGTCCGCGACCGCCTGCCGGGGATGGCCGAGCGTGCCCCGGCCGCCTACGCCTGGCTCTCCGACCCCGCGCGGGTCCGGCGCGACCTGGCCGGTGACCCGGCCGCGCTCGCCGCCACCCCGCACGCGGTCGTGCTCGCCGGTCTGCGCAGGTTCGTGGCCGGCTACGTGCGGGCCAACAGGGAGCGGATCGCCCCGGACGTACTCGCCCAGTACCGCGGCGCCGGGGAGGGCGGCCTCGCCGAGGAGGCCGCGCGCATGGATCTCGCGGAACTGACCCACCGGCTCGCCGCCACACGGGCCCCGGCGCCGGACCGCGACGCCTTCACCACCGAGGCCGGTCTGCGCGGTGAGCTGGAGTCCCTGCTGCTGCGCCACGAACCGCTTGGCGACGCGGAACTGGCCGAGCTCACCGGCGCGGTCGCCCAGTGGTCGAACCGCTGGAACTCGCCCGTCGGCGACGTCTTCCCGCTTCTGCTGGCACACGCACTCGACATCCGCGTCAGCGTCGCCTGGTTCACCCACCGGGGCGACGGCGTGCCCCTTTCGCGGGGCGTGAGCGAGGACTTCGGCCCGCGGTCCGCCGACCGCACGATCGAGCTGTTCCGCTCCCACCGCGTCCGCCCCGCCACCCGGGCGACGGGCCCGCGGTGGGTCGCCGCGCAGGGCACCGAGCACTACGAGGGCAGCGACGCCGCCGGGAACACGGCCCCGCCCGCCGGGGACGCCGCCCTCCCGCCGCCACCCGGGCAGCCGGCCACCGGCGTGCCGGAGGCGCTGGCCGAGGCCTTCGGGTCCGGCGTGGACCGGCACCCGGCGTACCAGCAGCTCGTGGGAGCGCTAGGCGTGCTGGAGGCGGCCCGTGCGCGGGACCCGCGTCACGGCACCGGAGCCATCGACCTCCCCGGGGTCACCCGCCGGATTCTGCACAGCGGCCCCACGCAGGCGATGAGCCCGGAGCTGTACTTCAACATGCTCTCCGTCGTGTCGAGCGCGGCGCGACGCGGCCGGGCCGGGACGCTGGACGCGGTCGCGGCCTACCAGTTGGAGCGCTCGGGCGCCACGGCTGCCCCGAGGGCACTGCCCACTGCCGGAGGGCCGTTCCTCGGCCGGAACTGGACTGCCGGGCCGCACCCCGCGCTGCTCGGCTCCGTGGTCGGCGAGACGGTGGGGGGCAGGCCGCGGTGGAGGTCGCCGGTATGGGGCGAGCGGCCGTACGTGGTGATGGCGGAGCGGGCCGCGTCCGGGCTGCTCGTGGTGCGCGACGGTTACGGCAACCCGGCGGAGGTGACCGAGGAGGAGTTCGCCCAGCTCGTCGCGTACGACCCGGAACGCCCCCCGGGTGTGCCGATCGTGCTGCTGGTGCCGCACGCGGGCCAGGGGAAGAGCACGCTGCCGCGGCTGGTGGCGCAGCGGGCCGGGGCGCGGGCCTGGTCGGGCGACGGCGGGTACCGGCTGGAACCGCTGGACGACGGCTCCGGCCGGGTGGGCGTCGTCGCGGCGGACGGGGTCCCGGGCTCGGTCCCCGCGACACGGTGGCTGCCCAGCGATCCGGGGCTCGTCGACGAGGACCCGCACGCCCTCATCACGGCGAGCGACGGCAGCGTGTTCCCCGAGAGCGACATCGTCTCCTCCTCGCTGCTGACGAGGGACGGGCAGAGCCTCAAGGGGCGGGCCTTCCTCGACGCGAAGGACATGGCGGCCCACGAGGCGGAATTCCCCTTCCTGGAGGAGATCGAGTACTACACCGACTACGACGAGGGACTGCCCGGGGTGTCGCCCGCCCGGCAGAGCGAGCTGCGGCGGCTGCCGCGCGGTCTGACCGACGCGTTCGTCCTGATCGGCCACGGCTACCGGGGGAGGATGGTGTTCCACCGGGCCAGTACGGGCGTACAGCATCTGGTGCCGAACGAGGAGGTGGTCCGGGTCCTGCGCCGCAGCAGGAGCCTGCGCGCGCTGCCGCGGGACCGGCCGGTCTGGGCGCTGATCTGCTACTGGGGGATGCTCGCTCCCGGAGGCGACCGGCTGGCGTCCGTCTCGGGGCCCCAGCTGGCGGCGAACGAACTGCGGCGCACGTTCATGTCGACGGACGCGAACAACGGCACCGCGGCGCCCTCCGGCCCGTGGCCGGCGCGGCTGTCCAAGATGGACGACCCGGACCATCCGCAGTTCCGGTGGATCGAGTCCCCGCCCGAGCCGCTCCCGCCCACGCTGGAGGAGTACGCCGATCTGGCGGGGCTGCCGGCCGGCCTGCCCGAGCGGGCGGAGCGGGCGCTGCGGTGGGTTCGCGCGCTGCGGCAGGTCGTCGACGTCCACATCGACCAGGACCCCGGTATGGAACGGCAGTTCCACTTCATGCTGCGGGGCTTCGGCGCGCTGGAGCGGCAGCGGCTGCGGGCGCCGGGCAACCCCGACACGGGCCCGCTGACCTGGGCGCTGCTGGAGGAGCTGGCCGCCAGGAAGGCCCGGCGGCACGGCTGGTCCCCGACCGTGGACCAGGGCCTGCTGGGGATGCTGCTGAACTTCGCGGACCTCACGGAGCGACAGCCCACGCACGACGGCGAGGTGTTCGACCTCGCGTTCTTCTCGTCCCCGGCGGCCCCGGCGGCCCCGACAGCCCCGACAGCCCCGACAGCCCCGACAGCCGGAGTACCGGAGCAGTCCGGCCGGGGTGCGTGGCCGCAACAGCCCTCGGGCGGGAACTGGTACGGGCCGGCCGGGCCCGTCGCCGGGGAGGCGGCCGGTCCGGCGGCCCCCGAGGTGGACGGGGCCGGGCAGGCGGCGCGGCTGGCCGGACTGTCGAGGGCGGAGCGCGATCGGGAGCTGGCGCTGCTGCCGGAGGCGGACCGCGAACTGTTCGCCTCCGATGCCGCGTTCGTGGACACGCTGCGGGCCGCGCTGCCCGCCGGGGAGTTCGCCGAAGCGGCGGCCCGCTTGCTGGTACGGGTGCCGGACGGTGTGGACCGGCCGGTCTCGGCCGGTCAGGAGGCGCGAACGCGCCTCGCGGGCATGCTGCGCGACCCCGGGGTGGCGGCGAAGCTGCTGCTGGGCGGTTCGCGGGTGACCGTCGTGCCGAAGGACGTGGCGATGACCTCGCTGGCTCCCTTCCGGGACCTGGGGAGGACGGGCCTCTACGGCGCGGCCGACCGGGACGCCACCCGCGTACGCGGCTCGGGCGGGCACCAGACGGCGATCACCGAGGAGAACCTCCTCGGTGAGAGGACGGGCGTGCCGGGGGCCGATCAGTACGCGGACGGCTACTCCACGACCACTCACGAGTTCGCGCACACCGTGCATCTGCACGGGCTCGACGCCGCCGACCGACGGCTCGTCACCGGGGCGTACGAGAAGAAGCGGGGCCTGCCACCCGGGACGCAGTGGCCGGACGGCCCCCGGCTGGACCTGGACGGAGGGGAGCGCGAGAACTACTCGTCGGGGAACGAGTACGAGTTCTTCGCCCAGCTCACCAACGCCTACCTCGGGACGAACGGCGGCACGGACCCCTACACCGGCCGGCCCCGCAACAACGGCGCGCGGTGGGTACGGGCCAACGAGCCGACGCTCGTGCCGCTCCTGGAGCGGCTGTACGGCCCGGGAGCGGAGCCCGTACGAAGCGGGCTGCCCGGCGGGGCCAACCCCGTGGTGGCCAGCCGGACCGAGAACGAGCTGTACGAGGGCTTCCGCGCGCTCTGGGACCGGGCGGAACGCACCACGGTCGCCCTGCCCCACGGCCCGGTCCCGCTCGTGCACGGGGCCCCGCCCTTCGAGCCGGCGCCCGACTGGTGGGCGGATTTGGGCATGGCACCGCTGCCGGCATACGGGATCGGCGGGTTCGGGGGCCTGCTCGGGGGTTCACCCGACACGGGCGTGGACCCGCTCGCGGCCGGCTGGCCGCTGGGACGCGAGGTGACGGTGGGAGGGCCGCGCGCGGCCGGGCTGTCCTTCGTCGCGCCCGGTGAGGTGCCCGCGGCGGGCAAGGGCAAGGGCGGGGAGCGGTGGTTCGCCGTCGAGCCGGCCGCCGTGGGCCCGCGGTCGGGTTCGCGGCCGCCGCGGTACGAGGTGAGCGACGCGGGCCGCGTGGCCCTGCCCGACGGCACGGTGCTGGAGGCGGAGGGCTGGCGCCGGTTCGGGGACGATTTCCTGCACGCGCCCACCGGGGCGCTGTTGTACGGGGACAGCGGCTGGATCGGCCACGCGCGGAACGCCGACGCCGTACTGGAGGTCTTCGAGACCTTCCCGTACACGCTGACCGTCGACGCCTCGGGGCTGTACCTGGCGCCGGAGGGGCGGGAGACGGCCGCCGAGGAGGGCGGGGTGGTGCATCTTCCGCTCGCGCCCGTCGAGACGGTGCCCGCGGGCGAGGTCGCGGCGGTGTCCGGGCTCGTGTCGGAAGCCGCGTCGGAATCCGGGTCGGAGGCCGCGTCGGATTCCGGGTACGAGGCGGCGGACGAGACCGGATCGCGGGCCGGGCCCGTGGTCACGTCCGCGGTCGAGGAGGAGGCCGTGCCGCCGCTCGACCCCGCCGCCCCCGTACGGGAGGAGTACGCGCGGGCCCTGGCCGCGCTGCGGGAGGCCGTCGCCGGGGCCGGGCACCTGGAACGGACCGGTACGGACGCGGCGCCGCGCGCGGAGGCCTGGGCGGAGGTCGCCCGGAGACGCGAGAGGGCGGAGGACGTCGAGGCGCGGCTGCGCGCCCTGGGCGTCCCTCTCCAGGAGCTGGCCGCGGCCCGCGCGCCCGGCGACCCCGACGCGCACCCGGTCGTTGCCCGCGACGCCGGCCAACGGCTGTGGGTCGCCGGGGAGGTGACGGCCGGGGACCTGCCCGCGCGACTGCCCTCCCCGGCCTCGGAGGAGACCGCCGGCGCCGAGGAGTTCCGGGCCGCGGGCATCACGCTCTCCCACGGCCTGCGGACCGAGATGGTGTTGCGCGGGGACGACCGGCTCCCGCTCGGCGCGCTGACGCCCCCGGACCGCGTACGGCTGCTGATGACACGGCCCGGAGTCTGGTCGCGGGAGCTGGAGGCGGTCGCCGCGAACGTGGCGCGACGGCTGTGGCGCACGGCCTACGCGGACTTCGCGGGCGCGGCGCCGGAGGGCACGGGGGACGCGGCGACGGCAGCCGCGTGGGCCGCCGCCCTCGTCCTGGTGCTGCCGCTGGAGACGCACCGGGCGAGCGACGACTCACGTTACGCGTCCCGGGAATTCCGGGACGCCGTGCGCCGGGTCGCCGCACACCTGCTGGCCGGGGAGGCAGGGCCGGGCCGGGCCGAGGAGATGGCCGACACGCTCCGGGCCGGGCTGGGCCTGCGGCCCCGGTGGGGCGCCGCGCCGCCGGCCGGGGCCGTGGCGGGCACCGGGACTCCGGGAGACGGCCCGGACGTCGCCACGCCTGATCCGGAACCCGGCACGCGCACCGACGCCGAAACCGTCCCGGAACCCGAACCGGGCCCGGAGCCCGAGCCGTCACCGGCGCCTGCTCCGGACCCGGAGCCGGAACCGGAGCCGGAGCCGGAGCCGGAGCCGGAGCCGGAGCCCGAACCCTCACCAACCCCCGCCCCCGAACCGGACCCGAAGCCCGAACCGTCACCAACCTCCGCCCCCGAACCGGACCCCGGCCCCTCGGCCCTCGTCACCGGTTTCGGACAGGGCCACCGGGGGCTCCAGGGCTCGGTGCACGTCATGCCGTTGCCGCCTCAGGCGCTGGACCGGCTGCACGCGAGTGTGCTCCGCGATGTGCTGGAGCGGGCGATCCGGGTGGACGGGGACACCTCCCCGGAACCCGGGCGGGCGGACGCCGCGAGCAACCTGGAGTCGCAGGACACGGACGACGTCGAGCGGCTGCGCGCCCAGGTGGCCGCGGCGTACGCGCAGGACGAGGTGCTGGACGCGCTGCCGTACCTGCTGAGCGCCACGGGCATGGTCCGCACCGTCACCCATCGGGGCCGCCGGTACGAGGTGGCCGCGCGGCTCTCCCTGTCCGGCGCGCGGCCCGCACCGGCGATGGCGCCGGACGTGCCGGAGGGACGGCGGGTGCAGATCGAGGAGCGGAACAGGTCCGTCGTCGAGTCGAGCGACACCAGCGGCTCGGGCAACCTGCGCGCTTTCCCCCTGGGCTATGGGCGCACCTGGCTCGTCACCGACCCCCGGAACCCGTCGGTGGTCTCCCAGAGCTTCACGCCGAAGCTGACGGTCACGCACCACCAGGACTCCACTTCGGTGACCGTCCTGGAGAACCTCACCGCGATGTCCGCGCTGGCCTTCTCCTCGGAGCCGTCCAGCCCGTACGAGTACGCGATGCGGTGGCAGACCTCGGCGACGCCCGCCACGAACCCGGTCACCGCGTCCGCGTCCGCCGAGACGGACGCCGAGACGCGCTGGTCGACGGAGGGGCCCGGCCCCGGGAGGCTCACCGCGTGGTTCCCGGACTATCTGGTCCGGGGACCGGAGCCCCTGCCCTTCGGCCCCCGCTCGCCGCACGACATGCCCGCCGACCCGCGAGTCCTGACGGAGGAGCTGCCGCTCTACCGCATGGACACCCTGCACGATCCGGCCGCGCTGCACGACGCGGTCCTCGGAGCCGACGTGCTGCGTCCGCACCTGCGCCGGATGTCGGACGAGTCGGCGGCCGACCTGGCCGTGTTCCTCGACGAGAACAATCAGCGCGCCGGGCTGCCGCTGATGCTGACGGGCGCCTACCCCTCGCCCGTGCTCTCGGACCGCTCCGGCTCCCCGCTGGGGTACCTGGAGGTCCGCGCGCGGCTGACGGCGCTCCACCCGGAGGTGCTGGCCAGGTCGAAGAACAAGGTGCTGGAGAACAGCCTCGTGCGCACGGTCGGCGCCAAGAACGCCTACTCGGTGACCAGCGCGGTCAAGGCGGGCTTCAGCCTCACCACCACCTTCCACGGTTCCCCGGCGCCCGACGGCAGCCTCACCTTCGCCGCCGCCTACCAGTACCAGCGCGCGCGGACCCTCAACTCCGGCGGTACCGCCTACGACTGGGCGGGGCTCATCACCGAGAACCCGCATCTGCTGGTCGGCGCGGACCTCGTCTTCGAGGTGGTGCTGGTGCTGCCCGGCGGCGGCAGGACCGAGCCCTTCACGCTGGAGCGGCCTCTCGGCCAGATCCTGCGGGTGCCGAGCAGGGCCGACACGGAGGGTGTCGTGCCGCGGGAGACGCGGTACCTGCCGCCGGAGGTGGCCTCCCTCACCTCGCTCGGCGTCTCCGCGACCCCCCTCAAGGTCACCGGGACCGAGGAGTTGTTCCAGCGGGCTGAGGACTGGCTGCGCGGACGGGGGTTCCTGCCGCCGTCCGAACCTCAGCGCCTGGACTGGCTCGACGACGACGCCATCGTCTTCGCCTGGCTCGCGAACGCCCGCAAACTGAGCCTCGCCCGCTCCGGGGCCGGGCTGCGCGGGGCGCTCGGGCAGATCATGGACGGCGGCCACGCTCTCTACTTCGAGCTGCCCTTCGCCCACGACACGTGGCGCGTGAGTCTCCTGCTCTCCGTGGAGCCGCGGGACGGCACCTCCCCGCTGCACCGGAAGAACCTGCCGGGCTGGTCCCTGATGAACGCCAACGGGATGTCCGTGGCGGGCAGCGAGTCGTACAGCGTCTCGCACACGCTCTCCAGCGAGTTCTCCGCCGGCCTCGGCGGCCCCGCACCGGAGGACTGGACCGTCAAGGGCGGTGTCCCGGCGAGCCTGTCCGCCGCGCGGCAGGTCGTCGGGGACACGGCGGGCTCCTCCTCCGGGTTCGGGCTCGACCAGCTCACCTACGCGCTCTCCGGGCTGGGCGTCTTCGACAGGCCGGCGACCTTCACCCTCCAGGCGTTCTCCGGCGGGGGCGCCACCCCGCTCGTCACCTTCGGCCGGCGCGAGGGCGTGGTCTCCCTCGCCGTCCCCCTGACCCGTACCCTCGCGAAACCCCCCGCACCGCTCGCCCCCGCCGGCAGCAGACCCGCCACGGAGGAGGACCTGCGCCGCGCACGGGCCCTGCCGGACGCCGACGGCGAACGGCCACAGGACGTACTGCTGCCCGCCGCCACGCACATCAACGTGGCGCGCGGCAGCGCGGAACTGCGGGCCGCCTTCCAGCGGCTGGTCTCCGGCGAGGAGCAGGCCCCCGCCGGGCCCGGCGCGCTGGGCCGCGTCCTGAACTGGGCCGCGGACGGCGGCGCGTGGCTCGCCGGGGCACTGCCCTCCTACGTGACCGAACCGGCGGTCTGGCTCAAGGACCTGACGACCGGCGCCTCGATGGCCAACGCCGAGAGCCCGGCCCAGGAGGTCGCGGGCGCCGCCCTGTCCTCGACCGGGCTGCTCGCGCGGGCCCATCAGGTCTTCCGCGGCGCGTACTTCTTCGATGTCGGCACCGCCGGTTCCCTGCTCGGCACCGAGGCGCGGGGCGAGCTGCGCGGCTTCCTGCACGACGCGGTGTACGAGGGCACCGGTCACCTGCCGGACCCCGACGGCGCCACGTACGTGGAGAACGACGTCACCACGACCGACTCCGCGTGGCGCGGCACCACGTCCAGACGCTCCACGCAGATCTCGACCAGTCTCTCCGCGACCAGCGGCGGGTCCCCGTCCGGCACGGTCGCGGGCGGCGGCGGTCACGGCCTGACGGTGTCGAGCGGCACGACCGACACGGACTTCGTGTTCGCCGACCGCATCACCTCCGAGTGGCACGCCAAAAACCGGCTGCACGCGTTCCGGGCCGACGCGACCTATGTCCTCGCCCTGCGCTCGGGTCACCGCAACGGCCCCGCGAACGCCCTCGGTCTCGGCGCGCGCCGCACCCGCTCGCTGGCGGTACGGGTCCCCGGCGCCGTGGTCTTCTGGGCGACCGAGACGCAGGTCAGGGCGGACCCGCTGCTCTCCGCGCTCGCCGGGCTCACCCCCTCGCACCTGCCCATGGACCGGCTGCTGCCCCCGTACTTCGCCCGCTCGCAGGGGCGTTCGCTCGGTTTCGCCACCGTTCCCGAGGCCCTCCCCCGGGACGGGCACGAGGCCTTCCTCGACGCGGTCGCCGCCCACATCGAGCACGAGGCGCCCGGCTCGCTCACCCCGGGCAGCGACACTCACGTACGCGGGCTGGCCTCCCGTGTCGCGGACGCCACCACGGTGACCGGTCTGCGCGCCCTGGTGGCCGGCGGGGCGGGCCACTGGCACCGGTTCCACTTCGTGCACCGCGGGCGGGGCGGCCTCTCTCTGGTGGAGGTCGCGCTCAACGCCCGCCCGGCGCCCGGCCTCGATCTGCGGGCGGTGCGGGGCCGGCTCCTGGAGTGGTCGGGGCTGGAGAACATCTACTCCTCGGCTCCCACCGCGACCACTTCCACGACGGCCCGGTCCACCACCTTCACTCTGAGTCTGAGCCCCTCCGGCGCGTACGCCGTCGGGCCGGGCACGGGCAACACCGCGACCGCCGGTTTCTCGCCCTCACTCACCTCCGGCAGCGGCCTCACCACGTCCCGCACCACGACCAGGAACCGCCAGCACTGGCCGCGCACCTTCCGCCCGTCGGCGCAGTTCGAGGTCGAGTACGAGTACCGGGTGGGCGTCTCCTCGGCGCTGCTGGACGACTCGGTGCTCGGTTTCCTCGCCCACCGGGTCGCCTCGGTGGGCCAGTTGGCGCGACTACTGGGACGAGGGGCGGTGTCACTGGGCGGCGCCCTCGGGTTCGACGGGGCTCTCACCGGCGGCCTGACCCGCTGGATGGAGTGGGCGCGGGGCCGCGCGGGGGCCGGCGACACGGATTCCGGTACGGGCACGGACACGGGCAGCCGTACGGGAGGTGTGCTGCCGATGACGCGGCTCACGCCCGCCGGGGCCCGCACGGAGAGCGGGCGCGACGGGGACGGTGGCAGCGGAACCGACGGCGACGGCGGCGGCACCGTGACGGCCTCTCCGGCGCCCGAAGTCCCCCTCTCGTCCACGCCCGTCACCGTCCTGCTCCGCTTCCCCGGCAGCGAGGCTCCGGGGCAGCGCGAGGACGGGACCGCGCAATCGTCCGAGGAGCCCGTGCTCATCGGCAACCGGGTGTACGAGAGGGACCCGCGCGAACCGCTCGGTACGCGGCCCCCCACGGAGGAGGACGCCGGCCCGCGGCCCGCCCCGGACACGGAAGCGGACGCCCTGCGGCTGACCGGGCCCGGCCTGTGGACCCCTCGGCAGCCGCTCATGATCTACGACTTCGACGCCGCCGGGGAACTCGCCGCCGCGCTGGGTGCCGTCGATCCCGCTCTGGCGGACGAGGGCCTGCCGAGGACCTCGTCGTCCGCCGAGGCCACGATGCGGCGGATCGGCGACCTCGTACGCGCCGAGCGGGTCACCCTCACCCCGGCCCAGGCGTCCCGCCACACCGGGCGTCAGGCGTCCGGCGGCCAGGCGGAGATCACGCTGAGGCTGTACCGGCCGCAGCGCGAGAGCACCAGCAGGAACGTGGTCTCGCAGGGCCTGCGCACCACGACCCGCACCATCGCCGCCGGCCGCGGCCGGACGCTCACCCCCGCCGCCTCCGTGCCGCTCGGCGGCGGGATGACGGCCGACGACGCGGACACCCTCTCGGGCAGCGTCCCCGTCCTGGGCGAGAACATCGCCACGGGCCGCTCCACCGGCGGGACGAACCTGCGCCGCGAGGTCCTCAAGTACGGCTCGCCCGTCTCCGAGAACGCGGAGGGCGAACCCGACGAGAGCGGGGTCCTGGGCTTCACCCTGACCGCCCACGCCCTGCTGACGGTCAGCGGTCCGGCGGGCACGCGCTGGGTGACCGGCAATCTGATGGTGCGGTCCACCCTGGAGGACGTACTGGGCCTGGGCATCGCCCCGGCCCGGCCCTCGCCCGGCGTCTACGACCTGCCGGCCGTCCTCGCCGCCCCGCCCCCCGGGCAGGACGCGGAAGCACCGGCCGCCCCGGGCGGGGCCGACTGGCGCGCGTGGGGCGCCGAGGAGCTGGGCGAACGGCTCGCCGGGGCCTTCACGGCTCAGGACACGCGGCCGCAGGTGTGGCTGGACCTGGGTGAGGTGTCGGCCCCGGCCCTGCGGGCGCTGCACGAGGTGCGCCGGACGCGGGCCGAGGGCGGTCCGCTCGACGGGGCGCCGGCCGCCTCCCTGCCCGAAGGCGTCCCGACGGTGCTGGACGCCGCGGCCCGCGCCGCCGCCCACTCGCGCCGCCCCGTGGAACTCGTGCTGCGTACGCCCGAGGGCCCGGTCCACCTTGCGCCGCCCTTCACCCCGTCAGAGCCCCCAGCGCCACCGCGGGGTGTGGACTCCGAGCCGCCCGTGCCCGAGACCGCGGCCACTCCCCCGGACGGGGAACTGTCGCCGCGGGACACGGAACGGCTCGGGCGCGCGGCGCTCCACCTCCCGGACGGGGCCGTGTGGGACGCGGCGAAGGAGGCCGAGCTGCGGGAGCTGAGGGAACGCGCGCGGGTCGCGGGGCAGGACGCGAGCGACCCGATGGTGCTCGCCGTCGCGCATCTGGAGGGACTCGGCGCGTTCGCGGAGGCGACCCGGCTCCTGGACGAGGACGGGACCGCGCGGGGGCGGGACTACGGCGCGACGCCCCTGCCCGGCGGTCTGGAGACGTTCCGTATGTACGTGGTCCGGCCGGGCCCCGGCGGGAACTCCACCTCCCCGCGGTTCGCGCCCTGGGCCGGGGACGGACGGCCGGAGCCGTACGCGGTTCTGGCAGGGGCGCGGGCGGACGGCACGGTGGTCCTGAGGCTGCCCGGCGGCACGGTACGGGCGCCCTACGCGGAGCTGCTCGCGCTGCTCGCGGCCGACCCCGAGGCGAGGCGGTCCGGGGCGGGACGCCCGGTCGCGCTGCTGCTGCCCGGCGCGCGGACGGCCGAGGGCGAGGCGGCGCGGCAGCGGTTCGCCGACGAGAACGAACGGGCCGTGTGGCACTACACGGGGGGCATGCTGACGTCCGAGGGCGCCCCGGGCGTCCGGGGTTACGTCACTCTTCTCACCGATCCGGAGACCGGCGCCGCGGGCCGGTGGGACCTCACCGCCCCGCGTACCGGTCACGCCGGGGAGCGGCCCCGGCAGGCCCCGCGCGAGGGCGACTACTCGGCGGACGGGCGCTTCGACGAACGTTTCACCGACACCGTCGCGGAGTTCCCGGTGGTCGCCGGGGACGGCCGGTACACGGTGTGGGGGCAGGGTCAGAGCGACCCGGACCTGCACGTGTTCGTGGCCGGGATACCCGGCCTCGGACTGCGCGGCGAGTACAACCCGGACGGTCCCTCCGCCGGACGCGTCACGGACGCGGCGGGACGGCTGCACGACCGGGGTCCGGCCTGGGACTGGTATCTGCCCGGACGCGGGCTCGTGGCCTCCTCCCTGTTCCGGGCCCAGCTCCCGGCCGGCCTCCCGCCGGCAGCGGACGGTCCGGGCCACTCCCCCGGTCCGGGCCGCTCCGCCGACGCCCTCGGTGAGCCGGACCCGGACGCCGATCTGGCCCCCGTGCCCGTGCCGTGGCCCGGCACCGGTCCGGTCAGTCCGGTCCCGCCCGTCGAGCCCGCGGACGTCGCCGCCGCGCCCGCGCTGCTGACACCGGGCGCGCTGCCCGAGGCGCTGTGGCGGGATCACGACGGCGCCCTGCACAAGTTCAGCCGCCGCCCGGCCGAGCTGGTCTTCGGCGAGGGACTGCCGCCGCACGGCGCCGAGTTCGTCCCCTTGATCGACCACGTCTACAGCAGCGACCCCGCCCGTTCCGCCTACGTCAGCACGACCGCGAACATCCACTACGTACGCGACTCGGTGCGCGCCGACCCCTCCGGAGCCCCCGCGCTGCACGCGCACTACCGGTGGCGGTACGACATCGTGGCCCCCGGCGGCATCGACGTGAACGCCACTCTGGGCCTCGCCTCGCCCTTCCCCGACCAGGAGGAGATCGTGTTTCCCGGTGGGGTGGACCGGCGGTGGATCCGGGGAGCGCAGCCTCTGGAGTACGGGATGCCCGTGGGCGCGTATCTCCCCAACCCCCACTTCGCGCCGGGAGGCGGGACGCCCGAGACGACGTCAGGTGCCCTTCCGGGCACGGAGGATGCCCCGTACATCCGTACCGAGGAGACCGCGGACCCGTCCCCGTGAACCGGCGTCCGGCGGAGCGGGGCCACGAGGAGGGTTCCTTCACCACGCCGGAATACCGGGTCCGTACACTGCGATGCGGCAAGCACACGCCACCACCTCCCACTCCGACCCCACTAGGTGACAAAGGTATGAGCGACAAACCGAGTTGGCTCACGACCCCGGCCGCGGTGCCGGAGCCGGCGGAGAAGAGGCGAGTGGGTCCCGTCGGCGGACGGGGAGAGACGGCGTGAGCGGTTCCACAGGCGCGCGTTCGCGCTGGTTCGGACGCCGCGGCGGACGGGCGCGTTCCGCTCCGCAGGCCACCGCGGCCCCCGCGGCGAGCTGGCCCGGCGGTGCGGCACCGGCGCCCGAAGAGGCCCTTCTCGTCGAGGAGTACGGCACGGTCATCCTGCTGCGTTCCCCCTCCGACGACTCCCTGAGCACCTCCGACGTCAACGACCTCGTCAGGGTCCTCGCCCAGGACGCCGGGCACACCGCGACCGTCGTCGCCGGAGCGGCGGCCGCCGTGGCGGGCGATCTGTGGGAGCGCCTGGCCGACGTGCTCGACGCGCTCCGGGCGGACGGCATCGGCACGGTCCGCCTCGTCCTGTCGGCCGCCGGGGACGACCGTCCCGGGGACCCGGCGCCCGCCCGCCGGGTCGCGGAGGACTGGGAGATCGAGGTGATCGCCCCCGACGGCCTCGCCCTCGTGGTGCCGGGCGGCGGGCTGTTCGTGGCGGAGCGGCACGCGGGGGCTGAGGGGGAGCCCGGAGGCTGGTGGCGTTTCTCGCCGGGGGCCGAACCGGTACGGATCGGCTCTCGCCAGCCCGCCCCCGCCTGGCAGCCCGCGGTCGAGGAGTTGCGGGTCACCGACGGCGGCTGTGTGATCGAGCAGGTCCCCAGCGGACTGCTCGCCCGGCCGCCGGACGCCGCACCGCCACGCGCCGGTGACCTCTGCTACGCCGTACCGGCCGATCCCCGGGGGCCCGCCCTCGTGCTGGGCGTGCCCCAGGGCGAGGACCTCTCGACGGCTGATGTCCTCGGGGTGCTCTCGGGGCTGCCCGAGGCCGTGCGCTCCCGGGTCCGCCTCGTACCCGGAGGCTCCCGGGACATCCTGCGCACCGGCCAGGCCGTGGCCGACGGACTCGGCACCGAGACCGTGGTGTACACCGGTATGCCGGTGCTCTCCTACGACAGCCCGACCGGTGCCGGGCGCATCCGGTGCGTCCTCGTCGGGGCCGACGGTGAACCGCGCTGGTGGCCGTACGTGGACGCGGTCGTCTGCGCCCCGGCATCCGCCGACGGGGCCGCGCCGAGCCCCCGCGTGCTGCGGTGGAATCCCCCGGCCGGGGGACACGGGGCCCCGAACGACGGTGTACTGCGGCTGCCCGGTGGCTGGCAGGCCACCGTCACCCGGGCGGGGATGTGGGTCACCAAGACCGGCAGCGCCCCGCCCTCGGCGACCTCGCGCCCCGTGGACGCCGACGGGCCCACCCTGGAGATAGGCCACCCGGGACAGCGGCTCGACCCCACCCTCTATCCGGCCCTCGCGGAACTCTTCGGCCGCCTCGGCGAGTCCGTACGCGCACGGGCCAAGCTCCATGTCCACGGCACCTGCCCGGGTAGCGGCGCGGAACTGCGCCGCACGGCCGCCGCCCACGGTCTGCGCACCATTCGCTTCGCCGCCGCCCCGCTGCCCGCACCGGGGGCGGCACGGGCGGCGGGCGGGGCCCCCGACACCTCCGCCGCCGAGTTGCCGGGCCCGCGTCCGCGCCTCGCGTCCGCGCCCGCCCCCGCGCAGCCCACGGCCGCCTCGTCGGCCGGTCCGCTCGCGCAGGGACGCCCGGACGGCCGTACGACCGGCCCCACGCGTTCGGGGGTTCCGGGCGCCCGGGGCCAGGAGACCCCGGCCCCCCACCTCCCAGCCGCAGGCACCGCGTCGGCCACCACGGGCACCCCGGCCCCCGCCCCGTCCCTCGGTCCGGGCAGGCCCCCGGCCAGGCCGAGCCCGCTGGTACGGGCCGGGCTGAAGGCGCCTGAGGGCGCCGCCGGTCCGGGGGCGGGCGGAGCGTCGGGAGCAGCGGCGTCGGGCGGGGTGGCACCCGTTGCTCCGGCGGGGGCCGGCCCGTCCGGGACCGGGCCCCGGCAGGACCCGGCCGAGCCCGCCGTTCCGCCCGCGCGGAAGGCGCCCGAGCCCTCCGCCTCGACGCCGGAGGCGGAGGAAGAACGGGGAAAGCCCCGCGTGTCGGCGGGCGCCCCCGCGGAGCCGCTCAAGGGCGTGCCGACGGAGCGCGCGCAGGCCCCCGCTCCGTCTCCCGGACCGGAAACCGAGACGGAACGCAAGCCGTCCCACGAACCCGAGCCCGAACCCGAGCCCGCTCCCCTGCCGCAACCCGAGCCGGAACCTTTGCCGGGACCCGCGTCGCGGCTGATGACTACGTCCTCCGGGGCGTTCGCGCCGGCGGGCGAGGCGCGGCCCGAACCGGCCGCACACCCCGCCGTACCGGCCGCCTCCTCCCCGCCCGCTGCACCGGCCCCGCCCAGCGCTCCCCCGGCGCCCGCCGCACCCCGGCCGGAGCACGTGACGCGGGCCCCGGACGCCGTACCGCCACCGGCGGCTCCGCTTCCCGCGGTCCCCTTCTCCCCCGGCCACATCAGCACCGAGGCGCAACGGGGTGAGTTCCGCCGACTGGCCGAGCCGGTGTGGGAACGGCATGCGGCCGCTGTCGCGCGGGCACTCACGCGCATGCCTGTGCTGCGCGGCCCGGAGCAGGAGTCGGTACGTGCCGACCTCGTCGCCCTGCACGTCTATCTGCACACCGTCGAGGGCCCGTTGAGCCACGGCGGACTCGTCCATGACCTCGGCTCCGACACGTCCCGGCTGCTGCCGTACGTCGCCTGCGTGGCCTCGGCACTGCGCAGGCTGCCCTCCTACCGGGGTGTGGTGTTCCGCGGTGCGGGCGACGGCGGCAGGGCGGCCGGTCCCGTACCCGCCGTGGAACCGGGCACCCTGCTGCGGGACCCGGCCCCGGTGTGCGCGTTGCCCCTCGGGCCGGGGGAACCGCGCCCGGCCGGGGAGCAGTACGTCATCTGGTCGTCCACGGGCCGCCGCGTACGGCAACTGGCGGGCGGCCCCGGCGCCGGTCGGGGCCATGACGAGATCGTCTTCTCCCCGGGCACGCTGCTGCGCGTCCTCGCCGTACGGGGGACCGCCGACGCGCCTCTCGTACTGCTCCGCGAGGTGCCCGGCGCCGCCGCCCCCGGAGCCGGCCCGTCACAGCCCACGGAACTCGACGACCACGACCGCGCGGCCCTCGACCGGCTCGACGAGGCACTGCGCCGTCACCCTGTCGCACCGGGGCGGTTCCGCTGGCCCGACCTGTGCGAGGGGGCACTGGGACAGGGCGGTCGCACCGCCGGTTCCGCGCCCCGTACCACCCGATGACCGCCCGACCCCCGCGAATCGAATCGGAGACACGATGCCCCACCAGGAACCCCCGGACCGGCAGGGACCGTCGGTACGCCGCGCCGTCCCGCTTCCCGGATCGGTGAGCCGCCCGGACCCCTCGTCGCTGCGCCGGAAGGGCGGCCCGGGAAGCGGGCCCCAGCCGAAGGGCGAACCGGCCGGGCCGGAGAAGAACGTCGGACCGGACGAGGCGAAAGGCACCCCCGCCCCCGCGCCGGCCCGTGGGACGGCCGGCGCCGACCCGGAGTCCGCAGCGCCCGAGGCCGAGAAATCCGTTGCTGCCGGGACCGTGGTCACCGGAGCCACCGCACCGCTCGTGGCCGAAACCCAGGCCGCCGAGGGCACCGGTGCCGAGGCCCGGAGCGGGACGGCGGCCGAACCGGCGCCGGAGGGCGAGGCCGTCGCAGGAGAGGAGAGAACGGGCGAGTCCGAGGCCGCCGGCCGGGGCGGGACGGCGGCGCCGGGCGGCGCGGAGGGTGCCGGGGCGGGGTCCGCAGTCACGGCCGCGGCCTCCGGTGAGGTGCCCCCGGAGGCCGCCACCGCCACGGACAAGAAGGGCGAGGAGCCTCCGACCGGCCGTCCCACCAAGTCGCTGCTCGCGGCGGCGGCCATCGGCGGCGTCCTCCTCATAGCCGTCCCCCTGCTGGCCTTCGCGGCGAACGACGACGACGAGAAGGAGAAGGCGGCCCCCGTGGCCGCCGGCGTGACGCTCCCGGACAAGGAGGAGGCGAAGGCGCCGGGCCTGTACCGCGCCCAGTCGCCCTCACCGTCGAAGTCGGAGAGGAAGCCGAAGCCGGAGAAGAAGGACGCCGACGCGAAACACGAGGTGACCGTGCAGGCGGGGCCCCCGGTGACCGGGAAACCCGAAGCCGGGAAGACCACGGAAGCGACGAAGGACGAGAAGGCCGCGGAGGCGAAGGAGAAGAAGAAGACCGCGAAGGAGCCGAAGCCCGAGATCAAGAAGGCGGTCGTGCCTGACGCCTCCTACACCCAGAACAAGGTCCTCAGAAACGTCAGGACCGGCATGTGCGCGGACGTCCCCGCCTACGGCAACGGCAAGGTGGGCGGGCCGGTCAACGAGTACTACTGCGACACCAGCGTCAACGACAACCAGCTGTGGAACTTCGACGTGAAGCTCAAGGGCGGCGGCCCCCGGGGCACCAACCTGTTCGTCATCCGCAACTCCAAGGACGGCCTGTGCATGGACCTGCCCGGCACGGCCGGAGTCAGCGGTGGCGGTGTCATCGAGGGCGTCTGTGACGGCAGTACCGGCGACAACCAGCTGTGGTGGCTGGAGGGCCGCGGCAGCGGCCGGTACTGGATACACAACTTCGCCAGCGACAACCGGTGCCTGGAGGTCTGGGGGCCGAGCGGCGGAGGCGGCTACCGCGACTCCCGCCTGAGCGTCACGGGCTGCAACCCCGCTGACGACCACGAGTGGCGCCTGGGCTGAGTTCCGGCCGTCACCGCCACCACGGTGTACGGCAACGGTGGTGCGTGAGGTCAGTGGGAAACCGGTGCGGGGACCGGTTTCTCCTGGCCTCACGCACCACCCGCGGGTCTGGAGAAGGGGTACGACGTCACCCCGACCGTCTTCGCGGACGTCTCGTCACGGTCAACGGCGCCTCCGTCGGCTTCGACGGTCTGTTCGGCGGCTTCGGGGCCAGTGGCCTGGGCCGCGCGATGCCGCGCCGGCGTGGCGAACCCGAGCGGGACAGCCTGCCGGTCCACGCGGCGGAGGTGCGGGGACACCCGGCGCTCCGGTCGCCGTCCGCGTACCGGTACGTTTCCCGGACGCCACCGCCCCTGCGGGCACATGTCTCCTGCGGGGCCACACCTCTGGACGTGCGCACGAGGCGATCGTGGACGCCGGACGCCCCACGAAGGGGCTGGCTCACCGCGCGCACCGGAACCTCACACCCCGCCGGGAACATTATCCGCCCGACCGGTCGTCCTCACTCACGCACACACTTCGGCACCGCCCCCACGGCATGGGTACCATGCGCGGAATCATGCGGATACGAGGGAGTGAACGAGGTGACCAGCCAGTCAACCTCCACGCTCCGATCGCGGTATGTCGAGCAAGCCGCGTCGGACCTGGAGGAGAACCGCCGTCGACAGCAGGAACTGGCCGACACGTTGGAGGTGTTGAAGCAGGAGGAGGCCCTCCTGTCCGACATCATGCGTCTCGCCGAGCGGTACGAGGGCCCGTCGGACCCGTCCCGTCCGCCCGAGTCGGCCCAGGAGAAACCGGCGCCGGTGCAGGCGGGGCGAGGTGCCGGGAACACCTCGCGCAAGGGGCCCGCCGCCGGGGCCACCGCGAAGAACGCCGTGCGGGGGAAGTCACGTGCGAAGACCGCCGCGAAGGGGAAGTCGCGGCAGCCGCTGCTCGGCGACGTCCTGCTGGACCTGCTGCGGACACACGACGAGCCGCGGCTGGCGAAGGAGCTGCGGGACGAGCTCCTGGAGAAGCACCCTGACCGCACGCCGACCCCACAGGTGGTGCGCAACACGCTTGAGTCACTTGTCGCGAAGGGCCGTATCAGGCGCCACAAGCAACAGCGCTCGGTGATGTACACCCCGGTCGAGCCCTCCCAAAAGGGGAGCGGCGCGTCGGCGGGCGACAGCTGATCCCCTGGTACGGGCAACCCGCTCCGCCCGTAAGGACGGAGCACGCACACGTGCCTGCGCGGCCCGTACAGGTGACTGCGCGGCTCCTGGCGTACGAGGCGCCGACAGCCGGTGGGTGCTGCCACCGCCGCGCGGAACGAACCGCCGTGCGATCAGGCCGATGTTCGCGGCGCCGGGCCGGTCCCGCTCGCGCAGCACCACGCGGCGGAGGTTGTCCTGGGCGACCACGGCAAGGCCGCGGCCGAACCTCTCGCGGAGAGTGGCCGCGACGGACGACTTCCCCGAGGCGCTGTTGCCCCGCAGGACGACCAGCCGGGTCTCCTCTGTTCCCACCCTCACGAAGCTCACGCTACCGGCGGCCGGCCGGCCGCCGACGGTTTCTCGTCACCGCGCCCACGCGTACCCGGGCCCGAGCAGACCACGGCCCGGCTCCCGGCTGCTGTGTGCCGCGCACCGGCCGGTGCCGGGGGGCGCGCCGCAGTGGGGCAGCCGGCGGAGCGCCCGGCCTCTACAGGCCGAATTCGAGGTGCTCGATGTCCGTGAAGCGGACCTCCTCCAGGGAGCCGGCGCGTCGGCCGCCGTCCTGGAAGTAGGTCTCCTTGAGCGCTTCGGCGGCGATCTCGCGGAGGCGTTCCTCACCCGCGCCCTGTTCCCGGGCCTCGAAGAGACGGGCGGCGTGACGGGGCGGCAGAGCGACGGTCAGGTGCCGGATCCGGTCCTGGTCCGTCGTCCCGACCGGCGCGGTGTAGCCGAGCCGGGCGCGGGTGTCGATGACGAGGCCGTCGGTGTTCGCGGCCTTCTCCCTGGCCCTCGCCCGGATCTGCGGTTGCCACCGCTTCTTCACCTCGTCCTCCAGGCGCGCCGCGAGTTCGGGGCGGGGCTTCTTGATCTGGTCCTTCACGTACCGCTCGACGGTGCGCTGGGAGATGCGCAGCATCCGGGCGACGGCCTTGGTTCCCTTGAGCTGCTTGACCAGATACCGCATCTGCGCGCCGGCCGACTTCGGCACGGGGCGGGTGAACGCCTTCTGCACCGCTCTGTCCAGGCCGTCCCCGAACAAGTCGCCCACGGTCTACCTACTCTCCGTTGTCCTGTCCGGTGACGGTGCCGTCCTTGATGTACCGGGCGAGGTTGAGCTCGGGGGCCTCGAACCGCTCGCGCAGGCCCTCGCCCCACAGGGTGGTCTGCGTACCCTCCCATTTGACCAGGCCCGGGTTCACCCCGAGCCTGAAGCCGCCCGGGAGCGGTTTGCCCTCCCGGTAGGGCAGGAAGTCGAGCGGGGTCTCACCGTCGACCGCGTAGACGACACAGTCGGAGAGGATCGCGACCGGGTACTGCCCGGTGAAGGCCGCGTGCCTGACGATCTTGCGGTGCAGGTTGGTCCGCGTGCGGGAGATGACCGCGGCGCGCAGGTCCGGCCGCCACGTCGGGCGGGACAGCGCCCGCCACGGCTCGCCCGGCCGCCACCCCTCTCCTCGGGGCCTCTCGCGCAGTTTGCCCAGTCCGCCCTTGACCGTCGCCTTCACCGCGGACACCACGATCGCGAGCTGCGGGTCACGGCGGCGGTAACCGTCCATCGCCGCCAGGAAGTCCGCCGGTGACAGGTTCGCGTCGACGCCGAGATCGGCCATGGTCGCGAGGTAGGCGTCGCGCAGCCTGTTGTACCAGCCGTCCAGGTAGCGGCCGTTGTCGTACCGGACGTACGCCTCGGCCGGCGCGACGTCGTAGCCCAGCTCCTGGGCGTAGGCGACGGTCGGTGTCGCGTACCAGGCCGGGCCCTCGGGGCGCTCGCCCTTCGGCGTGAACGGGCTGGGCAGAAGACTCGCGTCCAGTTCGGCCCACTTGTCCTTGCCGACCTTCACCCGGGACAGGTCGACGTGCGACAGGTCCACCAGCCAGGAGCCGGGCAGTTTCGGGTCGAACGCCGGGTTCCTGAGGTGCGTGGGTGCGCCGAGGCCCACCACCAGACCGTTGGCTCCGGCGGCGAAGGCCATGTTCACGTCGATGCCGACCAGGCTGCGGCGCAGGCACTCCTCGTCGGTGAGGGGGCGCGCCCAGTCGTACGCCTCCTCGAACAGCACCTCGGCCGGGCCCCGGACATGGAAGCGCGGCAGATCCTTCAGGAGCGGGTGCCCGTCCGGGGCCTCGCACGGGGCGCAGTCCACCGGGTCCTTGCCGAGTGAGCCGGGGTTGTGCTCGGGGTGCCGCTTGCCGTCGGCGTCCGGCTCGGAGGCGCGGGTCGGCGGGTGCAGGGCCGTCATCAGCTCCAGGCCGGTGACGGCGGTGGAACCGCGTGGCGTCATGACTCGCGAGGCGTAGACGCCCAGGACGCGTGCGAGATCTGCCGGGGGCAGCTGCGCGGCCGTCCCCCAGTGCCGGGTGTCGAGCGCCTCCCAGGACGGGACGCACAACTGCACGCAGGCCCGCTCCGAGCCGGTCGCGGGACGGTAGATCCGCGCCCACGGCCCGAACCCGCGCTTCGTCAGCCGCCACTGCGCGCGCGCCAACTGCTTGAGGACCTTGTGCCCTTCGGGCAGCCGTCCGGCGCGTCGCTCCTCCGCCGTGAGAGTCGTGGGGAGGCCGAGGCGCTCCAGCACGGCCTCGGTGAGTACGAGCAGCGGATCAGCGGGCTTCCCGGGACCGGACAGCTTCGGCTGCCCCAGCCTGCCCTCCTTCAGCGTCCACTCCACCAGGCCGGCGACCGACTTGGCGGGCACGTCCAGGATCAGGCCACCGGCGCAGTACGCCAGCAGCTTCCCGTCCTCGACGTCGACGACCGCCAACGGCCCGTTCTCGAACCGCGGATCACCGCCACCGGACGAGGACTCCCGCCTCGTGCCGGGACGGTGCGACGTCGAGGAGGGGGCGGTGGTGCGTGCCGGGCGCGGCGTTGCCGCCGGAGCGGCGACCACGGGGGCGGGGATCCGGGGCTGTTCCGACGCCGTCACCGCTGGGGGCTCGCCCGCCCGGAACGCGGAGTGGGTGCGCGCTGCCGCAGCCGCGGCGGGCGGGCCGGGCGCCGCGGGCGGCTCCGCGACCTCCTGTGGGGCAGCGGCAGTTGCCTCGGCCGGAGCGGGATAGAGCTCCGTGAGCTTCTCCAACAGCCGCGCGTACGCCTCACGCTCCGGGGGCCGGGGTTCCGTCTTTCCGGACTCCCAACCGCTGACCGTGGCCCGGCGCACCTTCAGCGCGGTGGCCACCTCGTCGATCGTCAGCCCGTGCGCGGCACGCAACCGCTTGCGCTCCGACGGCGGCGGAAGCGGAGAACGGGACGCCACCAGGGCGTCGACCGCGTCGAACAACTCGGACATGGCACACCTCCCGCCCCGTACGCTACCGATGAGGGACCGTACGAACAGCACTCTTCTCCCGTACGAAGTGCGTACGACACGCGTTCGGAGCATAGTGGCGTGCCGCGCCGACGACTTCAGCGGGGCTGGAGCAGTGCGGCCGTCCCGGGCCGCGGGAGGCCTCCGGTCCCGGTGGAGGCGGTGGAGAAGGAGGTGAGAGGAGCCCCGACAGCGGCCAGTCGTTCAGTTGTGTTCCGGGGTCTGTTCCAGTGGATGCCAGGAGCCGTCGGTGGTCAGCTGATCGGCTGCCTGTGGGCCCCAGGAACCGGTCCGGTAGGGGGCGGGCGGGGTGGTGGGGTCGAGAAGGTCGCCGACGATGCGCCAGCACTCCTCGACCATGTCCATGCTGGTGAACAGCCGCGGGTCTCCGGTGAGCGCGTGCCCGAGGACGTGCTGGTAGGCGTCGATGTCGTCGCCGGTCAGACCGGTGAAGTCGGCCGCGGCGTCGACCTGGGTGAACGATCCGGCCTCCTCCTCGCCCTGGACGACGAGGCTGAAGGTGACGCCGGAGCGCGGACTGACGCGATAGCGGACGAGGTTCGGGGCGGGGGCGCCGTCCGAGGGTCGGCCGTCGTCGGCGGGCGGACGCAGTTCCAGGACGATCTCGATGGCGGTGACGGGCATCGCCTTGCCCGCGCGGATCACGATGGGCACCTGTGCCCAGCGGTCGGTGTCGGCCCACAGGCGCAGCGCCGTGTAGGTCTCGGTGACCGAGTCGGCCCGCACACCGTCGACGTCGAGGTAGCCCTCGTACTGGCCGCGCACGTAGTCCTGCGGCCGGACGGTGCGGATCGCTTCGAGGACGCGGGTGCGTTCGTCCAGGCTGTCCTCGGCGGAGGGGGTCCGGGGCGTTTCCATGAGGAGGTGGGCGAGGAGCTGGAGCAGGTGGTTCTGGACGACGTCGCGCAGGCAGCCGGTGGCGTCGTAGAAGCCACCCCGGTCGGCGACGTCGAAGCTCTCGGCCATCGTGATCTGGATGCCGCGTGTGTGGGTGTGGTCGAGGACGGCGTCCAGCAGGGGGTTGGCCCGGCGGAAGGTGAGGAGGTTCTCGATGACGTTCTTGCCGAGGAAGTGGTCGACCCGGCGCAGCCTGTCCTCGGGGAAGTGACGGGTGAGGGCCGCCTGGAGTTCACGGGCGGACGCCAGGTCGTGACCGAAGGGCTTCTCGACCACCAGCCAGGCGTTGGAGTTCAGGCCCGCGGCGGCCAGTCCTTCGGCTGCCTGGACGTACTGCGCCGGGGGGACGGCCAGGTAGTGCGACAGCCAGGCGCAGTCCTGGGTCTCCTCGGCCACGGAGCGGAAGCTCCCGGGGTCCTCGTAGTCGACGGTGGCCAGGCGCAGGAGAGCGGCGAAGCGGGAGAAGGCGGCTTCGTCGACAGGCCCCTGAGCGGTGACGGCCGAGCGCGCGTGTTCGCGCAGCCTCTCCACGGTCCATCCGCCGCGGGTGACGCCGACGACGCGTGCCGTCAGTTCGCCCTTCCGGACGAGTTCGTAGAGGGCGGGCAGCAACATCTTCTCGGCCAGGTCGCCGGTGATGCCGAACAGCACCAGGGCGTCGGCCGTGTGGGGGCCGGCCGTCTGGGTTCCCATGGCGGTACGTCCTTAGGTCTCGGGATCGCTCCCCGCCACCGTGGTCGTCGGCGAGGAGAGGACGGCGGGGGCCGGGCAGGAGGGGCGAGGGGCGGGAGTCCCCCGGCCGGGGCGGCGGCCGGGCGAAGCCGTGGTCTCGGTTCCCCCGTCCGGCCGGTGGGGGTGCCGGCCTGCGGACATGACGCCGCCCTCCCGTCTCGCGTTGTCGCGGTGGCACGCAGGCTGACGGGACGGCGCCCGACTGCCCTCGCGCCCATCCTTGACGCTGTCACCGGCGTACGCGACCCGGGTACCGCCAGGCAGCCCTCGGCGGCTCAGCGATCCGCGCGTCTGACCGGATGACCGGATGACCGGCCGGGCAACTCGCCGCTTTCCGCTGACGCCGGACTGATCCGTTCCGCGCGGGGGCGGAGGCGTTCACGCGCGTACCGGGACGGAGAGGGGGCCGTACGTGAGGAAGGAGGGCGAGTAGGGCACCTCCTCGGGCGAGCAGGCGAGGGTCAGGCCGGGGAAGCGGTGGAGGAGTCGGGACAGGGCGGTCCTGCCCTCCAGCCGGGCCAGTGGAGCGCCCAGGCAGAAGTGCGGGCCGTGTCCGAAGGCCAGGTGTCCGCGCTGTTCCCGGGTGATGTCGAAGTGGCCGGCGCCGGGTCCGTGGTGCGCGGGGTCGGTGGCCGCGCCGCCCAGGCACAGCAGTACCGGGTCACCGGCGGGGATCGTCACCCCGGCCACGCGCACGTCCCTCAGGGCGTAGCGGAACACCGACGCGGCCACCGGCGGGTTCAGCCGCAGCGTCTCGTCGACCACGGCGTCCCAGCGGTCCCCGGCGAGCGCCCAGGCGAGCTGGTCCGGGTGTTGCAGGAGGTGGACGAGCGCGTGTCCGAGCATGTGCACGGAGGTCTCGTGACCGGCGATCAGGAGCAGGAAGAGGGAGTCCACCAACTCCTGTTCCGTCAGTCCTTGTTCCTCGTCGTGGGCGTGGACCAGAGCGGTGGTGAGGTCGTCGCCGGGGTGCTGCCGCTTCTCCTGTACCAGATCGCGCAGGCTCGCGACCAGGGCGCGGTGGGCCTCGTGCGCCTGTTCGGGTGTGCTCGCGTGGGAGTAGAGCACGCGGGTGGTCTCGCGGATCGTGGGCCGCCTCTCCTCGGGGATGCCGAAGAGTTCGCTGATCACGGCGATCGGCAGGGGTTCCGCGAACAGGGGCACCAGATCCGCCGCCCCACCCTCGCCCAGGTGGCCGGCGAGCCGGTCCAGGAGATCGTCGGTGATCACCTCCAGCCGGGGACGCAGCCCCGCCACTCGCGCGGGTGTGAAGGCCTTGGCCAACAGCCCCCGCAGGCGCCGGTGTTCGGCACCGTCCCGCATCAGCATGTGATCGCCCACGACGATGGGCATGAGCGCCCAGTCCTCGGGGACGCGCCCTTCGTGGAGCGCCTTCCAGTGCGTGACGTGTTTACCGAAGGCCCGGTCGTCGCCGTCCAGCACCTCGCGCACGGCGGCGTGTGTGGTCGCCGCCCACGCCCGGACCCCGGCGGGCAGTTCCAGCGGGACGACCGGTCCCGACTCGCGGAACCTGGCGAACGTGGCGGGCAGCGCCTCGTCCGCGACGGGAAGCTGAGCGAGGTAGGGCACGGTTCTCCTCCAGGGCGCTCGTCTGTGGGAACACGGTGGCACACGGCGGCCGGACGCACGGGCGGTTCGGGAGGTTCTCGTGCCTGCCGACGGCCGAGGAGGTGTCGCCGTGGCTCACATGTGCCGACGGCGGCAGGTGTGCTGATTCCCTCTCCGCCGCGCGGTTCTCCCGGTAGCATCGCGACCGGTCCGCGACAGGGCGGGCCCCGGGGTTCCCAGGGCCCGGGGTGGTGCCGGGCGGTGTACTGCCGCACGGCCTTCGGGGTGGCGGAGAGTCGAGGAGCCCGGGTGACGGACATCGCGGAGTCGATTGAGTCGGTGGAGCAGCTCACCACGGTCTGGCGCGCCATGGTGCTGGACCGGGACGCGGGAGCGGACGTGCGGGATCTGCCCGGTGTCGCGGTGCGCTGGGCGGACTGCCGGTTCGCCTTCTGGAACTGTGTGACGCTGACCGAGGCCGGGATCGGCGCGCCGCTCCTGGAGCGGCGGCTGGGCGCGGTCGCGGAGATCATGCGCGCGAAGGAACGTCCGGGTTTCCTGTGGTTGTTCGAAAATCTTCTGGACGAGGAGGCCCGTGCCGGGCTCCCGGAGGCGGCCGCGCGGGCGGGTCTCGAACTCGCCTTCCCCGGGGTCGGCATGGCGGGGGACCTGCTCCCGCTGCCCGAACCGGTCCATCCGGAGCTGACGTTCACGCGGGTGCGCACCGAGGAGCAGTTGCGCGCGTACGCGGACCTCAACTCGCGCGCCTACGGGTTCCCGCTGGAGGAGGGCCGGGACGGACTGGCCGGCTCCGCGCTCTGGAAGGACGGTGTCCACGCCTACCTGGGGCTGCGGGACGGCGTGCCGGTGACGTGTGCCGGGGCGGTGGAGGCGCGGGGCCGCCTCTTCGTGATCCTCGTGGCCACCGACCCCGCGTGGCAGCGCAGGGGATACGGCGAGGCGGTGACGCGCAGAGCACTGTACGAGGGCGCCCGGGGGACCGGGCTGACGCGGGCCACCTTGCACGCGACCGTCGCCGGAGCGCCGGTGTACCCGCGTATCGGGTTCCGCCCGAACTCCCCCGTGCTGTTCTACGGCCTGCGGGGCTGATCGAGGGCTTGCGGGGCGTGGGCGCCGCGGGATTTACGGTTTGCGGGGCTGGGGCGCCGCGGGGGCCGCGGGTGTGCTCGCGCAGCCGGGGGGGGGGGGGGGGGGGCCCCCCCCCCCCCCCCCCGCGGGGGCGGGGGGGGCCCCGGGGGGGGGGGGGGGGCCCCCCCCCGCCCCCCCCCCCCCCCCCCCCCCCCGCCCCCGGCGCCCCCGGCCCCCCCGC